>CANQTU010000009.1 GCA_947626925.1 uncultured Clostridia bacterium | reverse complement strand
CATGCAAATTTTTATCTAAAAAATTTTTTTAAAATTTTTTTGGAAAAACTATTGACAATTAATAGTTAGTCTTTTTAAAATTTTACATTAGATTATATAAAAAAAGAAGAAACTTTTCAAGTAAGATATTTAAAAAGCTTGATAAAACTATCAGTTCAATGATATAATATTAACACATGTTATACTATATAAAAAGAAAGGAGCGTATGATATTTAAGATATTAATATATCATACAAGAAAAAGATGGGATTTTTTGATAAATTAAAACAAGGAATGAACAAAACAAAAACATCTTTTGATGAAAAAATAAGCAACGTATTTAAAAGTTTTAATAAGGTAGACGAAGAATTCCTAGACGAATTAGAAGAAATTTTAATAATGTCTGATATTGGAATGGATACATCTATTAAAATAATAAATAATTTAAGACAAAGAATAAAAAAAGAAAAGGTACAAGAAGAGGAAGAAGTAAAACAATTATTAAGAGAAGAAATGCAAAAAATACTTGATGTAACAGATATTGGTTTAAAGCTAAATACAAAACCAGCTGTAATTTTAGTAGTTGGAGTTAATGGAGTAGGTAAAACAACATCTATTGGAAAAATAGCAAACAGATTAGCAAAAGACGGTAAAAAAGTAGTTGTAGCAGCAGCTGATACCTTTAGAGCAGCCGCAGTTGAACAATTAGAAATATGGGCTAAAAGGTCAGGGGCAGATATTGTAAAAAGAGAAGAAGGAATAGACCCAGCATCTGTTGTTTATGATGCAATCAAAATTACAAAAGAAAAAGGTGCAGATGTTTTAATTGTAGATACAGCAGGAAGATTGCATAATAAGAAATATTTAATGGACGAACTGAATAAAATACAAAAAGTCATTAATAAAGAAATGGAAGAAGCGGACAAAGAAGTGCTTTTAGTTATAGACGGAACAACAGGTCAAAATGCTATTTCACAAGTTAAAGCATTTAAAGAAGAAGCAAACATAACAGGTTTAGTATTGACAAAATTAGATGGAACAGCTAAAGGTGGAGTAGTAATTGGAATTGTAGAAGAAAACCAAATTCCTGTAAAATTTATAGGAGTTGGAGAACAAATAGATGACATGGAAGTTTTTAATTCAGGTGATTTTGTAAAAGCGATTATATAATTGTAATAAGGAGGGACGCTTGTGGAGGAAAACGAAAAAACGGTAAAAAAACAAGAAACAATATTAGATACAGCCAACACAAAGGAAACAAGAGATAGAAATAGAAAAGGCAAAAGCAAAACAAGAATGACATTAGTTATAATATTTTTAATTATATTTGCTACAGTTAGTTACATACAATTAAGAGGCAGTTTTTTAGAATATAAAGAATTAGGAGAACAATATATAAATATTTTTTATACTAATAACATATATAGATATTCTATTATGGCAGTTAATTTTGTATTATTATATTTTCTAATTTATTTTACAAACCGTGGTATAAAAAAAGGATTGAAACCATTTTTTGAAAAAGAAAATAAAAAAATGCCAAAATTGTTAAATAAGTCACTGGCATTAGTTATATCAGCTATTGCAAGCATTGTTGTATCTGCAGTTTTAATGAAACAGATAATGTTAGTTATTAATATGACTTCTTTTGGCATACAAGACAATATATTTGGACTAGATATTGCTTATTATATATTCCAAAAACCTTTAATAGAAACATTAGTATTATATTTTATTGTTTTATTTGTAGGACTATCAATTTATATGGCATTATATTATATTATTGTATTCAATAGGTTCTTTGACGGAATTGACGGCAAAATGTTAAAGCAAAGTTTATTTATGAAAAAATTAACAAGAAATATTTTATTAGTTATAGTTGGCATTGCAATAATGACTATATTAAATGTACAAAATATGGTTTTTGGAAAATTAATAACTATTAATGATAATATTGAAATTACTGGTGCTGGATTGACAGAAACTACAATAAAACTAGGTGGATATATATTATTTGCTCTAATTATTATCATATTTGCATATAGAGCTTTAAAATATTTCAAAGAGGGAAATACAAATAAAGTTCTAAAAAATTTAGCTGTTATTCCAGGATATCTAGTAGTATTATTCATAGTTATGATAGTATTTGATTTGTTATTTGTAAATTCTAATGAATTAGATAAAGAAAAAGATAATATAGCAGAAAATATTAATAACACTAAAAATGCTTATCAAGTTAATATAGAAGAAATTAATATTGCAAATTCTGGAACCATTACAAGTGAAGAAGTAGATGAAAATAGTAATGTTATTGAAAATATACCAATTATAAGTCAAAATGCAGTTTTAAAAACATTAGAAGATAATCAAACAGGAACAGGATATTTTTCATATAGAAATGCAAATTTAGCAAAATATGAGATTGACGGCAAAGACCAAGTTGTATATGTAGCACCAAGAGAAATAACCAATTCTGGCAGAACATATAATAATAAAACGTATGAATATACACATGGAATGGGAGAAATAATTGCATCTGCTACAGAAAGTACAGAAACAGGAAATGTTCAATACATACAAAAAGAAGTATCAGGAAAAGATGAGCAAATTGAAATACAGCAACCACGTATTTACTTTGGACTAGAAACAGATGAAATTGTTGCTACAAATGCAAAGAATAAACAAGAATATGATTATACAGATGAAAAAGGTGAAGACTACACATCAACATATACAGGTAAAGCAGGATTACAACTAGGATTTATTGATAGGCTTATTTTAGGAATAAATAAAGGTGATTTAAATTTAGCATTTTCAAAAGAAATTACAAATGATAGTAAAATATTAATTAATAGAAATATAATTGAAAGAGCAAAAAAAGCATTACCATATTTAATCTATGACGAAAATCCATATACAGTTGTAACAGAAGAAGGAAAAATAGTGTGGGTAATTGATGCATATACTACATCAAATTGTTATCCTTATTCACAATACACAAATATAGAACATGATAATATAAAAGAAAATATAAATTATATAAGAAATTCTGTTAAAGTAATAATAGATAGTTATGATGGTACAATTTCTTATTATATAACAGATAGAACAGACCCAATTGCTATGGCTTATAGAAATATTTATAACACATTATTTGTAGATTTAGATGAAGAAATACCAGAAGATATATCTAGCCATTTTGTTTATCCAAAATTCTTATACAATGTACAAGCAGAAATCTTAAAAATATATCATAACGTAAAACCAGATGTATTATATAGAGCAGACGATTTATGGGATATTGCTAAGTATAATAGTGTAAGGTCAACAAAATCAACAGGAACCTACATGAATCCATATTATACAATGGTAAAAACACAAAATGGAGAAGAATTTGGTTTAGTGCAAATTTATACTCCAAATGAAAAACAAAATATAATTTCCTATTTAGTAGGAAGTACATATGGAAACAATAATCAGTTGAAATTATATAAATTTTCAGCAGACAGTAACATGGTAGGTCCTATGCAATTAGATAAACAAATAGAAGAAGATGAGGCTATTTCGCAAGAATTAGAGGCACTAAACACAACAGGAACAAGACTTACTAAACAAATGATGATAGTGCCAATTAATAATACATTATTATATGTAGAGCCAATTTATCAAACAATGTTAAATGAATCAGAAGTACCAATACTTAAAAAGGTAATAGTAGCCTCTGGAAATAAAGTGGCAATAGGAGATACTCTTACAACAGCTTTGCAAAATCTACTTTCTCAATATGCAGTTGATATTGAAGTAGAAAACACAGAAGATATAGAAGGACTAATAGAAGCTATTATAAAAGCTAATCAAAATTTAACAGATTCACGTAATAATAATGACTGGGAAATGATGGGTAAAGACATTAAAAGACTGCAAGATTTAATTACTTCTTTGGAAACAGTTAAAGAAGAAGAAGACAAAAAGAAAGCAGAAATAGAAGATGAAATTGAAGAAGATACAAATCAAACAAGTACAATAAATACAAATCTTACAGATGATATACTTTTTGATACAAATAACACAAACAATTAAATAAAACATTAAAAATAAGAATAAAAAAATAAAAAAAATCCACTATAATAATAGATAAAAGGTGGATTTTTTTATGTGGCTTAAAAAGAAAAAAATAAATTTATTAGAAAAATCAATAGAAAATTTAAGTGATACATTGCAAAAAGGAAATTTTGTTGAATGGGCTTATTTGCTACGGAAATAAAAAAGAGATAATAAAAAGAAACATATTAGCAGGTATAAGTAGAGGAGTAGGAATTGGAATAGGAGTTACCATTATAACTGCTGTATTAGTTATTTTATTGCAAAAAATTGTAACTTTAAATATTCCAGTTTTAGGAGAGTATATAGCTGATATTGTAGAAATTGTGGAAAAAAGTAGGTAAAGAAAAAATATAAAAGGAACCTTTAAGTAGGTTCCTTTTCTAATTTATAAAATACTTTTTTACCTTTTTTCAAAATAGCATATCCGTCAGTAAAGTCTTTGTTAGATAACATATAATTAATATCAGTAATCTTTTCGTCATTTAATGTTATTCCACCTTGTGATATTAAAGTTCTTGCTTGACCTTTTGATGGAGCAATTTGTG
Organism: uncultured Clostridia bacterium; assembly: GCA_947626925.1. Classification (GTDB taxonomy): domain Bacteria; phylum Bacillota; class Clostridia; order TANB77; family CAG-508; genus CAG-269. Next base: position 19,072 of record CANQTU010000009.1, on the reverse strand, counting down.
TAGCAAGTATAGCATCTATAATTGATATGTTCATTGATTCTAATTTTACTGTAGGCATATTTTCAATACTACCTTGACCAGCAAATAAGGCATTAGAAGCCTCTTGAGCTTTGTTTGCTTCATCTTCACCATGTACTAATTTTGTAATTTCAAATGCTAATATTTTTTTAGCTTTATTAATTCTTTCATCTTGGTAAGAACATAATTCTTTAATTTTATCCATTGGCATAAAAGTAAGCATTTTAAATACATTTTCAACACTACTATCTTCAACATTTCTCCAATATTGATAAAACTCATAAGGAGAAGTTTTGACAGGGCTTAACCAAAGAGCACCTTTTTCAGTTTTGCCCATTTTTTTGCCTTCCTTTGTAGTCAAAAGCTTAAAAGTTAAACCAAAAGAATCATCTTTTCCAATTTTACGAATTAATTCAACTCCACCTATAATATTAGACCATTGGTCATTTCCACCTATTTGAAGTTTACATCCATATTCATTATATAAATGTAAAAAATCATAAGATTGCATTAACATATAACTCATTTCAAAAAAAGTCAAACCAGTTTCTAATCTTTGTTTATAACATTCTGCAGTTAGCATTTTATTAACAGAAAATAAACTTCCAATTTCGCGAACAAAATCAATAAATTTCAAGTCTAATAGCCAATCTGCATTATTAACAATAATTGCACCATTTTCACCTTCAAAACTAACAAATTTTTCAATTTGTTTTCTAATACATTCTACATTGTGGTCTAGTTCTTCACGTGAAAGCATTTCCTCATATCTGTTTTACCAGAAGGATCACCAATAGTTGCTGTACCACCACCAACTAAAATGATTGGTTTATGACCGTGCTTTTGAAGATGACTTGCTACCATTAGTGAAACAAAATGTCCAACATGTAAGCTGTCTGCTGTTGGATCAATTCCAATATAAAAAGGAACAGACTCTTTTCCAAAAAGTTCTTTAATTTCTTGTGGGTGAGTCATTTGTTCAATATATCCTCTTTCCTCTAATATATTAAAAACATTTTCCATTTTAAAATCTTCCTTTCAAAGTGTAAAAATTAATTAATCTGCTAAATTTTAGAAGATTAATTAATTCATTTTATTTTTTAATTTTTAGGATTATTAATAATGTTTTGTAAATTGTCTACTTGATTTAATTGTTCTTGATAATCTTGAAATTCTTGATATCCCATAAAACGATTTAAATTTTTAACAGAAATGCCGGTTTCATTTGAGATAGTATTTAAAGAATTTTCGAAGCCATTTTCTTGTACATAAGATTTAAAAGCTGAAAACTCGAAACCATCTTTGGCACTACATTTAGGGCATACCTTTCCATCAGATACATAAAAACTTCCACATCTACTACATCTATTTAAATCCATTGTTTTTCCTCCATTTCATCTTTTGACAAATTTACCTAAAATTTACTGTATTGTATCACAGAAATGGAAAAAATAAAAGACATTTTTAAAAAGATTTGTATTTTTTTGTAATTAATTATAAAAGCAAAATTTTTTTCAAAAAAGCAATTGACAAAAATGTAAATATGTAGTAACTTATTTACATAAGCCATTATTTTATTTTAAAAATGATAGATACATTGAAAATTAGAAAACTCTTGTTAGAAAAAAATTAAAAATGCAATGTATAAGTGTTTTTAAAATAGGAATAATAGTAGAAAAGGCAAAGGAGATACCAAAAGATAAAATGCTAATAAAGTAATAAAATGGGAAAACAAAAGAAAGAATTAAGGAGGATTGTAATGAGAGGAAAGAAAGAAAAGAGAAAAACAAAGAAAGAGTTTAACAAGGGTATTACACTAATAGCTTTAGTAATAACAATTATTGTATTATTAATATTAGCAGGAGTAAGTATAGCAACCTTAACGGGGGATAATGGTATATCAACTAAAGCCCAAACGGCAAAAACAGAAACAGAAAAAGCAAGTGAAGAAGAGCAAATAAAACTAGCAGCTATGAATGCAGCAATGAATACAGAAAAATATGATTATGAGACAGGAGAGAAAGACGAAGATGGGAACCCTATAAAAGTTCCAATCCCAGCAGGATTTGCACCAACGCAAATAGAAGGACAAAATTCTGTTGAAGATGGGTTAGTAGTAGTAGATAGTAAAGGAAATGAATTTGTATGGATACCAGTAAAAAATGGAGACGAATATAAAAGAAATACAACTTATGCAGATACAAGTGTTTCAGAATTGGCAAAATATGACACAGATTATTTACCAGACGGAATAACTGTAGGAGAAGGAAAGGAAGGGGAAAAAGAAAAGGAAATAGTAACAAATGCAGGAGGATTTTATATATCAAGATATGAAGCAGGAGCAGAGGGTGGAAAATTAGAAGAAACTACATGGAAAGAAAAACCAACGCTTGTAAGTAAAAAAGGAGCAACAGTATGGTATTATATTGCACAAGAAGATTGTAAAAAAGAAGCAAAAAAATTTATAAACAATAATGATGTAAAAAGTGGATTAATAACAGGAATACAATGGGACGTAGTAATGGATTTTGTAAATGGAAGAAATGATGGAAAAGGAAACTCATTTAATGTAACAAAAGATGATAAAGGAAGGAAAACTGGAAGTGTAGCAACATCAGGACAAAATGAAGCAGATAAAGTATGTAATATATATGATTTAGAAGGAAATTGTTATGAATATGTAGCTGAAAAAAATGACTGCAACACCGGCTATCCTTACGTTTCTCGAGGATGCAACTACAACAGCAGCTACGACGATCCAGCATCTTACCGTAACGACCGCAGTGGTATTGCCCTCAGCGACACTTCTTTCCGCCTCGTACTTTATATAATGTAAGACTGAACGCTATGAAAACTGAATTATATAACTGTCAATGTACTATTATTAGTATGTTGACAGTTTTTTATATTCGGCCTTTATGAAATTTTTTTGTAAAAACTATTGACAAAAAATCAAAAGCTTATATAATCAAAATATAAAAAAGTTTAAAATAAAAATAGGAGGTAAAGCATGAAAGCTTATGTATGTAAAGTATGTGGATACATTCATTTTGGAGACGAAGCACCAGAAAGATGTCCACAATGCGGAGTAGGAAAAGAAATGTTTGAAGAAAGAAAAGAAACACAAGGAGCAAGTGAATATGCAGATGAACACAAAATAGGAGTAGCACAAGGATTAGACGAAGAAGTAGTAAAAGGACTAAAAGACAATTTTATGGGAGAATGTACAGAAGTAGGTATGTACATAGCAATGAGTCGTCAAGCAGATAGAGACGGTTACCCAGAAATTGCAGAAGCATTTAAAAGATATGCTTGGGAAGAAGCAGAACATGCAGCCAAATTTGCAGAATTATTAGGAGAAGTTGTATATTCAGACACAAAGAAAAATGTAACTTTAAGAGCAGAAGCAGAATGTGGAGCTTGCAAAGGTAAAAAAGAATTGGCAACAAGAGCAAAAGAATTAGGCTATGATGCTATCCATGACACAGTACATGAAATGTGCAAAGATGAAGCAAGACATGGAAAAGGATTTGAAGGTTTATTAAAAAGATATTTCTAATGTGCAGTTAGGGACGTTTCTTTTTGCACATTTTTGTGCAATTAGGGACACATCTTCTTTAAATAAAATAATGCCAAAAGGTATAAACCTTTTGGCAAATTTTGTATTTTTATTTCGCTTCTTCTTTTAATTTCATAAATTTTTCATAAAAGTTTGGAATTTGATTTTGTAAGCGAACAGGTTTTAAATTTGTGTCAGTAAAACAATGTTTAGTTTCTCCAGTTAATACTAAAGCACCAGTATTTTTTTCGGTGACTTTATAGCCTATTGTTAAACGAACTCCATTAAATTCTTTTACAAACGGAGTTATTAAAATTACATCATCAAATGTAACATGATGTTTAAATGTTAAATTTGCACCTAAAACAGGTATCATAACATCTTGATTTTCATATGAAGAATATGGCATGTTATTTGCATCTAACATTGCACATCTTGCTTCTTCTAAAAAACGTATGTAATTTGAATGATGCACTACACCCATTCTATCTGTTTCATAATAATTTATTCTTCTTTCAAATGTAAAACTCACTTGCAATCGCTTCCTTTCAGAAATTTATTATAACTAAAAGAAATTGGATTGTCAAATTAAAATAAGTTACTCCTATAAAGTTTTTATATTAGTAGCAAAAATTTTATTACAATTTTGTAACAAGTATTGAAATAATGCAAAATATTAGTTATACTATGGATAATAAAATTAGAAAGAGGAAACAAATGAAAAGAATAGAAGCTAGAAGCCTTGAGGCTGTACACACACACACACACACACCTTATGTTTACTAAATAAAAAAGTAAATAAAATAGAAATAAGAAAGATAGTAGATAAGACCTAGAAATAGGTGTTATTTGCTATCTTTTTTGTGTTAAAAAGAGTTTTTAATTTTAAAAATATAAAATTATATATGGAGGGAGCAAAAGAAAATGAAAGTGAAACACACAAACCCAAATAACAAACTGCAAAAAGGTATAACATTAATAGCTCTAGTTATAACTATTATAGTTTTGTTAATATTAGCAGGAGTAAGTATAGCAATGTTAACAGGAGATAACGGAATAATAGGAAAAGCAAAAGATGCAAAAAACGAAACAATAGTAGCCCAAGAAAAAGAATTAATACAAATAGCATATGTAACAGCATTGTCTAAAAAAACAAATAGCAATAATGTGACAGCAGAAGAATTAGAAGAAGAATTAAATAATTTAAATGCAAATGCAATAACAAATGAAGAAGAAACTCAAGATATAAAAGTAACCTTTTTAGATACAAATAATGAATATATAGTAGACCAAGAGGGAAATATAAGTGACCCAATAAATGTAGAAGATACAGAAGGACCAAAAGTAGAAATAGAAGTAGGAAAAATAACAGGAAAAAGTATAGAAGTAAAAGTAAAAGCAGAAGATGCAAGTGGAATAAAAGGATATAAATATTATTTAGGCGGGGAAGAAACAACAGGAATAATAAGTGAAAGTAAAAATAAGTATAGTGGATTAAAAGAAATAACAGAATATGAATTAAAAGTAGAAGTAACAGATAAAAGAGGGAATGTAGGGCAAGCAAGTACAAAAGCCAAAACAATATATACATTAGCAACAGGAAAAACTTTAGGAAAAGTGTCAAACAACACAAAAATGAGTGATGAAAATGAAGACATTTTAACATTACCAGCAGGATTTCAAATATCAGGTGAAACAGCAGATGAAGTAGAAAATGGAGTAGTAATAGAAGATGCAATAAATGGAAATCAATTTGTATGGATACCAGTAACAGATGAAAGCAAATATGTGAGAGACAGAACTTTTGAACATACTTATATTTCAGACGGTCATGCATTAGACGATGTGGATTATTTACCAAATGGATTACAACAAGAAGGAAAAACAGAAGGAGAAATAGAAAAAGAAACAGTCTTAAAAGCAGGTGGATTTTATATTTCAAGGTTTGAGGCAGGAGCAGAGGGAGGAACATATACTAATGATCAATGGACAGATAGTACAAAATTAGTAAGTAAACAAGGAGTAACTGTTTGGAATTATATCAAACAAGAAGAATGTAAAACAATAGCAAAAACATTTATAAATAATAATAATGTCAAAAGTGCACTAATTTCAGGAATCCAATGGGATGTAGTAATGAAATTTGTAGATGGAAAACTAGATGGAAATAATAGAACATTTGATGTAACAGTATATGATTCTAATAACAAAAGAACAACTGGAAATGAAGCGAAATCAGGGGAAAATATTGCAGATAAAGTATGTAATATATATGATTTAGAGGGAAATCATTGGGAGTATGTAGCCGAGAAAAACGACTGTGGAACAAGTGACGGACCATACATAAATCGTGCCAACTGCTATGGAAACCCTCATAATGCTGCAGCATCTAGCCGTGGTCCCATCGATGGGGGTGCAGGTATGACACTATCTTTTAGATTTGTTCTTTATATAATGTAGGAAATAAAATAGAAAAAATATGTAAAATAGCGCCGATTAAGGCGCTATTTTATATACTTAATATACCAAGCAAATAAAAATACTAATAAAATTCCAAATTTGTTGAAAAAAAAAAAGAAAACGGATATAATAAATACGACACTAAAAACAAAAGGGGTAGATAATAAATGTTGTCACAATTAATAACACTAATTATATTAATTGCGTTAAATGCATTTTTTGCAGCATCAGAAATAGCCTTCATATCTTTAAATGATGCTAAAATTGAAACACAGGCAAAAGAAGGAAACAAAAAGGCAAAACAAATAGAAAAAATGATAAAAACGCCAAGCAAATTTTTAGCTACAATACAAATAGGAATAACTTTGGCAGGATTTTTATCTAGTGCATTTGCATCAGATGCATTTGCTGAAAGACTAGCTCCGATATTATATCAAATTGCTCCAGTAATTAGCATAGGAATGTGGGAAAGTATATCTATTGTTATAATCACAATAATATTATCATTTTTCACTTTAATATTTGGAGAATTAGTTCCAAAAAGATTTGCTATGAAAAATTACGAAAAAATAGCTTTTGCTACTATAGGAATAATTAGAGCAATTTCAGTTATAGCTTCTCCATTTGTAAAATTATTAACAAGTGTTACAAATGCTGTATCAAAACTGTTTGGTGTAGGTGAAAACGAAGAAGAATCTGTAACTGAAGAAGAAATAAAAATGATGGTAGATCAAGGAGAAGAAAAAGGAACAATTGAAGAAGAAGAAAAAGAACTAATTAATAATGTATTTGAATTTAATGACATAACAGTATCTGAAATTATGAGGCATAGAAAAGATATATTTGCAGTTGATATTAATATTAGTAATGAAGAACTATTGCAAGAATTATCTAAAGAAGAGTATAGATACAGTAGAATTCCAGTTTATGACGAAACAATTGACGAAATTAAAGGAATTCTATATGTAAAAGATGTATTAAAAAATATTAACAAAAAAACCTTTAAAGTAAAAAATGTAGTTAAAGAGGCATATTTTATTTCACAAAACAGATTAATTAATGAAGTATTCAAAGAATTACAAAGAAACAAAAAGCAAATAGCAATTATTTTAGATGAATATGGTGGAACAGCTGGTTTAGTAACTATGGAAGATATTTTAGAAGAATTAGTAGGAGACATTTTTGATGAATATGACAAAGAAGAAAAAGAATATGAAAAACTAGACGAAAACACGTATTTATTAAGTGGGAGTATGACAATTTATGATGTAAATAAATTGTTAGATGCAAATATCCCAGAAGGAGATTATGATACTATATCTGGATATTTACAAGATGAACTAGGTAGAATTCCTCAAGACAAAGAAACACCAATTATAGAAACAGAGCAAGTTACTTATAAAATTGAAGAATATGAAGATAAAAGAATTATAAAAGTAAAAGCTTGCAGAAACCACAAAGAAGAAACAGAAAATTAGAATAAAATATAGAAAGAGGAAAATAAAAATGAAAAAAAGATATATTGTAATAATTATAATAGCTATATTGCTTGCAGTAGCTTTAATATCTGGATTAGTTTATTACATTATAAAAGAAAATGGAAAAAAATATGAAATTGAAAAAATAAATCAGTACAATTATTTTGTATTAAAAAAGGATAGCAATTATGGTGTTATAAATAGAAATGGTGAAACAGTAATATCTGCTGAATATGCAGAAGTAAAAATACCTAATCCTGAAAAGGCAGTATTTATATGTTATCAGCAAGAAAATATAAAAGTGTTTAATGAAAAACAAGAAGAGTTATTTACGCAATATAGCCAAGTAGAGCCAATTAGACTAAAAGACATAGCAAGTGATTTAATGTATGAAAAAAGTGTATTAAAATATACTCAAGATGGCAAATATGGTTTAATTGATTTTACAGGCAAGCAAATAACAAAACCAATTTATGATGAAATAGATAGTTTGCCATATAAAGAGGGAGAATTATTAGTAAAACAAGGTGATTTATATGGTGTAATTAATATTAAAGGTAATGAATTAGTTGAGATAAAATACAATGAAATTAAAGCTGATGAGTATTATACTGAAGAAAATAATTATAAATATGCAGGATATATTGTATCAGTAAAAACACAAGAAGGATATAGATATGGTTACATCAATGAAAAAGGAAAACAAGTTTTAGAAACAGAATATAACGAAATTTCAAGAGTTACAGAAATTCAAGAAAATGAAAATGCTTATCTTATTTGTGCTAAAAATGGTCAATATGGAATAAATAAAAACCAAGAAACTATTATAGATAATCAATATCAATCAATTCGTTATGATGAGACTAATAAAGTTTTTGTAGTAGAAAAAAGCAAAAAATATGGAATTGCAAATTTAGAGGGAAAAATTATTGTTCCAGTTCAATATAATCAAATAGACATTACAGGAATTTACCTATATGCACAAAATGAGCAAGGAACTACAGTTTATAATAGCAATGGATCACAAGCTAATGTTGATACCAATATTGCAATTATTAATACAAGTAACGAAAAATATAAAATAAGAATTAATAATGAAAATGGAACAAAATATGGTGTTATAAATCAAGAAGGAAAGCAATTAATAAGCGAAAATTATAATTATATTGAATATTTATATGATAATTATTTTATTGTAAGCAATGAAAATGGAAAATTAGGAATACTAGATGACAAAGAAGCAGTAAAGGTAGAAATTAATAATGATTCTCTACAAAAAATCCAAGGAACAGACCTAATCCAAACGATTGCAACAGAAAATAAAACAACAAAAATATATAATAAAAAAATGGAAAAAATTTGTGAAATGCAAAATGCTAATATAACAGTAATAGATAATCATATACAAGTGGCAAATGAAACAGAAACAAAATATTTTAGCGAAGAAGGAACAGAACTGCAAAACACAGAGGTATACCCAAATAATAAATTATTTGTAAAAGTAGAAGGAAATCAATATGGATTTGTAGATAGAAGCGGAAATTTAGTTGTACAGTACAAATATGATAAAGCATATGAATTTAATGAATATGGATTTGCAACTATAAAGAAAGATGGAAAATGGGGCGTTGTTAATGAACAAGGGCAAGAAATTGTTGCTCCTACTTATGAAATTACAGGACAAAGCGAACCTTCATTTATTGGAAGTTATTACCGTGTAGCTTATGGTTTTGGAGAATTTTATTATACAAATGATATGTAGGAAAGAAAAAGGTACTATTTTAGTACCTTTTTTGTGTTTAAATTCATATATAATAGTGAATACTAAATATATAATATTTTAAGGAGGTACTTGTTGAAAGTTGGAATTGCTTTATCTGGTGGTGGGATTAGAGGAATAGCTCATGCAGGAGCTTTAAAAGCCCTAGAAGATAACCAAATACAAATAGATATTATTGGAGGTACTAGTTCTGGAAGTTTAGTAGCTTCTTTATATGCTATGGGATATTCTCCTTACTACATATATATTTTGTTTAAACGATATGCAAAAGAATTAGCAGAAATAAATTCAGGACCAATAATAACGGGAATTGGAAATTTTATGATGAACAAAAAAGTTTGTATAGCAGGCTTAAAAACAGGAGAAAACTTAGAAAAAGCTTATGACAATGTAGCAATAAAAAAAGGAATTAAAACAATAGGTGATATTACAAAAATGCCATTAGTAATTCCAAGCGTGGATGTTAAAGCTTCGAAAGAATATATATTTACCAATAAAATTCCGTTAGATTGTAAAGATAAAACTCAATATATTACGGATATTTCAGTAGGTAAAGCAGTAAGGGCAAGTAGCAGTTTTCCAGCAATATTTTGCCCTTGCAGTTTTAAAAAGCATCAATTTCTAGATGGTGGAGTACTTGACAATATTCCTGTATTAGAAGTAAAGAAGCAAGGAGCAGATAAAGTAATAGCTATTAATTTTAAAGCAGATGATATAAATGAAGAAAGTCACATTATGGACATTGTAATGCGAACTCTAGATATTATGGGAAACAAAATATCAGAAGAAAGCTTAAAACAAAGTGATTTTATTTTAACAATAGAAACAGATAAAACAGGGCTTTTAGATACCGAAAAATTAGATAAATGTTATGAATATGGATATCAAGCAGTGTTACAGAATTTAGAGCAAATTAAAAGCATTTTGTATAAGTAACTGCAATATAATATAAAGACGAAAGGAATGAAAAAAATGAAAATTAGGTATTTTGATAATTCTGCCACCACAAGAGTAAAAGAAGAAGTTTTAGAAGAAATGTTACCATATTTTAAAGAAAACTATGGAAATCCATCATCTCTTTATAGCATAGGAAGAATTTCAAAAAAAGCTATTGAAGAAGCAAGAAAAAAGGTTGCTAATTTAATAAATGCTAATCCAAATGAAATTTATTTTACAGGATGCGGTTCTGAAAGTGACAATACCATAATAAAAGGAATTGCTTATGCCAATAGAAAAAGAGGTAGGCATATAATAACTTCTAAAATTGAACATCCAGCAGTACTACATACATGTCAAACTTTAGAAAGACAAGGATTTGAAGTAACTTATTTGCCGGTGAACCATGAGGGGTTAATTAATATAGAACAACTAAGAAATTCAATAAGAAATGATACAATTTTAATTAGCATTATGTTTGCAAATAATGAAATTGGAACAATACAGCCAATAGAACATATAGCAAAAATTGCAAGAATGTATAATATTGTATTCCATACAGATAGTGTTCAAGCTTGTGGGAATATTCCAATTGATGTAAAAAAAATGGGTATTGATAGTTTGTCATTATCAGGACATAAATTATATGCACCAAAGGGAATAGGAGCATTATATGTAAGAAGCGGAGTAGAGTTTGAAAAAATTTTAGATGGTGGACACCAAGAAAAAGACAAAAGAGCAGGAACGGAAAACGTAGCAGGTATGGTTGGATTAGGAAAAGCATGTGAATTAGCAAATAAGAATTTAAGAGAACATATGAGACATTTAAAAGAATTAAGAGATTATTTTATAGAACAAGTAACAAAAAGAATTGAAGGAGCAGTATTAAACGGGAGTATTGAAAACAGGTTACCTGGAAATGCTAATTTTTCTTTTCCATCAGTAGATGGAGAAGCTTTATTGTTAAATTTAGATGCAAAAGGAATTTGTGCATCAGCAGGTTCAGCATGTACTTCAGGGACATCTGCTCCATCACATGTATTAAAAAGTATCGGTTTGTCAGACGAATTAGCTCATAGTTCTTTAAGAGTAACCTTTGGAGAAGAAAATATTAAAGAAGATGTTGATTTTTTATTAGAAAATCTTTGTGAAATTATAGATAAATTAAGAAAACAATTATAAAAAAAGTTAATATATTTTTTATAAATATTGTTAACAATTGTTTTCTAATAGTTTAATAGCGCATTTAATACCATCAACACTAGCAGACATAATTCCACCAGCATAACCAGCACCTTCTCCACAAGGATATATACCAGAAATATTAGATAGTAATTTTTCGTTTCGTATTATTCTCACAGGAGAAGAACTTCTAGTTTCTACTCCTGTTAAAATACTGTCAGGATTAGCAAATCCATGAAGTTTACTATCAAAATATAATATTCCTTGTTTTAAAGTATCACAAACAAAACTAGGTAAAATTTCATTCAAATTAGCTAAAGTAAAACCAGGTTGATACGTAGGTTTTACAATGCCAATTGACGTAGTCTTTTGGTTTTTTAGAAAATCTTCAACTCGTTGAACAGGTGCAAAATAATTATTGCCTCCCAAAATAAAAGCCTTTTCTTCTAAAGATTTTTGAAAATAGATTCCAGCTAAAGGAGAATTACTTTCAAAATCTTCAGGTGTAACATTAACCAAAATTGCAGAATTGGCATTTGTTCCATTTCTTAAAAAATTGCTCATACCATTAGTTACAACCGTGTTTTCTTCACTAGAAGAAGCCATAACTACGCCACCAGGGCACATACAAAAAGTGTAACAAGAACGGCCATTATCTGTATGATATGCTAACTTATATTCAGCAGGTGGCAAAGAAAGTTTAGTTATATTGCCATATTGTGCCTCGTTAATCCATTGTTGTAAATGCTCTATGCGGACACCAACAGAAAAGTTTTTAGCTTCCATAAGAACACCACGTTTATATAGTGTTTCGAAAGTATCTCTTGAACTATGACCAATAGCTAAAATAACTTGTTTTGCTTCAATAATTTTTTCTGTTTCATTATGACTAATATGAAGGTGTGTAATATGATTATTAGAAATTTCAAAATCAGTAACTTTTGTATCAAAAAGAAAAGCACCACCTTTGCTAATAATATATTCTCTCATATTTTTAATAACTGGAATTAATTTATCAGTGCCAATATGCGGTTTTGAAAGATATAAAATTTGCTTTGGTGCACCAAAACGTACAAAAGTCTCTAAAACTTTTTGACAAAATGCACTATGAATACCAGTTGTTAATTTACCATCAGAAAACGTGCCAGCACCACCTTCTCCAAATTGAACATTAGAGCGAAAATTTAGAATACCAGTTTTTAAAAAATGGGACACGCTTTCACTTCGTTTTTCAAGAGGTTGTCCTTGTTCAATTATAATAGGTTTTATACCATTTTCAACTAAAATAAAAGCGCTAAAAAGACCTGCAGGACCACACCCGATAATAATAGGACGTGTATTTAAATTTGTTTTTATTTTAATATTTGGCATTTCAGTCTTTTTTACTTTTTCTAATTTTTTATATTTCTTTTCATCTTTTACTTGAATCTCAATAGAATATGTATAATGCACATCATCTTTTCGCCTAGCATCAATTGATTTACGTACAATATGCCAGTCTATAATATCATCTTTTTTTATAGAATATTTATTAATTGCAAATTCAAAAACTTCATATTCAGTTAAATTTTTCCTAATGGCTAAACTATTGATTTTTAACATAAATTACCTCCATACACAATAATTATATCATATTTAAAACTATTGTTACAATTCACAGCTTAATAATATGTATTATTTTAGAAATAATACTTCCATTTTTAATATTACTGGTATATAATAATTATATGAACACGAAAAAGAAGATTTTAAATGGTATAATAAAATTATTTTGGATATTTGTATTAGGGAGTATATTTGGCTTTGTTGTAGAGATGTTGTATGAACTAATTTATAAAGGAACTTTATCTATAAGGCAAGGCTTAATTTATGGACCTTTTATACAAATTTATGGTGTTGCTGCCGTAGCATATTGCATTTTAATTTCAAATATTAAAGAACCTAAAAAAGCATTCTTTTCAGGTATGATTATGGGAGGAGTTCTTGAATATATTGCTTCTTTTTTGCAAGAAATATTTTTTGGAACTATCTCTTGGGATTATTCAGACTTTTTTATGAACTTGAATGGAAGAATTTGCTTGTTATATTGCATATATTGGGGTGGCATTGCAGTAGTATTTTTGAAAGTTGTTTATCCACTTGTTGAAAAAATGACGCCATTAATTGAAAAAAAAGTAGTACGAATTATCACTATATTTGCTGTACTATTTATGATTTTTGATATTACCATATCTTGCATGGCAGGAAGTCGTCAATTAGAAAGGCGAGAAAATATACCAGCTAATGGTCCAATTGATGAATTTTTAGATAAAAATTATCCAGATGAATTGTTGGATAAAATCTATAATAATAAAAAAGATGTATAAATTCAATAAAAATTTTAAAGTTCTAACACCCTCATATAAAGAATACAATTAAACAAAAGTATTCATATGGGGGTTTGCTTTATGAAGAGTATATCAATTGATGAGCGTGCAATTAGCTTAGCACATTATATTATAGATTCAAAAGATACAGTGAGAGGGGCAGCAAAAAAATTTGGAATTTCCAAATCAACAGTACACAAAGACGTTTCTGAAAGACTCAAGAAAATAAACCCTAGTTTAGCCAAAGAAGTTAGAGTAATTTTAGATGAAAACAAAGCAGAAAGACATATGAGAGGAGGAATGGCAACAAAATTAAAATACAGTCATTTAAAAGAAAAAAAGATTATGGGAAATAACCCATAATCTTTTTTCGTCACTAATCAACAATTTTCAACATAGAATATAATAGCCCAAAATTAGAGGTGAGAAGAAATGAAAAAAATAAAAAAAGGTGATATTGTAGCCAGAAAATCTTATGGTAAAGACATCATATTCACAGTAAAAAATATCATCTATACAAATAAAGAGACAATTGCAATTCTCAAGGGTTTAATAGATAGAATAGAGGCAGATAGTCCCATAGAAGACTTAGAAATTGTAGATAAAAATATAATCAATAAAAAAATTGCTAAGTTACACGATAAAATGAACAATAAAATTTTGCAAACAAAAGACAAAGAAAGTAGTGAAGGTTATCAAATAGGGATATTAAGTAATAACAAAAGAAATACGGAGAAAATAATAACTGGTAAAATTCTACATCTAGACGGAGACAAAAAATATAGTGAGAAATCTTATTATTATTACAAAAAAGTAGGAGTCAATGCTATTGTAAAAAACATACCAGAATATAGACAACCAAAAGTAATATATCGTTTATTACAGACCTATAATCCAGATATATTAGTAATTACTGGACATGATGGAATGATAAAAAGAGGGACAGATTATCATAATATTTACAATTACAGGAATTCTAAATATTTTATTCAAACTGTAAAAGAAGCGAGAAGATATGACAAAGAAACAAATAATCACCTTGTAATTTTTGCAGGTGCTTGCCAAAGTTACTTTGAAGCTATAATATCTGCAGGGGCAAACTTTGCTTCTTCACCAGCAAGGATTTTGATAGATTTTTTAGATCCTTTAGTAATTGCAGAGAAAATTGCTCTCACAGAAAGATATAAATATGTGACAATTGATGATATTGCAAAAGAGTTAAGAGATGGGAAAAATGGTGTTAGTGGAATTGGAGCAAATGGAAAAATGATAAGAGAAATATAAAAAATTAATTAATTTATAAAAATAAACTAACTTAATATTTTTGTAATATAATTGTAACAAAACTGTAAAAAACCAAAAAATAAACTGTGAAAGTACTGAAAAAAGCGAAACACAGAACTTTGACATACACCTACTTTTTTTGACAATTTATGCAAAAAATGCTATAATCAAGCCAACTTAAGGGAGAGGTGATAGCATGATTTGTCGTAATGATATTGCAAATCTAAAAACAGACATCATAGAGAAAGTGGGTCAAAAGATAATAGTCAAAGGTTCTTTAGGAAGAAGTAAAGCCTTTGAAAAAGAAGCTACAATAGAAAAAGCCTATCCAAATATTTTCGTAGTAAAATATGAAGAAAATGATAGAAATGTTACTTATAGTTATACAGATGTATTAACAAGAACAGTAGAAGTAGAGGTTTTTGATGGAGATTCTTATTCACCATTAATACCACCACCTATCGAAACAAAAAAGAAAAAAACAATACTATAAAGGTAATAAACAAGTATGGAATTAAGACTATAAAAAGTTTTAATTCCATTTTTTTGTGTTTATATAGCATAAATTAATTTTTTTTCAATATACATGTATAAAGAAAAAAGAAGGAGGTAAACCAAATGGTTTTAGAAACAATAAATGAGAATTTATGTGTAAATAAATTAATAGCAGCTAAAAAAGACATCATAATGGTAGAAGGAGATATGATTGTACCAGATTCAAAGCCAGATATTTTGAATACAATTTGTACAAGTGGGATTGTATGTGTTTATAAAAAAGAAGCTTTAGATGAAAAGGTAAGGATAGATGGAAATATAAATACATATATTATGTATTTAGCAGATGACACACAAGATAAGGTAAGGGGAATAAATACAAGCCTAGATTTTTCAGAAACTATTTCTGTTCCAAATAGTCAAGAAGGAATGGAAACAGTTGTGCAAGCTAAACTAAAAACTATTGAATGTAAAGTTATAAATGGGCGAAAAATAGGAATTAAAGCTACTTTAGAAGTGGACATCAAACTATATGATAAAGAAGAAGTAGAGATAGTAAATGATTTACAAAATGCAGAAGGCATACAAATGTTAAAAGAAGATTTAAGTGTTAATTCATTAGTAGGAATGGGAGAAAACAAAATATATGCAAAAGACAATATTTCTATTAATAATATTGATAATCTAGCAGAAATACTTAAAGTAAACATGGATATTGTTAGCAAAGATGTAAAGTTAAGTTATAATAAAATTTTGGCAAAATCGGAAGCAAGGATTAAATTGATGTATTTAACAGAGGACAATAGAGTAAGCACAGTAGAAACAAAAATACCGGTGGTTGGTTTTATTGATATACCAAATGTTACAGAAGAAAATATATGTGATTTAGACTATGAAATAAAAAATGTAGTTATAAAGCCAAATTCAACAGAAGAACATTCAATTTATATAGAACTAGAAATTGGAGTTATGGCTATGGTGTATGAAGAAAAACAAATTAATTTAATACAAGATATGTATAGCCCTTGTGAAAATTTAGAATTTAACAAAAAGAAAATTAATACAATAACTAATAAACAAAATCGTCAAGAGTCAAAACAAATTAGAGAAAACATACAACTTGAAGGAATTGAAAACAAAAATATAATTGAAATTAGTGTAACTCCAGTTATTGACAAACAAGAAAATTTAACAAATCGAATTATTTATACAGGTAACCTAGAAATAACTTTTATGCTAGCAGATCAGGACTTACAAATGGAAATGCGCAATAGCCAAATACCTTTTGAATATGTTGTAGATGACATACAAGATGGTGAGAATTTGAACAGTAAATTGGATATTGAAGTTACAAACCAAGATTGCATTATTCAAGAAAATGGTATGGTAACAGCCAATATTGATTTATTAATGAATAATAATATGTATAGAAACACAAGTATGAATATTATGAATGAAATTCAAACAAATGGAGAAAGGGAAGCACAAGATTATAGTATTGTTTTGTATATTGTAAAAAAAGGTGACACTTTGTGGCAAATTGCTAAAAGGTATGGAAGTACAGTTGATGATATTGTAAGAACTAATGGAATTGAAGATGCAGATAAAATTGATATTGGACAAAAATTGTTTATTCCTCGCTATGTGAAAACAGGAATTCAATATGTATAAAATTTATTCAAGACGAAGAATTAAAATACCTAAAATATTAATAACTAAAAATGCAAAAGCAAAAAAAATGACTACATTGATAGTCATTTTAATTATAGCATTTGCTACATCTAAGTTCATTTTAGATGCCATTTTTCCTATATTTGATAGTCTATGTGAAAATAGAGCAAAATCAATAGCAACTGTAATTTCTAACGAACAGGCAACTTTAGTCATGAAAAACCATAATTATGATGAATTATATACAATAGAAAAAGATAAAGAGGGTAACATTACAATGATAAAGTCAAATGTAGTTTATATTAATGAAATTATTTCTGATATAGCAAATAAAATTCAACAAGAGATAAATGAGAGGGGGAAAGAGAATGTTGAAATAGCACTTCGGAAGTTTTACAGGTTTTAAGTTATTAGCAGGAAAAGGACCTGGCATAAAAATAAGAATAACACCAATTGGAAATGTTGAAACTGACTTAAAAAGCGAGTTTATAACACAAGGTATTAACCAAACTTTGCATAGAATATATTTACAAGTAAATTGTAAGGTTGAAATATTAACTCCATTTAAAGATATAGCAAAAGATATTTCAAACCAAGTTTTACTTATGGAAAATATAATTGTTGGACATATTCCAGAAACTTATTATGATTTAGATGGTTTAAATCCTGAAAATGATGCAATGGAAGTAATGCAATAATAATTTTTTCAATAAAAAGAACGCTGTTGAAAATAACAGCGTTTTTGGTTTTGCTTACCTCTTTGAGAACTGAGGGGCCTTCCTAGCCTTCTTAAGACCATATTTTTTTCTTTCTTTCATACGAGGATCTCTTGTTAAGAAACCATTTGATTTTAATGCTGGTCTATATTCACTATTAGCTTCATTTAATGCTCTTGCAATACCATGGCGAACAGCTCCAGCTTGACCTGTAAAACCTCCACCTTTTACAGTAGCAATAACATCATATTTAGATGTTGTATTAGTAACTGTAAGTGGTTGTCTTGCAATAACTTTTAAAGTTTCTAATCCGAAAAATTCATCAATATCTTTACCATTAATTGTTATTTTTCCGGTACCTTCAACTAATCTTACTCTAGCAATAGAACTTTTTCTTCTACCAGTACCATAGAAAACTATATTTTCTTTTTTAGCCATTTTACTTTACCTCCCATACTTCTGGTTTTTGTGCTTGATTTTCATGTTCATTTCCTGCATATACTCTTAACTTTTTAAGTTGACTTCTTCCTAAAGAATTATGAGGTAACATTCCTTTAATAGCTAAAAGCATAGCTTTTTCTGGATTTTTTTCAAGCATTACATTAGCAGGAACTTCTTTCATTCCTCCAATGTAGCCAGAATGATGTCTATAAATTTTTTGATTTAATTTGTTTCCTGTTAAAATTGCATCTTTACAATTTAAAATAATAACATGATCACCTGTATCAATATTAGGTGTATAAGTAGGTTTGTGTTTTCCTCTTAATAATTTAGCAGCTTCAGTTGCAACTCTACCAATTGGTTTATTAGTAGCATCAATGATATACCATTTACTTTCAACTTCGCCACGTTTTGCACTATATGTTGTATTATTCATGGTAATAATTACCCTCCTATTTTTTATTATATCTTATATAAAAGTTACTAATATGAACAAAATCTAAAATTACCGGGGAGAAATTTTAAACTTTAATTCATAAGCGAAAATATTATATTACAAAAACATAAATTTGTCAACAGAATTCCAAAATTTCGTAAAAAAGTCAAATGTCCCATTCTGGAACAGGGCAAAAGTCTAAAATTGTACCTGTCCCAAAAAGGGACAAAATGGGTACATTTGTGCCTGT
>CANQTU010000008.1 GCA_947626925.1 uncultured Clostridia bacterium | reverse complement strand
TCATAGCGCAATCCAAAACCAATACATGATTAGACACACTAATAGCTCCACCTTTAAAATCTCTAATATTTTTTTTACCTTCTATTTTCAAATCATATACTATTTTTGTTATAATTTTTAAAATTGGATAAGCAATACAATAGTATAAAATATTAGAAAGCAAATTAAAAACAAATCCTTTACGAACATATTTATAATTTTCATCTATTTCAAACTCTTTTGTTCGAAATTGCTCAAATAAATCTTTACTTTCTATACTTTCAATATTTTCATCTACTATATTCATATTATTTAGTTCCTTTTAGTTCATTAATGATAAAATTACATATTTTTTCACAAGCTTCTACATCAATAAATTCTTTTTGTTTTTCTATCATTTTTTCTTGTAAATCTTTATTTTCTAATAACATTTTTGTTTGTTTTACAGTTTCTTTTATATCATTACATTTAATACACATTTGCCTACTACTAAAGAAATCTGCATTATAGTTTTCACAACCAGGAATTGGCATAGTATGTATAAAAGGTTTCCTAAATGTAGATACTTCTGTTGATGTTAGCCCACCTGGTTTTGTAAGAACTATATCACTACTAGCCATATATTTATAAAGTTCAGTTGTATACTCAAGAGCAATAACTCTATCATTATTTTTATATTTTCTAGTTAATGAATTTTTTAATTTTTTATTAGTACCACAAGAAACAATTAAATTTATATCACTAATTTCTTTAATCAATTTATCTACTGTTTGTAGCACTTTGCCAAAACCCATACTTCCATTTAGCATTAATATATATTTTTTATTTACATCTAAATTTAAAGCTTTCTTACATTCTTCTTTACTATGTGTGTTAGTAAATTGTTTAAATACAGGAATTCCAAGTGGTAATATTTTTTCTTTGGATATGCCCTTTTCTATAAAATCCCTTTCTAAATCTTTATGAGGTATAATAATATAATCAGGATTTGATTCTTCCCAAAAAGGAATACATACATAGTCTGTTGCAATTTCTATAAATTTGATATTATGCTCTTTTTTTATTTCTGTTAATGCAAGTGCTGGAAACAAGTGAGTTACCACTACATAATCATAGTTATTATTTAATATAAATTTATATAGTGATTCCTTGCATAAGCTATTTAGTACATAAACAGGTGATTTTAATTTTGTTTTTTGATACATTTCTCCCAAATTATAAACACCTTTAAAAATTTTCCCTTTTCCTAATGTAGATTTTATATATAATTTATTTACCTTTTTTCCTATTTTTGGATTAATGATATCTAGATACTCGAAAAAATCGGCTTTTATATTTTTATCTTGTAATTTTTCTTGTATTGCTTTTGCAGATGAATTATGCCCACCACCTGTACCACAAGATAGTATAAGAACTTTTTTTTCTGTTAGTTCCAAATGTTCCATTTTCTACAATTACCTTTCAATTTATTATAAAAATAGTATCATAAATAGATTTTAGTGTCAATTAACAGTATTGAAATATAAACTAAAATAAAAAGCCATTTAAATGGCTTTTTATACTATATAATTTTTCTATTTGTCATCTGTTTTTTTAGATTTTTGTTTAGCTAGTTCTGTTGTATTTCTACAAATAATTAATAGAATTAATGAAAATTCATAAATAACTCTTACAACAAGGTTTCCTATAATTAATGTTGCTAAGAAGCCTAAGAAGTTTGAACCAATTAAAGCGAAAGATGATAATGTAACATAAATAGCAAATATTAAATAAGTAATTTTTAATAAAGCTTCTAAGAACATCTTTTTAAAAGATAAAAAGTCATATAGCCAAGCAACGAAACCTGTAAATTTGCCTTCATTTTTCTTAGCTAAGAATAAGAAATATACTAAGATACCTCCTACAACAGCTAATACTAATGAAACAATTAGCCATACTGAACTTCCAACAGCACTATTTAAAGTTGATGTAGTACCATATGTTCTTGTACCTAACATATTCATTCCTCCCTTTTATTTTTTTTAATAATATCACAAACAATAAAATTCGTCAAATTTTTCCAAATTTCTATATATAAAAATTTAATTGTTATTATAAGTATATAAAAAAATGAAAAAAATAGAACTAGATTACTTACTTGAGGAGAAATCTAGTTCAATAAACAAAAAATAAACATATAAATATATGATTTATTAAAGAAATTTTAGCAAAAAAATAAATATAAGTCAATAAAATTAGGAAAAAATTCAAAAAAATTCTTAATTTTCAAGGTCATAAGTATCTAAATTTTTAAATGCGGGATCATATAAATTTTTGCCGTCATAATTAAAACGAGAGCCATGGCAAGGGCAATCCCAAGTTTTATCAACATCATTCCAAGAAAGTAAACAACCTAAATGTGTACAAACAGGTTTTACAGCAAAAATTTTTCCATTAGGATTTTTGTAAATACCAACTTTTTCATTATTAATTTCTATAATACTGCCAGAATTATTCTCAATTTCATCAAAATTCATATTCGCAGGTTTTAACTTTTCGATTAATAAAGAATTAGTAGATTGTACTATCATATTTTTCATTTCGTCCATATTTTTAATAGGTTTTAAACGAGAAGATTTAAATACATATTCATATTTATTTTTATTACCACAAATTTTATCAACAATAATATTTGCAGCAACATTTGAAGAAGTCATACCCCATTTTTTAAAACCAGTTCCCACATATACATTAGGCATAGTATTAGCATATTGCCCAATATAAGGAATTTTGTCAAGAGATATACAATCTCTTGTATTCCAACGAAATAATACTTTGCTATCTGGATAAAACTTTTTTGCTTCTTGCTCTAAAATACCATAAGTATCTTGAAAACAAGAAGGCTGACCTGTTTTGTGGTCTCCACCACCAATAAGTAATAATTTCTTTCCTTTATATTTTGCTGTACGATAAGAAAAAGTAGGACTACTAGCAGTAATATACATACCATTAAAAAGAGTCTTTTTGGTATCAATGGCTATAATATAAGAAGTTGATTGATACATTTTTGTAAAATAAAATCCAGGAAAATTAATAAATGGGTAATGGGTAGCAACAATTACATAGTGACTTTTAATGACATGTTTATTTGTATAAATAATATAAGTATCATCAAAATCTTTTTCCAAATTTATAGCAGTAGTATGTGTATAAATTTCACCACCATTTTTTATAATGCTATTACACAAACCATAAAGATATTTTAAAGGATGGAATTCTGCTTGATTTTTAAAGCAAATAGCTCCTTCAATTGGAAATGGAAGTCCTGCTTTTGTGACAAATGCACACGGAAAACCAAGATTTTCTACGCTAGTAACTTCTTTTTGTATTACATCTACTTCAGATTTTTTAGTAGTATAAACATAGTTATTTTTATATTCAAAATCACATTTAATATTTTCATCATCAATAATTTGCTTTATATTTTTAATGGCATTTTGGTTTGCTTCTAAATAATCATGTGCTAATTTTTGTCCATAGGCCTGTGTTAAATAATCATAAAATAATCCATGTTGACTTGTAATTTTTGCAGTTGTGTGACCAGTTGTTTTTTCTCCAATGTCATCTTTTTCAATAACTGTAACTTTAAAACCAAGTTTTGTTAAGTAATAGGCACAAGTTAAACCAAAAATTCCTGCTCCTAAAATACATATATCTGTTTCAATATTATTAGAAAGAGAAGGGAAAGATTTTTTATTAATTGAATCTAACCATAAAGAATTCATAAAATACCTCCTAAAAATAACATAGTTACTGTTAAAACTTAAAGTATATATATAGTTTAGATTTAAATAATTATATTTTTTCATAACTTTGTGTGTCGCAACTTCCAAATTAAAAAGACTTGTATGTAAATTGCTCCAATCGCACTTCGCGTATAAATACGCTCCGTTTGGTCGCTTACGCAGTTATTCAAAATATAATTATTTAAATCTAAACATAAAAAAATAGCTAAGTCTTAACAGTAATATAGTATACCCAATTTTTAGGAATAAATTATTAAAAAACTGGAAAAATAATTAATGTTATGGTAGAATACAAAAGTAGGAAAGGAATGATGTTAAAAATGGGTGAAGAAAAAAAAGAAAAGCTTTTCAACAAAAAAGAAAATGGTTGGAATAGTGTTGATGAAAACAAAAAGCAAGAAATTTTTAGTTTATCTAAAAACTACATGGAATTTTTAAATAAAGCAAAAACAGAAAGAGAATTTATTAAAGAAGCAAGGAAATTAGCAGATAACAATGGATTCCGTGACATTATAGAATTCGAAACATTAAAACCAGGAGATAAGGTATATTTTATTAATCGTGACAAAAGCATGTATTTAGCTATAATAGGAGAAGAAAGCATTGAAAAAGGAATGCACATTATAGGTTCTCATGTAGATTCTCCAAGGTTAGATCTAAAACCAAATCCATTATATGAAGATACAGGATTTGCTTATTTCAAGACACATTATTATGGAGGAATAAAAAAATATCAATGGACCACAATTCCTTTAGCGATACATGGTGTTATTGTAAAAGCTAATGGAGAAAAAATAGAAGTTAATATAGGAGAAGACGAAAACGACCCTATTTTTACAATTACAGATTTATTACCACATTTAGCACAAGAACAAATGGAGAAAAAGCTAAAAGATGGAATAGGGGGAGAGGACTTAAATTTATTAATTGGAAGCATTCCATACAATGATGAAAAAGCAACAGAGAAAGTAAAATTAAATATTTTAGATATACTTAATAAAAAATATGATATTACAGAAATAGATTTAATAAGCTCAGAAATCGAATTAGTTCCAGCATTCCGTGCTAGAAGCTTAGGATTTGATGAAAGTATGGTTGCAGCTTATGGCCAAGATGATAAAGTATGTGCATATACATCACTTATAGCCATGATGGAACTTAAAAATGTAAAAAACACAGCAGTTTGTATTTTATCTGATAAAGAAGAAATAGGAAGTATGGGCAATACAGGAATGGAATCACACATGTTTGATTTCTTTATATCTGAAATATTAAATAAACTAAATGTAAATTGCCCTAATTTACTAGACAAAGTATTTTGTTTCTCAAAAATGTTATCATCTGATGTAGATGCAGGATTTGACCCAATTTATAGTTCAGTTTCTGATAAAACAAATGCAGGATTTTTAGGAAATGGAATTGCTTTAGTAAAATATACTGGTGTAAGAGGTAAATCAGGTGGTTCTGACGCTAATGCTGAATATGTAGCATGGGTAAGAAATGTACTAGAAAAAAATAATATTAGATATCAATTAACAGAATTAGGAAAAGTAGACATAGGCGGAGGGGGCACAATTGCTTACATTTTAGCAAATAAAGGTACTGACGTTATAGACTGTGGTGTTCCAGTACTTTCAATGCATGCTCCATATGAAGTAACAAGTAAATATGATATTTATTCTGCTTATCAAACATATAAAGCATTTTGGAAAGAATAAAAAAAGGCCCATTCAAATGAATGGGTTTTATATTTACTTTAAATCCTTTAATAAATCAATAATAGAATTCAAAAAATCTTTTTTATCATCTGGAAGAGAGGCAATTTTTTCTGAAATCTCGATATTTTTAGCTGGTATTGGATTAGTAATAAAAGATGAATAAATTGTATTTGGAGTAATGCCTAAAATATTCATATATCTAATTAAAGTTTGTGTTTTAACTCCATTATTTCCATTTTCAATTCTAGAAATATATTTCAAAGATATTCCTAGCTTTTCAGAAAGTTGTTCTTGGGTTAATTGATTTTTAATACGAAAATCTCTTAATATCTTACCGAAATTTTTGTCAATATCGGATTTAGAAATTGAATTCATTTTATACCTCCACACAATCCAAAGTACTAATATTAGTATAACAAGACGGAAATAAATGTTGAACACATTAAAACTACAACAGACATGAAGTTAAACGTCAATAAAAATATTAAAAATACTTGAAAATACTAAATAAATATGATATCATGGGTGAAACTGTTGTATAACTAATAGTGTTACCAGTAAAACTTAAACATATTCTTAAAGCATAAAAATATATAAAAAAGGAAGTAAAAATATGGTAGATGATGAAAGATATATAACATTTTTAAAGAGAATTATATCTTGTATAAGTCATGGTGATTATTATTCTGTTAAAGAATTATCACAGTTAGAGTTAGAAAAAATGCAAGAGAAAAAAGAAAAATTAAAATTTGACAAAGAAACCTCTTAAATATATACTTAAATAAAAAGTATAGGAGGTACAAATGATAAGAAAATTCAAAGAAGAAGACACAACCAAAGTAATGACAATTTGGACAAAAGGAAATTTCAAAGCACATGATTTTATTGAAAAGGATTACTGGCTTGAGATTTTTAACGAAGTAAAAAATGAATTCTTATTTGAATCAGAAACATATGTATATGAAGAAGAAAATGAAATAAAAGGTTTTATTAGTGTTTTTAATAATGAAATAAAAGCACTATTTGTTAAACAAGACTCACAAAGAAAAGGAATAGGAAGAAAATTAGTAAATTATTGCAAGGAAAGATATAATTATTTAGCTTTATATGTTTACGAAAAAAATATCAATGCCGTGCTATTTTTTATTGCCTTAAACTTTAAAAATACAAATATTAAAATAGATGAAAAAATGGGAGAAAAAAAATATCTAATGCAATGGGAAAAATAAATAAAATTTGAAAAAAAGGCTAAAATAAACTATAATGTTGTAGGGGAGAAAAGTATGAAAAAAGGAAAGCATAGCCAAAAAGTACGGCTATAATGGGCAGTCAAGAAAAAGAACAAAAAAGAAAAAATCCAACAAATTAATAATTTTAATTTTATTAGTAGGTATTGTATTAGTAATATATTCTTCTATCAATATATACAAATGGTATATAGACTCGCGTAAAATAAAAGAAAACACATCAAATATTAATGAAAATGTTTCAATAAACGAAGTTGAAGAAAATGGGACAAAACTAATTGATGTAGACTTTTCAAAAATAAAAGAAACAAATCCTGACACAGTTGGATGGATACAAGTTTCTGGGACAGATGTAAATTATCCATTTGTCCAAACTGATAACAATGAATACTATTTAACACATTCTTTTGATAAAAATTATAATAATGCTGGTTGGATATTTTTAGATTATAGAAATAATATAAATACACTAGATAAAAATAATATTTTATATGCACATGGACGTTTAGATGGAACAATGTTTGGTTCGTTAAAAAATGTATTTGAAAATAGTTGGTATGAAAACACAAATAATCACATAATAAAAATTTCAACAGAAAATCAAAATACAGCATGGCAAATATTTAGTGTATACCGAACTCCAGCAACAGATGATTACCTAAAAATAAATTTTAATTCAGATAATGAGTTTAAAGAATTTGCAAATAAATTACAAAATCGTAGTAAATATAAATTTGATACAACAGTAGAAAATTCTGATAAAATAATAACACTTTCAACTTGTTATAACAATAACAGTAAAGAAAGGTTAGTAATACATGCAAAACTAATTAATATATAAAAAGAAATTGCCAAAGGTATATTTAAGTACCTTTGGCAACTTTTATATTATTTGTTTTTTCTTCTATAAGCAATTATTGAAATTACTATACATGCTAAACCTATTAAGCCAAGTGCTACAAAGTTTAGAATATTATCAGAAGTTTTTGGATTAACTATTCCGTTATTATCTTCATTTTGTGTTGTTTCAGCTTCTTCTGCTGGAATTTTTTCATATACTGGTTTGATAACAGTATCTTTAGTAATTGGTGTGTTTTCTCCAATTTCTTCACCTGTTTCAGCATTTATAAATTTAGCAAATCTCCATCCTTCTGCATGATTATCTTTTATTGCTTGTAATTTTGCTTTATCTTCATTTGATAAATCATTTAAAGTTTGACCTTCTGTTAATACAAAGCTTTCCGTTGTTCCATCTTCTTTTGAAATTTCAACTTTAACAGTGTATTTTGCTTTTATTGTTATGTTGAAGTGTATTTCATCTGTTGATTGTAATTCCACTACATTTCCGTCTTCGTCAACATATTCATATTTTATAAATGTTTTGTTTTCAACATCTTGCAATGCTTCTATTGCATCTATTGCATCTTGTGGTAAGTCTGCTAATGTTTGTCCTTCTGCTAATGTGTAAGTATTTCCTCCTACTGTTACTGTTACATTGTATTTTGCTGTTACGGTTATATTAGTAGTTAATTGCTCATTTGGGTCTACTGAATTTCCTTCACTGTCTACAAATTCAACAAATTGTTTTCCTTTTGCATTTCTTAATGCGTCTAATGCTGCTTTTCCTTCTGCACTTAAGTCATTTAATGTTTGGTTTTCTTCTATATCAAATTCTTGATCTCCTATTTTTACTCTTACTCCAAATTTTGCTGTTATTTCAGCATTTTCATTTAAAGGAGTATTCATTTCTATTGGTTGTCCGTTTGCTTCATAACCAGCGAAGTTTTTGCCAGGTTCAGCATCTTTTAATGTTTCTAATGCTTGTTTTGCTTGTGGAGTTAAGTCGTTTAGTGTTTGTCCTTCTTCTAGTTTGTATTCACTTCCACCGATTTTTAATGTTATTTCAAATTTTGGTGTTAGTGTTGTGTTTTCGTTAATTGGTGTTGATTCGTTAAATGTTTCACCATTTTTATCTACAAATCTTAAGAATTTTTGATTTCCCTTTGTTTTTGTAGCTTCAAATTTTGCTTGGTCTTCTTGTTTTATATTTCCTAAGTTTTGTCCTTCTTCTAATTCGAAGGTTTCATTTCCAATTGTTACTATTACATTATATTTTGCTTTTATTGTTGTATTTTTATGTAATTCATCTTCAACATTAATTGGATTTCCATTTTCATCTGTAAATTCAACAAATTTTTTGTTTGTAACTGATTTCAAAGCTTCTAGCGCTGCTTGACCTTCTGCATTTAGGTTTTCTAGTGATTGCCCTTCATCTAATGTGTAAGTATTTCCTCCTACTGTTATTGTTACTGTATATTTTGCTTTTATTGTGATATTGTAGTGTATTTCATCTGTTGGTTTAAATTCTACAAGTTTTCCATCTTCGTCAAAATATTCGTATTTTTCAAAATTTTTGCCTTCAACGTTTTCTAATGCTTTTATAGCATCTTGTGCATTTTGTGGTAAATTAGCTAATTTTTGTCCTTCGTCTAATGTGTAAGTATTTTCTCCTACTGTTACTGTTACATTGTATTTTGCTGTTACTATTATATTATCATTAACTGGATTGTCTAGTTCTATTTTGTTTCCGTCTTTATCTGTATATTCTACAAAAGTTTTTCCTTTTACACTTTTTAGTGCATCTAAAGCTGCTTTTCCTTCTGGAGTTAAATCACCTAGTGTTTTTCCTTCTTCTAATTTATATTCTATTCCATTTATTGTTACTGTTACATTAAATTTTGGTGTTAGTGTTATATCTTGATTTATTGCACTATTCATATCAAAAGTTTGCTCTGCGCCATTATCTGTATATACAAATCTTGAGAAAGTTCTATTTGCTTTTTCCATTGTTGCTTGATACATTGTTTGATTTCCTATGTCTGATAATTTATTTCCATCTCTAATTACAAATACTCTGTCTCCATCTTGCGTTTTTATAGTTATTGTTACATTGTATATAGGAGTTAATTCAATATCTTCTGTTATTTTAGTAGATTCATTGAAATCTTTAAATCCTAC
The DNA here is from genome assembly GCA_947626925.1 of uncultured Clostridia bacterium. Classification (GTDB taxonomy): domain Bacteria; phylum Bacillota; class Clostridia; order TANB77; family CAG-508; genus CAG-269. The sequence continues at coordinate 14,242 of CANQTU010000008.1, read as the reverse complement.
AAATTCTTTTTTATCTGTCTCTACATACTCTCTCATTTGTTCTTTTTCTACTTCTGTTAAATCTGCTAATGTTTGTCCTTCATATAGTGTGAATGTTTTTCCAACTTCATCTTTTGAATTTTTCTTTATAGTTACTGTTACAGTATATTTTGGAGTTATTGTCGTATGTTCCTTTATTGGTGTTGTTTCATCTATTACTGTACCATCTAATGCTTCAAAATGTTCGAATTTTTTCTTTGTTTCTTGTTTTCCACTTAGTTTTTCTAGTAATGTCTTTGCCTCTGGTTTTGAGTTTTTTAAATCTGCTAATGTTGTATTTTCATCAATTGTATATGTTGTTTCATTCTCAGCTTTTACAGTTAAATTTACAGTATATTTTGGCGTTAGAACAGTATCTTTGTCTATAGTTGTTCCTTCACTTACTGGCTCTCCATCTTGATTTTGAAATTCTTTGAATGTTTTGCCAGCTACTTTTTGGCTTAGGTTTTCTACTATCTCTTTCAATCTTGAATATTCTCCAAGTTCCATTAATTCGCCTAATGTTTTTGACTCATTTGGCAATATAAATGTTTCACCGCCAACTGTTAATACATAATTGTATACTGCTAATATTTTAGTGTCTTGTGATATTGTATGTTCCATAACAGCATCTACATCTTTCAAAATTTCTCCCGTTGCACTATCAATAAATTCTCTAAATGTCTTTCCTTCATCTTCGTCTATTTCATTTTTTAGAGCTTCTACTTTTCCTTTTGCTTCTTCTTTCTTACTATTATCTAAATCATTTAATTTTTGACCTTTGTCAATTGTATAAGTATCTCCACTATTATCCCCAATTTGTACATTAACTGTTTCTATAAATTGAGGGAAAACGTCCATATTTGCAGTTACAGTGTATGGCTTATTAAATTCTTTACCTGTCTCGTCATCTCCTATTTTATACATCCATTTATCAAATCTATATCCTACTTTTGTTGGGTTATCATTAAGAGTTAAGGTGTCATTTTTATTATATGATTTTACTTCTAAATCTCCGTTTTCATCATAAATTCCTACTATAAAATACTTATCACTAGTATTGTATCTTTCTGATACTTTTTTAGGTAATTCTACAGTAGAATCTATACTTACTTTATTGGTATTATCAAATGTATCTCCAAAGTTAAAAATGCAGTTCTTAGCTGAAGCTCTTTGTAACTCAATTTTTGAATTTCCTTTTATTGAAAGCTCTACATTACTACTAGCATCATCAATTGAAAATAGCTTTGTATCTTCATATTTAGAACCTCCAATACCTGTACCTATAATTTGAGAATTGTTTATGTTTATTGTTAAATTGTTTTGGTTGTCTATTGATATTCCTTCATATTCAGAAGTTATACTACTTCCTGTGTTTATTTCTGAATCTTCGATGTTTATGTTGTTACCACTACCATTTTCCATTTTTAATGCAATTTCTGTTAATACTTTTGAATCTTTTATGTTTATTGTAGTGCTTGATGATTTAACTCTAATTCCATCATAACATCCAAATATTTCTGAACCCTCTAATATTTTAATTTCAGAATTATTAGCTTCATTTGCTATATTGATAATTGATGGTTTTTTCTCTCCTTCAATTGATCCACCACCAATATCCATTAACCTAACATTTTTTATAGTTAAATCTACTGAACTTTGTATGTCTAAACAATCATGTTCTTCTTTTGCTCTAATAAGTCCCAATATAAGTCCCTCTAGATTTACATTTATTTTCTCTTCTGCTTTTATTTGAACTTCTTCAATAATAACAGATTTTCTTGATGACTTTATTGTAAGACTTTTATTTATAACTATTGGTTGATTTCCATTAGTATATCTATCACCTTCAAGAACTAATGTAGCATCATCATCAGCATTATTTATAGCTGTTTGAAGTGCTCCATCTATGGCTCTTACTACTATTTCACCTTGACCATTCGTATAAAATTGTTGTTGAGGTGCAGCTATTGTGTTGATTCCCATAGCTTGTACTTCATTTTGGTCTATATCTGTTTCCTCAGCATCTACATCTAATTCTTCACTACTTGTTGCTTCTGGTAAATTTTCTCCTTCTGTAGTTTCTTGTTCATCTTCAGCATCCTGATTTTCTGCATCAGAAGAGGTGCCTTCTTCTTTTTGGCTATCGACTTCTTCATCAGTAGCTGAATCATTTTCTTGTGGTTGTGTGCTTTCAGATTTTTCTACATCTTCTTGTACCTCATCTTGCACATCTTCATCCATTGCATATACTATATCAGCACAAATACTAGGTGCTAATAGAGTCATAATTATGCAAATAACTAAAAAAATCTTTTTTAAACTTGTTTTTTCCATATGTATATACCCCCAAATTTATTATTCAATTAATTATAACATTATGGTAGATTATAGTCAACAAGTTTACAAAAATCTTTTTTAACATATTTTGACAATATTAACATAACTAACAATTTCTGTTTGGAGCATTAGCAATTGTGTCTAAAGTATCACCCAATTGCGAAAAAATTGCACTTAATAAATTTAATTCGTTAGCAGTTTTATCTTTAGCAATTGCACAAGCTAGCCAAGTAACAAAATTAGCTAATTCACATCCATTCAATACTAACACCTCTAGATATAATATGAAATTAAATTTAGTTGGAAACATATACAATAATTTTTTCTATTAATACAGTTATATTAACAGTGTTTATAATAAAAAAGAAAGCTTTCAATATTTAAAAATTATCATAATAAAACTTCATATAGGCAGATTACAAACAAAAAATCAATGGCATAAAACCATTGATTTTACTGGTGAACCAAACTTTCTAAATCCGAATCCTATTTTTATTATTCATAATGTCCCTTGCATTGTACAATTTCTATTTGTTCATTTAACATCATCTATTCGTCTGCTCCAATAGCCACTTAAATTTTCTTTTAGTGGTTCAGGTTTCCCAATTCCTTCATATTTATTTCGCCGGAATATCTGATAGTAATAAATTTATTCTTTTTAAAGTTTTTTTGTCTTGCATTTGCCAATAGCAATATTCTTCCCATGATTTTGAGGTAAAGGAAATATTATTTATTTTCCATTGCCTCTAATTCTTCTATAGTTTTTCTAACAACTTTTCCTTCTTCTAATTGTTTAATTGATTCGTCTATAGCTTTCATATTGCTTTTAGAATAAAATGGGTCAATAGATACATCAAATGGAATTCTTTTTTCACGAATCATTTTTTTTGCAAATATATTAAAAGCTGTAGACATTGTTATTCCAAGCTCATTACAAATTTGTTCCATTTGCTTCTTAGTTGTTTCATCTATTCTAAAATTAATTAATGTTTGTGCCATAAATATCACCTCTTTCAAATAATATTTTAACATAATATAAAGACATTGTCAATACAATGTATTTATAATATTATATTAGTATATACTAAAAAAGTGAAATTATTCTTATAGGAGATAGAATATATTTATCTTCAAAAGATGTATCAAATGAAGAAATATAAAATAATTAGTAAATACATAATTTAAATAAAAAACATTACCAGTTTAAATAACTGATAATGTTTTTTTATTTAATACAAATTAATACAAAAAATGCTATCCGGGTTCGGATAGCGATATTGTGGTGAGCCAGACCAAGTAAGAAAAACCATATAAATATTGAAAAATCAATGTTTTATATGGTTTTATTTTATATTTTTAATGCAATAGTAATGCAGTAGGCTTTTTAATTTATTTTTTTTAATTCTTCAATCATAAATTCATTAGAAACAGAAGTATAAACATCTGATGTAATAGAACTTCCGTCAACATGTCCTACTAAAGTTTGTAATACCTTTAAATTCATACCACTTTCTACGCACCTAGTTATAAAAGTGTGTCTTAATCTATGTGTATGAATAGATTCTTTAGTAATATTATATTTTTTATTAATTCTTTTTAAATAAGAATTAATTTCACTTGGTGTAATATAAGTGTTTTTGTTGTAATCCCAAAACAATAAATTGTAGATGTTATCAAGTTTTTTATTGTAAATCTCTAAAATTAATTTTTTTACTTTTGCATTCATAGGAAAGGTTCTTTTACCTTTATCAATTCCAGATATTTTTTCAAATGTTTTTGTATGGTCTCCCATTATAACGCGATAATTAGTATCTTGTGTAAGCGTACGCCAGATTGTTATAGTTTCATTTTTTAGGTTAATAGAATATTTTTTATCTAATGCTAAAATTTCGCCAATACGTGCACCAATCCATAACTGCATTAAAATAATATTTCTATATTTATGATTACGTTCTTCATTATTCATAATAGATACTAATTTTTTTTCTTCTTCAATTGTTAAAGCTTCAACTTTTTTTTGTACTTTTTTTGAAACAGGTTTTTTTAATGTTTCATCTAACATTATATTGAAAGAGATTTTTCTTCTAGCATAAGCGATTTTAAAAGTTTTATTAATGGCAATCCATATTTTTTCAATTACGCTATTAGAGTATTCACGCATATTTTCTTTACTATTTTCAATATCTTCTACTTTTATATTTTGAATTGGTTTATTTATAAAATTGCTACACGTTTTTTCTACTTGTTTTATAGTTTCCAATTCTCTAGAATAAGACCTGTCGCTAACTATACCATCTTTGTGTTTTTGGTCAACATATTTTTTTAAAATATCGATAAAAGTGTCTGTGCATTTTTCGATATAGCTACCATTATCTAATTGACTTTTTATATGAGTAACTCTTTTTCTAAAAGCACGTTCACTTTCATTTTTCTTCTGTCTAAGTGTTTGCCTTTTACCAGAAGGTTCTGTGTATTGAAATATCCATCTATTTAATGTAGTGGATAAATACAAACTTCCTTCTCCATTACCAACTTGTTTTGGTTTTCCATTTTTTGTTTTTTTCTCTGTCAAAAAAAACACCTCCATTTTAATATTTTTATTAACAAACTATTGAAAATGAAAGTATTTTTATATATAATAATAATATAATCACTTTCAATAGTGTTTATTTGGAGAATTATGTGCCGTGTCGCAAACTTTGGAACATAATTCTCTTTTTATTCTTAAAACTCTCTTTTTAATTGTTTAACTATACCAACTATTGTTACTGGTATTGTTTTCATTTCATCGTAAGTAAATATAAGTGGTTCGTAATCTGTATTTAATGGCTGTAATAAAATGCTATTATCACTTTTCTTTCCTTTTTTTATAGTAGCTTCATCTCCATTGATAATTGCTACTACTATATCGCCATTATCAAAATCATCTTGTTTTTTTATAATGACAATATCATTTTCCACAAGCACAGGAGACATACTATCTCCGTTTAACTTCTAATGCAAATAAATCTCCACTTTCTGCTAATTTTTTATCTACGTCAACTGTGCCTATCCAATTTTCCTGAGCTAAATAATCATAACCAGCTTTTACAATTCCAAGAAGCGGAACTTCTACAATTGGATTGCCTAATTTATCTGTTTTAATTTTTCTTTCCATAGGTACATCATAACCCATCAGCCATACTTCATTAACATATAAAGCATCTGCAAGTAACGTTAATTTTCTTTGTCTAGCAACAGCATTACCAGATAGATATTTACTAATTAGGCTTTCACTAATACCAGTTTTTTCATGTAACTCAACAGGTTTTATATTTTTAAAGTTAATAGCTTTTTGTAATCTATTTTGAAATGTATCAATAGGTTTCATAGTATTGTCCTCCATAAAAATATTATAAAGAAAACTTTAATAAAAATCAAGTATTTTTAAATAAAAATTAAAAAAACTTGAAAAAAATTCAAAAAAAGTATTGACAAAAAAATAGTAATAATATAATATAAAGAAAACTTGAATTAAATTCAAGTAGAAAAGAGGTGAATAAATTGATAAAATATGATTTTGATAAGGTTAGAGGAAGAATAAGAGAAAAACTAGGAAGCGAATCAAGATTTGCTGAAATTCTAGGAATATCATCTGCTTCATTGAGTGCTAAATTTAATAATAAAACTGATTTTACAACTAGCGAAATTACAAGAGCATGTGAAAAAGATGTTTTAGATATTCCAATTGAAGAAATAGGTATAAATTTTTTTAACCGAAAACTTGAATTAAATTCAAGAAAAGAATAAAAATTTTAAAAAACTATTGATAAATAACGAATTGCGACACGGTACAAAAAAAGAAAGGAAGTGAAAAAATGGAAGAAAAGTTATTGCAAGAACAACAAAGAACAAATGAATTATTAGAAAAATTAATAATTCAAAATCAAGACCCTTATGAATTATTGACTATAGAACAAATTCATAAAGAGAAAAATATTGGTATTAACACAGTAAGGAAAATGTTCAATGACCCAGCATTAGCTGTTCAAAAATATACAACACCATTCAAGGTAACAAGGAAAGCATTAAATGAATACATGAGTATAAAACATGATTATTTAAGTGAAAGGGAGTGAAACAAATGAAAAAGATATACAAAAACAAAGTATATAAATTTATAGGACAAGCAGTAGTATATACATCAATATGGGCAATTTCAGTATTAGGAATAGCATGGGCATTTGGTAACTGCATAACTGTTTATAGATAGGAGGCAAAAATGGAAATCTGGAAAGATATTAAAGGTTACGAAGGATTGTATCAAGTTAGTACTTTAGGAAGGGTGAGAAGTTTTGACAGATATGTAAAAAATAGAATGTCTAATAAAAACATAAAAAGAGGAAAAGTATTAACTCCTTGTACTAATAGGAATGGATATAAACAACTTAATTTAATAATAAATACAAAAAAGAAACCAAAAACTATACATAGATTAGTGGCAGAAACATTTATTTCTAATCCAGAAAATAAGCCATGTGTTAATCATATTGATGGTAATAAAAAAAATAACAATGTTAAAAATCTAGAATGGGTGACATATAGTGAAAACACTATTCATGCACTAAAAAAAGGTTTAAAAATACCATTAAAAGGTATGAATCATTACAAAAGACCAATAAACCAATTTACTTTAGATGGTAAATTTGTAAAAAGGTGGGAAAGTATAAAGCAAGTACAAGAAGAATGGCATTTAAAAAGTACAAGTATTTCTGCCTGTTGTAGAGGAAAAATAAAAACAAGTCTAGGGTATAAGTGGGAGTATGCAAAATAGAAAGGAGGGATACAAATGTTAATAGTAACAAAAAAGAATCAAGTAATACATAATTTAAAACAAAAAAATAAAGATTTAAGGTATGAAAATGAAGAATTAAAAGACTTTAAGAACAAGATAATAAACATCATGAATAATTCAGAAATGACAAAAGAAAATTACTTTGTAACTTTAAACAAAATAAAAGAAGAACTAGACGTCAGTAAAACATTCTAGTTCAAACAAAAAATCTTATATAAATACATGATTTCTTATTCAATTATACACAAAATTGGATAAGAAGTCAAGAAGGAGATAGTATGGAAAAGAATTTTATCTATAAAAATATTAAAACAAATGAAGAAGTAGAAAATTTTATGGCAGAAGATTATGTATTAAATAAATTAGGCATAACAGTAACACCAAAAGGACCAAATGGAACAATGACAACAGAGCAATTAGAGAATATAGAAGAAACAGTTAATTGGTTTTTTAGTGGAAACTGGGTAAAAGAAGAAATAGAGAATGAAGATGAATTAGAAAATGATTTAGAGTATCAATTAGAAATGGCAGACAGAATACATCAACAAGAATTAGACAGAAAGTGGGGGTTGATATAAATGGAATATAAAGATATTGAAAGAGTGAACACAGAAATTAAAAAAACAGATATTAAAGGCAAACAATATGCAGAAGTAAGTGAAAGAATATTAGCTTTTAGAAAGTTAAATCCAAATGGAAGAATTATAACAGAAATAGTAGATAAAACAGAAAATGATGTAACTATAAAGGCAACTATATATGATGAAAATGAAAAAGAATTAGCAACAGGATATGCAAGTGAAGTTAAAAAAGGTTTAGTTAATAGTATATCAATGTTAGAAAACTGCGAAACTTCAGCAATAGGGAGAGCATTAGGCTTTTGCGGATTTGGAATAGATAATGGCATTGCAAGTGGACAAGATATGGAGAAAGTAGAACAATACAAACAAAAAAACAAGAAAGAAGAAATATATACAAATATGTTTATATCTTATGATGAAGCTTTAAAGATTGTAAAATCAAGCATTAATGATTTGTGTAGAAAACAAGGGATTGTAGTTACAGACTTGTCTACGATTATAAATAAGGAATTGTGGTCGACATTAGAAGAGTTAAATTTGCAACAATTAAAAAGATTAGAGTGTGAATTAGTAAAAGTAAATAATTCAAAACACAAATGGCATAGTTTGTATAATCAAAATTCAAAAGTAAAAAACGTAGTCCCAGAAAATCAAGAAGTTATTTATCAATCTAGCAGTTATAAATTTGGAAAAGAAGCTTTAAAACAAGCAGGAGAAGATGAATTATTAAAAAGTCAAATAATAGACAATTATTTGGAATTAGGAACAGATTTGACTGTGGTAATAGAGTAGGTGGTTAATATGCAAACTACAGGAATTATAAAAGAAATAAATATAGATTACGAAACACGAAAACCAAAAATAAGCCTACTTTTAGATACAAAAGATTTAGATATAGTAGAACAACTCAAAAATGAAAATAAGCTAAATATCGACTTAAAAAAATACAGAAAAAGAAGAAGTTTAGATGCTAATAATTATTTTTGGAAGTTGTTACAAGAATTATGCGAATTAGCAGAGATAGATACAAAAGAAGAATACAAACGTAGAGTTAAAGAATTGGGAATATTTAGACGTTTTAAAATAGAAAAAGACAATGTTAATACATTTGAAAGAATGTGGGCAAGTCAAGGAATTGCATGGTTTTGTGAAATATTTGATACAGAAATAATGGGAGATACAGAATTTAAAATAATACATGCTTATTATGGTTCTAGCTCGTTCAATACAAAACAAATGAGTAGGCTTATAGATGGGGTAGTACAGGATTGCAGAGTTTATGGAATAGAAACAAAAACTCCTGCAGAAATAGATAGTTTACTTAAGGAGTGGGATAAGAAATGATAGTAACAGATTTAAGTAATAGTTTTTTTCCTTATCCAAAACAGAAAGTAGAAAAGAAAAAGAAAAAAACAGAGATTAAAAAGAAAAGTAATAAATTAGCAAAATTAGAAAGACAAAGAGATAAGAAAATTGTTAAGTATGGAGAATGTGAATATTGTCATAAACAGTTTAAGCATTTAGATCCACACGAAGTATATGGTGGTAGCAACAGGAAAAGAAGTATAGAAAATAGTTTTGTAAAAATGCTATGCAGAGAATGTCATTCAAATGAGAAAATACTTAAACAATTAAAAATAGATACTCAAAAAGAATTTGAGAAAACTCACACAAGAGAAGAATTTATAAAAAAAGTTGGAAAAAGTTATTTATAACAACAGGGGATTAGGCAGAAGTTTAATCCCTATATTTTACGAAAGGAGAAAAAATGCTGTGGCAAGAGATAGTTTTATATTTTACAGAAGTTTCTATAATGCCATTAAAGAAATACCAGAACAAGAACAATTACAGGTATATAGAGCAATTTCTATATATGCATTAGAGCAAGAAGAAATTAAATTAACTGGAACATCAAAAGCAATTTTTTCATTAATAAAACCACAGCTAGATGCAAATTATAAAAAATATGAAAACGGAAAGCAAAAAGGAAGCAAACTGAAAGCAAACAATAAGCAAACAATAAGCAAAACAGAAACTAATGTAAATGATAATGAAAATGTAAATGTAAATGATAATGAAAATAATAATGATAATGTAAGCGACAGTTGTGTTGACGGCTTACAAGAAGTTATTGATTTTTATAACAACAATATTGGATTTTTAACACCTTTCGGTATGTCTGTATTAGAAGATTACACAAAAGAATTAAATTCAGATATTGTTATTCATGCAATGAAAATAAGTGTAGAAGCTAATAAAAGAAATATCCAATACATAAAAGCAATTTTAAATAATTGGCAAAAAGCAGGAGTTAAAACATTAGTTGAAGCACAAAACGAAAATCAAAAAAGGAATAATGCATGGGAGGAGTTTATGCAAGATGAATAAAGTTGAATTTAAAAATGAAATAAAAAAGATAGAAATAGCATATAATAAAGAATTTTCAACAGCTGAACTAAAGTTGTGGTTTAAAGAATTTATGACAATAGATATAAAAGAATTTGAAGAAGCTATAGATAAAACTATAAAAGAAGTTAAGTTTACACCTAAAATTGCAGATGTAAGAGCTAGAATATCCATAAATCCTAATGACTATTACACAAACGACCTATATGCTTATTTATATAAAAATTTAGAATGGTGCAAAATTGTTAAATAAGGAGAAATCAATGAAAGATAAAGAATTAAAAGTAGTTTTTACAGATGATGTAGAAACAGGAATAAAAGTAAAAGCAGCAATGTTAAAGCCAGAAGAATTAGTGAAAAATAAGTATGCTAGAGCAAAGAAGAAAGCAGAAGATAGAAAACTAGCAGAAGATTATATTGATAGATAGGAAGTGGTAACAAATGAAAATAACCCAAAGGCAGAAAATAATAAATTATATTCGTCAATTTGGAAGCATAACAAGTTATGAAGCCTATATTGATTTAGGAATAACACAACTAGCCACTAGGATAAAAGAATTAAAAGAACAAGGATATGAGTTTAAAACAGAATGGGAAAATGACAAAAATAGATATGGCGAACCAGTAAGTTTTAAAAGATATTATTTAGCAGATATGGTATCTGAAAATATGAACCATATACCAACAATTTAAGGAGGAGATAGAAAAATGCTTAAAATAAAAGATGATGTAGATTTGAAAGAGTTAAAAAAGTTTGGGTTTAAGCCTAAATATGATGAAGATACAGGGGAGTTACAAAGATATGCTTTTAAATCTAGAATGATGATATACGTAGAAGATAGAAAAATACAACCATTTAGACAATATAATTCTTACCACGAAATGGATTTAGAATACTATGATTCTGCTTTTGTAGAAGAAGCATTATACGATTTAATAAAAGCAGATTTAGTAGAAAAAGTAGGTGATTAGCCTATGAGTTATCCACAATTAACACGGAATATGTGCAAAGTCGATAAAAAATAATTTATGTTATGGCTGTTCTAAATTAGAAAATCCATATTTTACAGGACAGGAAAAATGTAATTTAGTACAAGAGCCAATAAAGAAAATAAAACAAATTTTAGGGATAGGAGAGCAAATGAAATTATGAAATCAAATATAAAAATAGAACTATATAATGACCATTTTGAAAATGCTAAAAGATATGGAATACCACATGCTCAATTAATTATAGCAGATATACCATATAATTTAGGAAATAACGCTTATGCAAGTAATCCAATGTGGTATATAGATGGAGATAATAAAAATGGTGAAAGTAAATTAGCAGGAAAAACATTTTTTGATACAGATAATGATTTTAAGATAAATAATTTTTTTGATTTTTGTACTAGATATTTAAAGAAAGAGCCAAAAGAAAAAGGAAAAGCACCAGCAATGATAGTGTTTTGTGCATTTGAACAGATATCAATGGTTATCGGAGAAGCAAAAAAACACGGATTACAAAAAAATTATCCATTGATATTTATAAAGAATTATTCAAGTCAAGTATTAAAAGCAAACATGAAAATAGTAGGAGCTACAGAATATGCAGTAGTATTATACAGGGAAAAATTACCTAAATTTAATAATAATAAAAGAATGGTTTTTAATTGGTTTGAATGGAATAAAGATAATAAAAATATATATCCCAAAATACATCCAACGCAAAAGCCAGTACAATTATTAAAAAGGCTTATAGAAATATTTACAGATGAAGGAGACGTTGTTATTGATCCAGTAGCAGGAAGTGCAACAACATTAAGAGCTTGTGCTGAATTAAATAGAAATTGCTATGGATTTGAAATAAAAAAAGACTTTTATAAAAAAGCCACAGAGAAAATGATAAATAAAGACATATTAAATGGGATTTTAGCAAATGGACAGATAAGTTTTGATACAGATATAACAAAAATTCAGAAAAACAGGAGAAAATAAAAGATGAAAAAAACAAAATATTTTAATTATAAATTTTATGAAATAGAACAGTATATAAAAACATTTTTAATAGGTTTAATAATATTTGCAATAAGCTTCAGTTTAGGATATTGGTGTAAAAATGTTAAATATGAAGAAACAATAAATAGACAAGCTATTGAAATTGTAGACTTAAAAGAACAAAAAGAACAAGCATTGAAAGGAGATAAGCAATAATGGAAGATAAAATTGAAGTTGGAGAATATGTAAGATTGAATTATGGAAAAATAGACAGAGTGAAAGATAATGATTATTACATTCAACAATATATTGAATGTGAAAAAGGTTTATATCCTAGAAAAAAAAATATAGTCAAACATTCCAAAAACATAATAGACCTAATAGAAGTAGGCGACTATGTGAATGGATATGAAGTATTAGACAAGTATTGGTTTAATGGCGAAAAGCCTGTATTAGAGACAAATGGAGAAGAAACTAATTGTAAATGTTTATGCAATTCAGATATTAAATCAATAGTAACAAAAGAACAATTTGAAAGTATGAAATATAAGGTTTAGGAAGAAAAGAAAAACAATGATGCAATAACTAATCTAAAATCCAAAAGCAAGAGCCAGTGTTGTTCCATTGAACATGTCCTATTTTAGAAAAGTGATTTTCAATTTTGTCAAAATAATCATTACTGAAATTCACATAAATACTACGGATATATTTATTTATATTTATACATTTAGTGTCCATAACAGTATCATCATTTTTTAAAAAAACTTCTACTGTAGATGGAAATAAGCTCTGAACAAATTTTAAATCTTCTGCTGTAAATTTATACATAATATATTAACTCCCTTTTTAGAAATATATTTAATACTAACATATTAATAATTCAAAGTCAATGAAAAAGTAAAGGAGCTAAAGTAAAATGAGAAAAATAATCTTATTTGATATAAATAAAAAACTTTATGAAGAATGGAAAAAGGAATTTAAAGATTATACAGAAGTTAAAATAAAAAACTGTAATTTTAACGAATTAGAAAGTGAATATGTAGTGACAGCAGGCAATAGTTTCGGATGGATGACAGGAGGAATGGATTTAGCAGTTAGAAATTATTATGGGATAAAAATACAAGACGAAATACAGAGAATAATTATATCACAATTTCAAGGAGAATTACCTGTGGGAGAAAGTATAGTAATAGATACTTTAGATTTAAAGAAAAGGTATTTAATATATGCACCTACAATGAGATTTCCAGAAATAATAAAGCCAATAGATGTTTTCTATGTCTTTGCAAATTTATTACTAAAATATAATAATTTTGCATGCTGTGGACTTGGAGCGTTAACAGGTGGTATATCGGAAAAAGAATGTGCGAAACAAATGAAATTGGCTTATGAATATGTTTTAAATAAAAATAGAGGTGTATTAGATGTTAAGTAAAGAAGAAATAGAAAAATCAAAAGAAAGATGTAATTCAATAGTGGAATTTTGTAAAAATAACAAAGAATGTCAGGAAAATAAAATATGTTCTGACTGTTATATAGAAATTGAAGATATATCTGCAATAGGAACACTTTTACAATACGTAGACCACCTAGAACAGTATTTAGAAAGAATATCAAAGCAATTAGACAATGTAGCAATAGACCAAATACCAATAGCTATTAAAGAATTAGAACAAGAAAATAATAAGCAAAATAAAATGATAGATGAAATGTCAGAACAATTAGCAGGATTAACTATATGGGATATTGAAAAAGACGAACCACGATTTTTAGGAGATACAGAAGAAGTGAAACAATATTTTGAAGAGAAGGTAGGTAAGAAGTTGTAATGAAAATAGTTGATGTAGAAAAATATTTAAAAGATAGAATAAAATCAGTTGATAAGTGTTATGAGGAATTATTAACAGATATAGGAAACGGAATAAAAATAATAAATATAACTGGTTTAAGCAGAAAGGAAAAAGAGGAAGTAATCAACAAAAGAAATTGCTTATTAGTACAAAAACATTGGTGTTAGGATAGATTTTGGACACGAAAGCGTAGAAATGTTATAATAGTTTTATACGCTTAGAAAGGAGTGTTC
>CANQTU010000007.1 GCA_947626925.1 uncultured Clostridia bacterium | reverse complement strand
GAAAGAAAAGATATAGAAGAATTAGAAGAATTGTTATCAAATGAAACAGTAGTAGAGCAAGTTACAGACAAAAATCCTGGACAATTAGAAGAAGAAAATGGAGAAAAAGTTATAAATAGTATAGAAGACTTAGTAGTTTTTGCATCAAATGTAACAGGAGGAGAAACATATACAGAAGAAACAGTAAAATTAGGATTAAGTTTAGATTTCAATTCAGTAAAATCGTATGTAAATCCATATAGAAAAGATTATGAAAAATATGGATATAATGGAGAATTAAAAACTCTATTAACATCAGGAGAAGGATTTAAACCAATAGGAATAACAACAAATGAAAATGATTATAAAAATAAAAGTTTTCAAGGAACATTTGACGGAAATGGAAAAATAATAAAAAATTTATATATAAATAAAGAGAAAATGGAGAATAATGAAACTGATTTGAGATTAGGATTATTTGGAACTAATTTTGGAGAAATAAAAAAATTAGGAATCGAAAGTTGTAATATTAGTGGAGAATTAACATCTAATGGAGTAAATACCATTATGATAGGCGGAGTAGCAAGTAAAAATCTGGGAAAGATAAATTCTTGTTACGTATCAGGTGAAATTTTATCGACTGCTAATAACACAGCTAGATCTAATGCTGGTGGGATTGCTGGTTCAACTGTAGGTATGCAAAATTGTTATAATTTAGCAACTATAACTGGGAAAAGTGATGAGAGTACTAATGCTATTGGAGGAATTTCTAGTCGGTATTGACGGCACGGAACAACAGTTAAATTATTGTTATAACGGAGGAAAATTAATTGCTATAGGAGGAGTTCAGTATATAGGAGGTATTATAGGTAATAAAGGAGGAGTAGATAGTCATTTTTTAAATTATTGTTATAATGTCGGAGATATAAAATTGTCAGATACAAAGTTACGAGTGAATTGTGGTGGTATTATTGGTCGTTCTCATAATTTGAATTCAGAAAATTGTCATAGTAAGTGCAAAATATTTACTGAAAATCTAGATTATGAAGAAAATAAAATTGGTCTTTTTGTTGGTTATGCATGTAGGAATGGAAATAGTGTCAAATGTTCTGCTAGAAATTGTTCAGTATTAAAATATGAGAATCTACCAGCTTATGGTGATTTTGATGGGGAGACAAGAGATATTTCATTAAAAACAGATGAGAAAGATATGGTTAGCATTTTAGAAGTATTAGGCGAAGAGTTTAAAAATGGTTTAAATGGTTATCCAATTTTAAAATGGCAAGCAGAAAATAATTAATATAAGTTTATAGTACTAAATTGGGTAATGTCTAAATTTTGTGTAATTTGAAAAAGTAAAAAAATACTTCCTTATGATAAAAAATCATACAGGAAGTATTTTTTATGCAAGAAAAACCAAAAAAATGTTGAACAAATTAAAAAGATATTATATAATAGAATTATCAGTGTCGAAAAATAGTAAAAAAATAAAAATGAATATAAGAAAGGGATGTAAAAAATGGAAAAAAGTTTCAGCGAAAGTTACAAACAAGCTGGAGTAGATGTAACTGCAGGGTATAAATCTGTAGAATTAATGAAAGAAGCTGTAAAAAGCACATATACAGAAGGAGTTATATCTGACCTAGGTGGATTTGGGGGCTTATTTGCTTTAGATAAATCAGAATTTAAAGAACCAATTTTAGTTTCAGGTACAGATGGAGTAGGTACCAAATTAAAGTTGGCTTTTTTGATGAATAAGCATAATACAATAGGGCAAGACTGTGTAGCAATGTGTGTAAATGATATTATTTGTTGCGGAGCAAAGCCTTTATTTTTCTTAGACTATATGGCACTTGGCAAAAATGTACCAGAAGTTGTAGCAACTATTGTAAAAGGAGTAGCAGATGGATGTAAAATGGCAGGATGTAGTTTAGTAGGCGGAGAAACAGCAGAAATGCCAGGTTTTTATAAAGAAGGAGAATACGATTTAGCAGGATTTTCAGTTGGAGTAGTAGAAAAATCAAAAATGATTGATAGCAAAACAATTGAAATAGGAGATAAAGTAATTGGAATTTCTTCATCAGGAGTACACTCAAATGGATTTTCTTTAGTTAGAAAAATCTTTGATGTAAACGAAGAAAACCTAAAACAACAATATGACGAATTAGGATTGACATTAGGAGAATCACTTTTAACACCTACAAAGATATATGTAAAACCAATTTTAAAATTATTAGATAGTATTCAAGTAAAAGGAATTTCACACATTACAGGCGGTGGATTTTACGAAAATATGCCAAGAATGTTAAAAGAAGGAGTTTCTTTAGAAATCCAAAAGGATTCTTATCCAGTATTACCAATTTTTAAACTAATTCAAAAAATAGGAAATATTCCAGAAAGAGATATGTATAATACCTTTAATATGGGAATTGGAATGGCAGTTATTGTAAAGAAAGAAGATGCTAAAAAAGCTGTAGAAATTTTAGAACAACAAGGCGAAAAAGCTTATATAATTGGTGAAGTTATTAGTGGAAACAAAGAAATAAAAATCAAATAAATTATAATTATAAAGTAGGAGGTTCTCATGGGAGTAAAGAGAATTTATGTAAAAAAGAAAGACGGATTTAATGTAGAAGCAAAAGAATTACTAGCAGATGTTCAAGAAAATTTAGGTGTTTCACAATTAAAAAATCTTATTATTTTAAACAGATATGATGTAGAAAATATATCAGAAGAAACCTTTGAACAAGCAAAAAACACAGTTTTTTCAGAACCACAAGTAGATGAATATTATTTAGAAACATATCCATTTGAAAAACAAGATATAGTTTTTGGTGTAGAATTTTTACCAGGTCAATTTGACCAAAGAGCAAATGCTTTAGAAGAATGTCTACAAATTTTAGCAGGTGGAGAAAGACCAACTGCAAAATCTGCTAAAGTCTATATTTTACAGGGAGATTTACAACCACAAGATATTGAAAAAATAAAAAAATATATGATTAACCAAGTAGATTCAAGAGAATGTTCTTTAGAAAAGCCAGAAAATTTAGAACAAAAATTAGAAGTACCAGAAGATGTAGCAATTATAACAGGATTTACTAAAATGACACAACATGATGCCGAAGAATTTTATGAAAAATATGGATTTGCAATGGATTTTGCAGATTTACAATTTTGCCAAAATTACTTTAAAGAAGTAGAAAAAAGAGATCCTACCTTAACAGAAATGAAAATGATAGATACATATTGGTCAGATCATTGTAGACATACCACATTTTTAACTAAACTAGAAGTATTAGAAATAAAATGGGATTTATTACAAAAAGTATATAGTGACTATCTAAAAGCAAGAGATGTAATTTATGAAAACAGAAAAGCAAAAGATATTTGTCTAATGGACATAGCAACAATAGCTGTAAAAGAATTAAAAAAATCAGGATATTTAAAAGAACTAGACGAATCAGAGGAAATAAATGCTTGTAGTATTAAAGCAGAAATTTTAGTAGATGGAAAACCAGAAGAATACTTAATTATGTTCAAAAACGAAACTCATAACCATCCAACTGAAATTGAGCCATTTGGTGGAGCTGCAACATGTTTAGGTGGAGCAATCCGTGACCCATTGTCTGGAAGAGTTTATGTGTATCAAGCAATGAGAGTTACAGGATGTGGAGACCCAAGAAAAAGTGTAGCAGAAACCTTACCAAATAAATTACCACAAAGAAAACTAACAAACGAAGCAGCAAGAGGATACAGTTCTTATGGAAATCAAATTGGATTAGCAACAGGACAAGTAGCAGAAATTTATCATAATGGCTATGTAGCAAAACGTTTAGAAATAGGTGCATTAGTAGGTGCTGCACCAAAAGCCAATGTTATTCGTAAAAGACCAATTCCAGGAGACTTAGTTATTTTATTAGGTGGGAAAACAGGAAGAGACGGATGTGGTGGTGCAACTGGCTCATCTAAAGCACATACAAGTGAATCTTTAACAACTTGTGGAGCAGAAGTTCAAAAAGGAAATGCACCAGAAGAAAGAAAAGTACAAAGATTATTTAGAGACCCAGAAGTAACTAAACTAATAAAAAGATGTAATGACTTTGGAGCAGGAGGAGTTTCAGTTGCAATTGGAGAATTAGCAGATGGTTTAGTAATTAACCTAGATAAAGTACCTAAAAAATATGAAGGGCTAGACGGAACAGAACTTGCTATTTCAGAATCACAAGAAAGAATGGCAGTAGTAGTTGCCAAAGAAGATGCAGACAAATTAATTGCATTTGCAGAAAAAGAAAATTTACAAGCAACTATTGTAGCAGAAGTTGTAGAAGAGCCAAGAATTCAAATGTATTGGAGAGGAAAATTAATTGTTGATATTGCAAGAGAATTCTTAGACACTAATGGTGACGTTAAAAATGCAAAAGTACAAATAACAAAACCAGATGAAGAAAAATCATATTTTAAACAAGAAAAAGTTGAAGATATAAAATCAAAATGGGAACAAACAGTAAGCAGTTTAAATTGTTGTTCTCAAAAAGGATTAGTAGAACGCTTTGATAGTAGTATAGGAGCAAATACTGTTATAATGCCATTTGGTGGAAAATATCAATTAACACCAGCAATGGGAATGGTAGCAAGAATACCAACTTTAAAAGGATACACAAATAGTGGAACAATTATGACTTATGGTTATAATCCTTATTTGGCAAGTTGGAGTCCATTCCATGGTGCAGTATATGCAATTATTGAATCTGTTTCTAAATATGTAGCTTTAGGGGGAGACTACAAAAAAGCATACTTAACTTTACAAGAATATTTTGAAAAACTAAGAAATGAACCTACTCGCTGGGGAAAACCATTTTCAGCATTATTAGGTGCATACTATGTTCAAAAAGAATTAAAAATAGGAGCAATAGGTGGAAAAGACAGTATGTCAGGTTCTTATAATGAATTAGATGTGCCACCAACATTAGTATCATTCTGCATAGGAGAAACGGATACAACAAAAGTAGTATCTAACGAATTTAAGAAAACAAATTCTAAAGTAATGTTCTTACAAACAAAAATGGGACAAGAAGACATATTAGACATGGAAGATTTAAAAGAAAACTACGAAATTATTCATAATTTAATTGAACAAGGAAAAGTATTGTCAGTAAGCACAATTACAAATGGTGGAATTGCAGATAGTATTACCAAAAGTTGTATAGGAAATAAAATAGGTTTCAAATTTACAGAAAGCACTTTAGACTTATTTTACCCTTATTACGGTTCTTTTGTAATTGAACTAAAAGAAAATGTAGAAAACGAAAAATTGCAAGAATTAGGTATTACTATTGAAGAAGAAAAAATTATAGTAAATAACAATGTAACTTTAGAATTAGACTCACTAATAAAAATATGGGAAGAACCATTAGAAAAAGTTTTCCCAACAAAAGTAAAGGAAGAAAACAAACAAGCTAAAAATATAATTAGCAATAAACAATGCAGTATAACTAGAAAAATGCCAATTACAAAACCAAGAGTATTTATTCCTGTATTCCCAGGAAGCAACTGTGAATATGATGTGGCAAAAGCTTTTGAAGATGCAGGTGGAATTACAAGTACAGTGGTATTTAAAAACTTAAGACCAGAAAATATACAAGAATCTATAGATTTATTTGCAAAAGAAATAGAAAAAGCACAAATAATTATGATACCAGGTGGATTTAGTAGTGGTGACGAGCCAGACGGATCTGGAAAATTCATAAGTGCTGTGTTTAGAAATCCAAAATTAAAAGACTTAATCCATAAACATTTATATGAACAAGATGGACTTATGCTAGGTATTTGTAATGGTTTCCAAGCTTTAGTAAAATTAGGATTATTACCTTATGGAGAAATCAAAGAAATGGATGACACAATGCCAACATTAACATTTAATACTATTGCAAGACATCAATCTAAAATGGTTCAAACAAAGGTTGTGTCTAAAATGTCACCATGGTTTAGTGGGGTTGAGTTAGGAGAAGAATTTAGTATTCCAATTTCTCATGGAGAAGGAAGATTTATAGTATCAGAAGAATTGGAAAAACAATTAATTGAAAATGGACAAATAGCAACACAATATGTGGATTTACAAGGAAACGCAACTTATGATATTCGTTATAATCCAAATGGCTCTGTTGATGGTATTGAGGGTATTACAAGTCCAGATGGTAGAATATTAGGAAAAATGGGACATTCTGAAAGAAGTTATCGTGAGATTATTAAGAATATTCCGGGAAGAAAAGACCAGAAGATATTTGAGTCAGGTATTAACTACTATAGGTAAATAAGTTAATATTAGGCTTTAAATAATTATATTTTATCATAACTTTGTGTGTCGCAACTTCCATAATTAAAATACTTGTATGTAAGTTGCTCCAATCGCACTTCGCTAGCGCTCCGTTTGGTCGCTTACGCAGTTATGAAAAATATAATTATTTAAAGCTAAGATAATTTTGTTCTATAATAATTAAAAATAAAAGAAGGAGAAATGAAATGGAAAACGAAAAGTATGTAACACCGCTTTCTGGAAGATATGCAAGCGAAGAAATGAACCGTTTATGGTCAAATGACAGTAAATACTCTACATGGAGAAAATTGTGGATAGCATTAGCAGAAACAGAAAAAGAATTAGGAATTGACATTACAGAAGAGCAAATTAAAGAAATGAAAGAAAATGTACACAATATTGATTATGATATTGTAAGCAAAAGGGAAAAGGAATGTCGTCATGATGTTATGGCTCATGTATATGAATTTGGGTTAAAATGTCCAAATGCAAAACCAATTATTCATTTAGGAGCAACTTCATGCTATGTAACAGACAATACAGACGTTATTCTAATGTCAGAGGCATTAAAACTAATTAAACAAAAATTAATATTAGTGATAAATAATCTTAAAAAATTTGCAATAGATAATAAGGATATTGCTTGTTTAGGCTATACACATTTCCAGCCAGCACAATTAACAACTGTAGGTAAAAGAGCAACATTATGGCTTCAAGATTTATTAGAAGATTTAGAGGAACTTGAATTTGTGCAAAGTCATATGAAATTGCTAGGTTGCAAAGGAACTACAGGAACACAAGAAAGTTTTATGAAGCTATTTAAAGATGAAGAAAAAGTAAAACAAATTGATAAAAAAATTGCTGAAAAAATGGGATTTGATAAAGTATATAGTGTATCTGGACAAACATATACAAGAAAATTAGATGCTAGAGTGTTAAGTGTATTATCTCAAATTGCACAAAGCTGTTCTAAATTTGCAAATGATATGAGATTATTGCAACATGAAAAAGAATTAGAAGAGCCATTTGAAAAAGGACAAATTGGCTCATCTGCTATGGCTTATAAAAGAAATCCAATGAGAAGTGAAAGAATTAACTCTTTAGCAAGACATGTTATGGCATTAACAATAGATCCAACTATTACAGCTGCAACACAATGGTTAGAAAGAACATTAGATGATTCTGCTAATAAAAGAATTTGTGTTCCAGAAAGCTTTTTAGCTGTAGATGCAATTTTAATTTTATATGCCAATATTTCAAAAAATATAGTTGTTTACGAAAATGTTATAAAAACAAATATGATGCAAGAATTACCTTTTATGGCAACAGAAGAAATTTTAATGAATGCAGTATTAAAAGGTGGAGATAGACAAGAATTGCACGAAAAAATTAGAGTTTATTCTATGGAAGCAGGAAAGCAAGTAAAAGAATTAGGAAAACCAAATGACTTAGTGCAAAGAATTGCGAAAGATGAAACTTTTGGATTAACTGAAGAAGAAATAATGCATGCTTTAAATCCAAATAATTTATGTGGTAGAGCTCCAGCACAAGTAGTTGATTTTATAGAAGAAAGAGTAAATCCAGTTTTAAATAAATATCAAGACTTAATAAAAGATATGAATGTTGAAGTAAACGTGTAAAGGAGTGAAAAGGTAATGAAAAAATGCTTATTACTAGGAAATGGTGGGCGTGAAGCGGTACTAGCAGAGCAAATTAGCAAAGGATATTCATTATATGTTATAATGCCTTATGCTAATCCATCAATTGTAGAGCAAGTAGAAAAATCCAATGGAAAATATATAATTGGAAATCCATTTGATAAAGAGTTAGTTAAAAAATTTATAGAAGCAGAAAAAATTGAAGCTTGTGTAGTTAGCCAAGACAATTTATTACAAGAAGGTTTAATAGATTTAGCAAAGGAACTTGGTTTAAAAACATTTGGACCAACTTCACAAGGAGCTAAACTAGAATGGAGTAAAACTTATGCCTTAGATGTAGTAAAAAAACTTGCACCAGAAATGATTATTAGAAATGAAAAAATTTCTACATTAGAAGAATTAGAAAAGGCCATTGAAAATTATAAAGATGATAGTTTTGTTGTAAAACCTGAAGGACTAACAGGAGGAAAAGGTGTTAAAGTAGGTGGCATTCATTTTAAAGGAAAAGAAGAAGGATTTAACTATGCAAAGGAGTGCTTAGAAGAAGCGGGTAAAGTTATAATACAAGATAAGGTAGAAGGTAGAGAATTTACTGTAATGGCATTAACAGACGGAAAAAATATTGTAGTAACTCCAATTACTTTTGACTATCCATATAGATTTGACGAAGATAAAGGACCAGGAACAGGTGGTATGGGCTGTTTAAGTTTTGCAAATGGATTATTACCTTTTCTAGAACAAGAAGATGTTGACAAATGCAGTAAATTAATACAAGACACTATCCAATATGTAAATAAAGATAACCTAGAATTTACAGGAGTTATTTATGGCGGATTTTTTAAGTGCAAACAAGGAATTAAATTTATTGAATTTAATGCAAGATTTGGAGATCCAGAAGCTATAAATGTTTTAAACTCTTTAGAAACACCTTTCACAGAAGTTATGGAAAATATATGGAAACAAAAACTATCAGAAGAGAATTGTAAGTTTAAGAAAAACTATACTTTTACAGTTTATGTAGTAAGCTCAGATTATGCAATAAAAAAGGCAGAGCCTTGTGAATTTACTTTAAACACAAAAGATATTTTAAAAAAAGATGCAAAAATATATTTCGCAAGTACTAAGCAAATAGAAAATAATCGTTATTGTTCAGTTGGAACATCAAGGTTATTTGCTATTCATACTTGTGGAGCAACTTTAGAAGAAGCAAAAGAAAAGGCCTATACGGCCATGAAAAACAATGTAGATGACAAGTTAGATTATCGTAATGACATTGGAGAAATCTATGAACATTAAGAAATTATAACTTGTGCTGTATAAATTTATTTAATACATCAATTAATTGAATTTTCTCTGCAGCTTGTACCTTAGCAGATAAAGTTTCGGCAGTATCATTATTTAGCACTTTAACTTTAGTTTGGCTAATAATGTCACCAGCATCATACTCTTGATTAACAAAATGAACTGTAGCACCACTGTATGGTTCTTTAGCCGCTATAACAGCTTCGTGCACATGCATACCATGCATTCCTTTTCCACCATATTTAGGAAGTAGAGAAGGATGAGTATTAATTAAAGTATATTTTTCAATTAATTTGGGACCAATCATTTTTAAATAACCAGCAAGTACAATAAGGTCAACAGAATAAGAAGATAAAACATCAAATAATTCTATATCTCTTTTTGTAAAATCTTTTCTGTTTTGTATAATATAAGTTGGTATATTACTTGCTTTTGCCCTTTCTAGTGCATAAGCATTTGGATTATCAGAAATAACAAGCAAAATCTGAGCCTCTAATTTTTTATTGGCAATAGCATCAATTATTGCTTGCAAAGTTGAACCATTACCAGAAGCAAAAACAACTAAATTATACATAAAATACCTCCTAAATTGTATTGTTATTTAAAAATTTTCTAGATGTAGTTTAACATGAAAATACAGTAAAGTCAATTAAGAAAAGGGAAAGGAAAAAAAGAAATGTTTGACAAAGTAAAAGAAGAATGTGGTATATTTGGAATTTATGCCAAAGGAACAAAAGAAGATTTAATAGGACAAGTATGTATTGGACTAGCAGGTTTACAACATAGAGGAGAAGAAAGTTGTGGAGTTGCAATTAACCAAGATGGTATTATTCACTATCATAAAGATGTAGGATTAGTTTCTGAAGTTTTTACAAAACAAGTACAAGATAGTATGCCAGAAGGAAAAATGGCAATTGGACATGTTCGTTATTCAACAACAGGTGTTAGTAAAAAAGAAAATGCTCAGCCAATGGTAGTAAGACATAAAAAAGGAAACCTAGCTGTAGTGCATAATGGAAATTTAACAAATGCAGTAGAATTAAAAAAGGAATTAGAAGAACAAGGAGCAATTTTTACAACAACAAGTGATACAGAAATTATTTGTCATGTTATTGTAAGAGAAAGACTAAAAACTGGCTCAATTGAACAAGCAGTAAAAAATACCATGAAAATAATAAAAGGTGCATATTCACTTTTAGTTATATCACCTCAAAAAATGATGGCAGTTAGAGACCCACAAGGATTTAGACCACTTTGTATGGGACATTTTGGAGAAGACATTGTATTTGCTTCAGAAAGTTGTGCTCTAGACATTATGGGAGCCACATTTGATAGAGATATTGAACCAGGAGAAGTAATAACAATTACAAATAATGAAGTTGTTAGTGAAAAAGTACTACCAAATGAGAAAAAAGGAATGTGTGTATTTGAATATATATATTTTGCTAGACCAGATTCCACAATTGATGGAATAAATGTGCATATATGTCGTGAAAATGCAGGACGTTGTTTAGCAAGACAAGCACCGGTTGATGCAGATATTGTAGCAAGTGTGCCTGACTCAGGAAATGATGCAGCATTAGGATATTCAAAAGAATCTAAAATTCCTTATGACATTGTATTTGTAAAAAGTAGATATATAGGAAGAACATTCATACAAAACACGCAAACAAAAAGAAAAAATTTAGTTGCACTTAAATTAAATCCTTTACGTGAAACAGTAAAAGGCAAAAAAATAGTTTTAGTAGACGACTCAATTGTAAGGGGAACAACAATTACTAGAATTATAAAAACACTAAAAAGGGCAGGTGCAAAAGAAGTACATATAAGAGTTGCATCACCAGCATTTGTTGACATTTGCTATTTTGGAACAGACATAGACAAAAAAGAAAATTTAATTGCAAATGGAAAAACAGTAGAAGAAATCAGAAAAGAAATAGGAGCAGACTCTTTAGAATATTTAAGTTTAGATAGCTTAAAACAAATAACTAAAGGTTGTAAAGTAGATGATTTTTGCTATGGATGCTTTACTGGAAAATATCCAATAGAAGTACCAAAAGAAATAGACAAAGATAAATTTGAAAAAATTCAATTATAAGTAAAATAAATAAATGCCAAAAAGGATAATCCTTTTTGGCAAATTTTATATTATTCAAAATCTTTTCCTGTAATTAACTTATAAGCTTCCTTATATTTATTAGCTGTTGTAGTAATTACATCTTCAGGAATTGGAGTTCCTGACTCTGGATCATACCCAGTAGATTTAATCCAGTCACGAATATATTGCTTATCAAAACTTTTTTGACCTCTACCAACTTCATAATCAGAAGCAGGCCAAAATCTACTAGAATCTGGGGTTAGTACTTCGTCACCAATTACTAATTGACCATTTTCATCTAGACCAAATTCAAATTTTGTGTCTGCAATTATTACTCCTTTAGTTAGGGCATAATCTGCACATTTTTTATATATTTCAATTGTTTTTTCACGTACCTTTTCAGCTAAATCTTTTCCAATTAAATTACATACTTCATCAAAAGAGATATTTTCATCATGTCCTTCGGCAGCTTTTGTTGTTGGTGTAAAAATTGGTTCAGGTAGTTTTTGAGATTCTTGTAATCCTGTTGGCAAAGTGATTCCACAAACAGTACCGTCTTTTTGATAATTTTTCCAACCAGATCCTGTTATATAACCTCTTACAATACACTCAATTGGTAGCATTTTTAATTTTTTAACTAACATACTTCTTCCTTCAAATTCTTCTGTTTGAAATTCGGAAGGAAAGTCTTTTATATTAGTAGAAATAATGTGATTTGGTATAACATCTTTTATATAGTCAAACCAAAATTCAGAAATTTGGTTTAAAACTTTTCCTTTTTCAGGAACAAGGCTTGGTAAGATGTAGTCAAAGGCAGAAATTCTGTCAGAAACTACCATTAAAAGTTTGTCTTCGTCTACTTCGTAAATTTCGCGAACTTTACCACTACTTATTTTTTTCATTTTAAATTCATTCCTTTCTTAAATATGCATCAATTCCTAATTCTTGTAATTTTTCATCTTTTTTTGAAACAGCATCTTTTAAAGAATTCTTAAAATCAGCTAGTTTATTCTTAATATTTTCATCTCCAACTGCTAAAATAGATGTTGCAAGTATTGCAGCATTTTTAGCACCGTTAATTGCAACTGTTGCAACAGGGATGCCAGAAGGCATTTGTACAATAGAATATAATGAATCTACACCACTTAAAGTTTTTGTATGAATTGGAACACCAATTACAGGGACTGTTGGAACCATAGCAGCAAATACGCCAGGAAGATGAGCAGCACCACCTGCACCAGCTATAATAACTTTCACATTATTTTCTTGTAAAGTTTTTGCATATTCAGTTGCTTTTTCTGGGGTACGATGAACAGAAAGTATTTTTACTTCATAAGAAATTCCCATTTGGTCTAAAAATTTAGCACAGTCTTTCATAATTGGTAAATCTGAATCGCTTCCCATAATGATAGAAACATCAATATTTTTCATAATTTCAACTCCTTTTATTTTTTTATAATACGACTTCCAACTTGCGAAATAACTTCTCTTGAAACTTTATTAGCAATGGAAAAAGTCTTATTTTCTTTTTCCATTGTATTATAATACACAAAAGGGAAAGAAGCAATGTTTTTGTCAATTTTTGTTTTATAAACCAAATTCTCATATATTTTAAATATCAAAAATATATATGTAATATCGAAAATTAAATTTTATGCTTTTCTCATTTAGTTATAAGTAAAAGCAGAAAGGAATGATAAGTATTTATGAGTAAAATAAAATATGGAGTAATTGGGGTATTAATCCTTGCTATTTTTACACTAAGTGTAATTTCAATGAATACCAAAGAAAAAGAAATTTTAACAAATGCAAGTACAGTTAGCAATCAAAAAATAGGTTGGGGCATAAAAAGAAACAAAAATCATGAACAGCCAGATGTAGGAACAACAAATAAAAAAATATTAGAAGAAAATAATGGTATATGTTTAGGAAATAAAGATAAAAAAGCAATTTACTTAACATTTGATGAAGGGTACGAGGCAGGCTATACATCACAAATACTTAATACTTTAAAAGAAAATGAAGTAAAAGCAACATTCTTTATAACAGCACACTACGTTAATTCAGAGCCAGATCTAGTAAAACAAATGATAGACGAAGGTCACATTGTAGGAAACCATACTGTAAACCACAAAAGTATGCCAGAATTAACAGAAGAAAAAATCAAAAAAGAAGTTATGGATTTACACCAAGCAATATACGAAAAATTCAATTATGAAATGAAATATATAAGACCACCAAAAGGAGAATTTAGCGAAAATACTTTACAAATTACAAACAAGTTAGGGTATCAAACTGTAATGTGGTCATTTGCTTACGAAGATTGGCAAGAAGACAAACAGCCTGACAAAGCCACAGCAAAAAAGAAAATATTAGACAATTTACACAATGGCGAAATAATGCTATTACATGGAAATTCAAAAACCAACACAGAAATTTTAGATGAAATAATCAAAGAAGCAAAAAACATGGGATACGAATTCAAATCATTAGAGCAATTTGAGTAGACCTGTCCCAAAAAGGGACAAAATGGGTATACTTGTGCCTGTCCCAGAACGGGACATTGTTAAAAAAGAAAGGGTTGTTTTATAAAAAATGAAGAAGAAAAAGCGAGATTATAATAAAATTGATAGGATACTAGAAATGCCAAAAGAGGTTTGCTCTGATATTCCCAAAATTGCTATTACTGGTTTTGATGAGATGATTATAGAGAATTTTAAGGGGATTTTAGAATATGAGGAGTTTTTTGTAAGAATTAATACTCATATTGGAATTATTAATATTAATGGTTTTCAATTAAAATTGGAAAATATGACTGATGATGATATTAAAGTTACAGGAAAAATTGAGAGTATTGACATAGAGAGAACTATTGATTAATTTTTCTTTAAGTTATTTCTAATTGCATAAATATTTTGTGAGGATTTTAGAATGATTATTAAAATTTTATTTAGTTATTTAATTGGATATTTAAAAATTAATGTGGAAGGGTACTACATAGAAAGATTTATTAATTTGTGCAGAAATAATAAGATTATGACTTGGAATTTAAATAGGAAAAATGATATTGAATTAGAAGTTAAAGTAAGAGTAGATGATTTTAAAGAAGTATGTCAAATTGCTAAAAAGACGAAGTGCAAAGTTAAGATAATCAAAAAACGAGGCTTCCCTTTTTTATGGAATCGATACAAGAAAAGAAAAATATTTTTTGCTTTTTTATTAATACTTATTTTACTAACGATTTTATCCTCAAATTTTGTATGGAATGTGGATATCCAAGAGGAAAGTGGTAAAGAACTAGAAAATATTGCACAAGATGTGGAAAATGCAGGTTTGAAAACAGGCAAGTTAAAGTCAAAAATTAATACCAAAGAAGTTATTAATACAATTAGATTACAACGAAATGATATTGCGTGGATGGGTATTGAATTAAAAGGTACTAATGCCATTGTAAAAATTGTAAAAGCTGATGAAAAGCCAAATATTATAGATGAAAATGATTATTGTAGTATTATTTCAGATAAGGTGGGAATTATTACAAAAATTAATGCTCAATCAGGAACTGCTAATGTTAAGGTGGGTGATACAGTAAATATAGGTGATGTTCTTATTAATGGTTGGATGGAAGGAAAGTATACGGGTGTACGTTATGTACATAGTAATGGAGAAATACAAGCTAAAGTATGGCATACCAAATATATAAATATTCCATATAATGTTACGGAGAGGAGGGAAACAGGCAATATTCAAAATCAATATAGTATAAAATTTAATAATTTTAAAATAAATTTGCATAAAGGGGTTTCAAAATTTAAAATTTATGATACAATAGAAGCGGAAAAGAAGATAAAATTATTTTCAGATTTTTATTTACCAATTTCTATAATAAAAACTACTCATAAAGAAGTAGTAGAAGAACAAAAGAATTACCAAGCAGAAGAAGCTAAAAATATAGGGGTAGAACAATTGCAAGAAGAATTAGATAAAGAAATTGAAAATAAAGAATCAATAGTAGGCAAAAATATTAATACTTATGACAAAGGGGATAGTATTGATGTTTATGTCACATATGAAGTATTAGAAAATATAGGCACCAAGGAAAAAATTATATTTTAAAAGGCAAGTCAGTTAAAAATTTAACTAATGGCCTTGAGAAAGGAAGCATGAAAATGGAAGAAAGAAGCCTTAGAATTACAGGTACAGATAAAAGTTTTTTTAACAAAATAACCAGTACATTAACTAGAATATTAATTCCTACTAGAATAGGAATTAATGGTATGTTAATTTCAAGAAAAAGAAATATTGTTATAAAAAACTATGAAAATTATAAAAATAATGAAGAAGATGACAAAGAAGAATTAGAAAAAAAATATGAAAATGCTTATGAAGCTTATTTAGGGGCATTAGATAAATATGTAATGGATTCTATCTATAAAAAAGTAAAAAATAATGCTGCATCTGAATTTGAAAAAGATGCATTATCAAAGTATTATGAAATAACTAGTTTAAAAGAAAATGAATATATAGAATACAAATATAGAAAGCAAAAATACTTAATAGAACTTGATTATGAAGGAATTAAAGTAGATGGAAAAGAAAAAGTGCTAGAAAAATATCATCCATTTTATTTATCAAAAATGGACTCACTATATAAGGCTATTTTAAAGAATTATTCTATAAAAGTGGCAGATAATACTAGTACATATGATTCTGCAAAAGAATGGATTTACACAAAAATATTTTATACATTAGATGAATATATACAAAATATATTATCTTTAAAAATAAAATTAAATTCTGTTGAAAATAATAGAGATATTATAGAAGAATATGAAAAATATGAATCTTATTCAGTAGGAAAACTTGATAGTAGAGATAACATTGAAAAAAATATGGTTTTACTTGGTTTAAGCAGAAAGCTATTTACACATAGTTTGCCACTTGTTGTTGCTGAACAATGTTATGAAAAATTATTAAAAGATGCTAGAGTACTAGTTCAAG
This sequence comes from uncultured Clostridia bacterium, assembly GCA_947626925.1. Taxonomy (GTDB): domain Bacteria; phylum Bacillota; class Clostridia; order TANB77; family CAG-508; genus CAG-269. The sequence goes on along the minus strand of CANQTU010000007.1, from coordinate 8,689 downwards.
ATACAAAAATGGCTGCTAAAAGAGAAAGAGCTTATTCTATGCTAATCAATCTAATAGAAGATTACAATGTCAAATTATTATCTACAAAAGTATATTGGGATTCTCCAAAAGCAAGAAATCAATACAAAGCTTTTTGGAATCATTATCAAGAAATAACAAAATTAAAAGAAACAGATTTTATAGAATATATAAAACAAAAAGAAATATTATTTATAAAAAATGACATGAAAAAATTAAGAAAAGGAAAAACGGATTATACAAAGATTTTAAGATATTACAAAAGAAAATTAGTAGACTATGGTGTTATGAAACAAATTAGAGATTCTTATAAATCAGAAGGAAAATATACTAAAATCAAGGAAGTTGCATAAAAATGTACGAAATATTATACAATGGAATAGAAGAAAAAAAAGAATATGAAGAAATAGTAAAGAAAGTAATATCACAATGTTTCAAAGAAGAAAGTATAGAAAATTCTAAATTGTCAGTAACAATTACATTGACAACTTTAGAAAATATACAAAAAATAAACAAAACTTACAGAAATATTGACAAAACTACTGATGTGCTTTCTTTTCCTATGTTTGAGAAGGACGAGTTAGAACAAAAAATTAAAAATAAAGATTTTATACATGAAGATATTTTAGGCGACATTGTTATAGCAATTGAAAGAGTTAAAGAACAAGCAAAAGAATATGGACATAGTTTTGAAAGAGAATTAAGCTATATGATAGTACATGGTTTTTATCATTTAATGGGGTATGATCATTTACAAGATGAAGATAAAAAAATAATGAGACAAAAAGAAGAAAAAATATTAACAGACTTAAATATGAATAGAGAATAGAAAGGGGAAAATGCAGATGAAAAATGGAAAAAAAGGAAAAAGTGGAACTAAAATATTAATTGCTATTTTAGTTCTTGTAATTATAGGTGGAGGAGCATTCTTAGGGTATAAAATAATGAAAAATAAACAAAATGAAGAAACAGCAGTTGTAGAAGAAAATGCAGAAGCACCAGTAGTTGAAGAAAAAACAGTACAAATATTTAAAGGAAACGATAGGCCATTTGCAGTTATGATTGATAACCACAAAGATGCTTGGCCACAAGCAGGTTTACAACAAGCTTATATGGTATATGAAATAATTGTAGAAGGTGGAGAAACTAGATTAATGGCTTTATTTAAAGGAGCTGATGTAGAAAAAATCGGACCTGTAAGAAGTGCTAGACATTATTTTATAGATTATGCTATGGAAAATGATGCAATTTATACTCACTTTGGAGAAAGTCCACAAGCAAGTAGCGACATCAAAAAATTTAGTATAAATGAAATTGATGGAATTGCAGAAGATGGAACAACATTTACAAGAGTTAGAGATAAAGCATCTCCACATAATGCTGTAACAAGTACAGAAAAGTTATTAACATCTGCTAAAAACAAAAAATATAGAACAACATCAGACAAAGAAAGTGTATTAAATTATGTAGTAGATGAAGTTAATTTAGAAAATGGACAAGGAGCAGTAAGTGTAACTATTCCACATTCTCAATTACAAAATGTTAAATATGAATATGATGAAGAAAATAAAGTTTATGAAAGATATGCTAGAGGAAAAGAACAAACAGACTGGGTTACAGGAAATCCAATAACAGTAAAAAATATTATAATTACTTTCTGTGACAATTATACTTTATCTGATAAAGAAAACAAAGGTAGACAAGGACTAAAAAATATTGGAACTTTTGATGGTTACTATATAACAAATGGTAAGGCAATTAAAATTAAATGTATTAAAGAAGCAAGAGATAAACAAACTGTATATCAAGACTTAGAAGGAAATGAAATAAACGTAAACGACGGAAATACATTTGTAAATATTTGTCCAACTTCAGCTAAAGTTGTATTAGAAGCTCCAACACCGGTAGAAACATTAGAAACACAGGAAGGAGTATAGTTAATATGAATATATATGATACTGCTAATAGGTTAGCACAAGAAATAAAACAGTCAGAAGAATATAATAATTATAAAATGGCAAAACAAGCTTTAAATTTAAATACAGAACTAAAAGAAAAAATGGCTAAATTTGAAAAAGCTAGATATGAAGCACAAATTACAGCTATGCAAACAGGAAAGCAAGATGAACAAAAAATTAAAGAAATGCAAGATTTATATACTGAATTAATTGAAATTGATGATGCAAGAAAATTCTTTGATGCAGAAACAAAGTTCAATGTAGTAATTGCAGACATAAATAAAATCATTGGAGAATCAATACGTGATGTTATGCAATAAATAAAATGAGGTAATGAAAATGGAATTTATTATAGTTGGAATTGTCACATTAATAGCAATTATAGTTCTAAAATTCATTTTTGAATACAACACAAAGAAACTAAAACATATAGCTGAAGATGAAGAATTAGATAATTTAGCAAAAGCTTATCCAAACAATATAGAAATATGCAAAGAGTATTTAAAAAAACTAGATAATGAAACTGTACAAATAGAAGAAAATAATCAAGCAGAAGCAAGCCTTTATATAGCAATAACAAATAAAATATTAATTGCAAATGTACAAAAAAGTTACACAAGAATACAAACAATTGCACATGAATGTTTACATTCAATACAAAGCAAAAAACTATTACTTTTCAATTTTGTTTTTTCTAATATATATTTGTTATACTTTTTAGCAACAAGTATATTAGTAATTTTAAAAATATTACCTTATAAAATGATGTTTTTAGCTATATTCTTAATACTTAGTATGATTTACTATACAGTAAGAGCTTTTCTTGAAAATGATGCTATGATAAAAGCAAGATATTTAGCAAAAGAATATATGGAAGAGAAAAAAATATCATCACAAGAAGAAATAGATAAATTAGTAAAAGGTTTTGATAAAATTAATAATGTAGGTATAAAATGCGTAAATTATAATTTGTTTATGGAAATTATGATGAAAGTATTTGTATTTGCCACTTTATGCTTAATATTTTAATAAAAAATTTAATATAAAAAAGAAAGACACTTCATTTAAGAAATGTCTTCTTTTTGATTATTAGAATCTTGTAAAAGCAAATTCAAAATTTGAGGGTAAATTTCTGTAGCATTTTGTTTCCAATTATCTACAATACGTTTAGCTCTATCACGAGAACCAGCAAAAGTTTTTACAGAAAAAACGGTCTCATTATTTTCTACAATTTTACAATTAATAACATATTCGTTTTCATTTTTAGGCACAAACTCTGCAATAACAGAAGATTCCTCCTCAATAGAAGAAAATTCTTTAGCAAAGATATTATCAGCCTTCAATTTCATAATACCTGGTAGCACATCTTTAGTAAGAATATATGCATCTTTACCTTGTGAAGTAATTTTAACAACTTGTTCTTCTTCTTTAGTATAATTACCCACTAAATTGGAATCTATTAAATCTGTTAACACTTGTTTAAAATAAAAATAATTCATATTATTAATAGAAGTAATAATCTTAAACAAATCATCTTGTTTAAATTCTCTATCAGTAAGATTTAAAACATACAAGATTAACACTTTATTTTCAGCCAAATTTAAACTCATATTCAATAGCACACTCCTTACTTGGTTAATTATTTTTCTGCAATTATATCACAAAATATCGCAATGTGCAATTACTGTTTTGAACGGGACATTTTTTTTGCAAAAATGTCTTGACATACGGAAAGAAGCGTTGTATAATAGTTAAGCATGAATTAAAAGCGTTGAAGCCAAATGTGGCTACATTCCTAGAAAAATAAGGAATGGAGGGAACTTTGGTGGAGTATGTTATGGCAAAGACCAGGCGGTAAGAAATGTACTTATCCCAAAATTTTCATGCATATTTTGGGTTTTTATATAGGTGATATTCAAAACACCCGGGTACGTTTTAACTTGCCAAGGTAATTTCGATAGCAAATTAAGCTATCTCCGGCAAAAGCCGAAAAACAAAAAACAAAAAAGGAGGGAAAATTACAATGGCAAACACAACAGTAGCAACAAGCGAAAAAATTAGAATAAGATTAAAAGCTTATGACCATGTAGTTTTAGATCAGTCTGCTGAAAAGATAGTAGATACTGCTAAAAAGACAGGAGCAAAGGTTTCAGGTCCTATTCCATTACCAACACAAAAGGAAATCGTAACAATTTTGCGTTCTCCACACAAATATAAAGATTCAAGAGAACAATTTGAAATGAGAACACATAAAAGAGTAATCGATATTCTTTATCCAACACAAAAAACAGTTGATAGTCTAATGAAATTAGAATTACCTGCTGGTGTTGATATAGAAATCAAATTATAATTATGAAAATTAATTATCAAAAATTTAGCCAAGCTGATAAAAAAATCAGCCAATAGTTAAGTTAGCTGTATAACGAAAAGTCAACTACAGATAACTTATACGAAAGGTATAAGGAGGAAATAAAATGAAAAAAGGAATAATCGGAAAAAAAATCGGTATGACACAAATTTTTGACGAAAAAGGAAATGTCATTCCTGTAACCGTTATTGAAACAGCTGGAAATGTAATTGCACAAATAAAAACAGTTGAAACAGACGGATATGATGCTATCCAATTAGGATATGGAGAAATAAAAGATAAACATATTAATAAACCAGAAGCAGGACATTTTGCAAAAGCAAAATTAGCCAACAAAAAACATTTAAGAGAATTTAGATTAGATTCAATTGAAGGTTATAAAGTTGGTGATGAAGTAAAAGCAGATATTTTTGCAGCTGGAGAAAAAGTTGATGTTCAAGGTACATCAAAAGGAAAAGGATTCCAAGGTGTTATCAAAAGACATGGACAACACAGAGGACCAATGGGACATGGTTCTATGTATCATAGAAGACCAGGTTCAATGGGACCAACTTCAACACCAGGTAGAGTATTCAAAGGTAAAAAACTTCCAGGACACATGGGAAGAGTTACAATTACAATACAAAACTTAGATGTTGTAAGAGTAGACATGGACAAAAATGTAATATTAGTAAAAGGTAGTGTTCCAGGAGCTAAAGGAGCTATCTTAAAAGTAAAATCAGCTGTAAAGGCTACTAAATAGAGGGAAGGAGGAAATACAAAATGCCAAAAGTAGACGTTTATGATTTAAAAGGTAAAAAAGTAAGTGATATAGAATTAGCAGATAATGTATTTGGAATTGAACCAAATGAAAACATTGTACATAGTGTACTTGTAAATTATTTAGCTAATCAAAGACAAGGTACACAAAGTACAAAAACAAGAGCAGAAGTTTCTGGTGGTGGTAAAAAACCATGGAGACAAAAAGGAACAGGTAGAGCAAGACAAGGTTCAACAAGAAGTCCACAATGGATTAAAGGTGGTATCGCTTTAGGACCAAAACCTCGTTCTTACAGATATACCGTTAATAAAAAAGAAAGAAGATTGGCTATTAAATCAATCTTAAGTTCTAAAGTATTAGAAAAAGAACTAACAGTATTGGATAAATTAGAATTAAAAGAAATTAAAACAAAGACAATGGTAAAAGCTTTAGCAGACTTAAAAGTAGAAGGAAAAACATTAATTGTTCTTCCAGAAAATAATAAAAATGTTTTAATGTCTTCTAGAAATATTGAAGGTGTAAAAACAATAGTTGCAAACAATATCAACGTATTTGATTTATTAAAATATACAAATCTAATTTTACCAGTAGACACTGTTAAAAAATTAGAGGAGGTGTATGCTTAATTATGAAACCAGAAGAAATTATTATAGCACCAGTTGTTACAGAAAAAAGTAACGACGAATTACAAGAAGGAAAATATACTTTTAAAGTAAATAGAAATGCAACTAAAGTAGAAATTGCAAAAGCAGTTGAAAAACTATTTGAAGTAAAAGTATTAAAAGTAAATACCATGAATGTAAATGGTAAAAAGAAAAGAGTAGGATACCATTTAGGTAAAACATCAGATTGGAAAAAAGCAATTGTAACAATAGATACAGACCCACAAGATGTTACTTACCTAGCAAAAGGTGGTAAAGAAACAAAAATTTCTAAAAAATATAAAGACTCTATTGAAGAATTTATGGGAGCCTAAACATGAAAGAATTAAACAAAGAGTTCTATAAAAGAATAGAAAGTCAAAATAATAATGTAAAAAAATTTAGTGCAGATGAAAAAAGAAAAAAAGCTGAAGTACTAGAAGCCATGGGATATCATTTGAAAATGGGATATTATGAACCAACAGATGAACAATGGCAAATGATAGATACACTTATAGAACAAATTTATATGAGAAGACCTAATTATGAGACTGAAAATAAACAGGAAAATCAAGAAGAAAGATAAATTATCTGGAAAATACCAGGAAAACAAAGAATATCTGCCATGCGGAGCAGGAAAAAATCCGTAAATAAATAGAATAAAATAGAAAAAACAATCAAAAGCGAGCAGTACTAGGCAAATTTTTAAACATTGATGAGGCTATACATGTGTATGCCGAAGATAATGTTTAAAAATTTAACGAAGTAATGCGAAGGTTTTCATTGTTTTGAAAGGAGAAAAAAATGGGAATGAAACACTTCAAACCATACACACCATCAAGAAGAAACATGACAGTTTCAGACTTTGAAGAAATAACAAAGAAAACTCCTGAAAAATCTTTATTAGCAAAGAAAAAGAAAAATGCAGGAAGAAACTCTTATGGAAGAATAACAGTAAGACACCAAGGTGGTGGAAACAGACAAAAATATAGAATAATAGATTTTAAAAGAAGAAAAGACGATATAACAGCAACAGTATTAGGAATAGAATATGATCCAAACCGTAGTGCAAATATTGCATTAATCCAATATGAAGATGGAGAAAAAGCATATATTTTAGCACCACAAGGATTAAAAGATGGAGACAAAGTAATATCAGGAGAATCTGTTGATATTAAACCAGGAAACTGTATGCCAATTAATAGTATCCCAGTTGGTACTTTAATTCACAACATAGAGTTAAATCCAAAACAAGGTGGAAAATTAGTAAAAGCAGCAGGACAAAGTGCACAATTAATGGCTAAGAAAGGCAAATATGCACATGTTAGACTTCCATCTGGAGAAATGAGATTAATTTTAGCAACATGTAGAGCTACTATCGGAGTAATCGGAAATAGTGATCATGAAAATGTTAAAATTGGTAAAGCTGGTAGAAAAAGACATATGGGAATCAGACCAACTGTAAGAGGATCTGTTATGAACCCAGTAGATCACCCACATGGTGGTGGTGAAGGTAGAGCACCAGTAGGACACGCAGGACCAATGACACCTTGGGGCAAACCAGCACTTGGTTATAAAACAAGAAATAAAAAGAAACAATCTAATAAGTTTATTGTTAAGAGAAGAAAGTAAGGAGGAGAAATTTAATGTCAAGATCAAGCAAGAAAAAACCATACGTAGCGCCTGAACTACTAAAAAGAGTAGAAGCTATGAACGAATCTGGAGAAAAGCAAGTTCTAAAAACATGGTCTAGAGCTTCTACAATATATCCACAAATGGTTGGTCATACAATTGCTGTACATGATGGAAGAAAACATGTTCCAATCTATATAGCAGAAGAAATGATTGGTCATAAATTAGGTGAATTTGCTCCTACAAGAACATTTAAAGGTCATGCAGGAGATAAAAAGACAACCAAATAAAAAATAGGAGGTAAGAAAAGTGCAAAAGCAAGAAACAACCGTTATAAACGAAGCAAAAGCAACATTAAGTTATGCTAGAATATCTGCAAGAAAAGTAAAAATTGTAGCAGATTTAATAAGAGGAAAAGATGTTGATGAAGCTTTATCAATTGTAAAATTCACACCAAAAGCATCATCAGAAGTTATAGAAAAATTATTAAAATCAGCTATAGCAAATGCTGAAAACAATCATAATATGAAACACGAAAGTTTATATGTTGCTGAAATTTATGCAAATCAAGGACCAACATTAAAAAGAATTAGACCAGCTGCAAAAGGTTCAGCAGTTAGAATAAGAAAAAGAACAAGTCACATTACTATTATATTAAGAGAAAGAAATTAAGGAAAAGGAGGACTAGAAATCAGATGGGACAAAAAGTACATCCAACAGGCGTGAGAGTTGGAATTATAAAAGATTGGAATTCTAAATGGTATGCAGATTCTAAAAGCTTTGCAGACTATTTAGTAGAAGATCAAAAAATTCGTAAATTTTTAAAGAAAAAATTATATCTTGCTGGTATTTCTAAAATAGAAATTGAAAGAACAGCAAAAGCAATTAAAGTTAATCTATATACTGCAAAACCAGGAATTGTAATTGGAAAAGGTGGAGCAGGCATAGAAACTGTAAAAAATGAATTAGCAAAAGAAATTGGTAAAGATGTTAATTTAAACATTGTTGAAGTTAAAAATGCTGATATAGATGCTCAATTAGTAGCAGAAAATATAGCAGGACAATTGGAAAGAAGAATTTCATTCAGAAGAGCTATGAAACAATGTATGCAAAAATCTATAAAATCTGGTGCTTTAGGAATTAAAACTGCAGTATCTGGAAGATTAGGTGGAGCAGACATGGCTAGAACTGAATTCTATAAAGAAGGAAATATTCCTTTACAAACTTTAAGAGCAGATATTGATTATGGATTTGCAGAAGCAGATACAACTTATGGAAAAATCGGTGTAAAAGTTTGGATTTATAAAGGAGA
>CANQTU010000006.1 GCA_947626925.1 uncultured Clostridia bacterium | reverse complement strand
TAGCAGGAGAAGAAGGACCTTGTGGACCAGATACCGAAATGTTTTATGATACAGGAAAACCAGCATGTTCACCGGAATGTCAACCATCATGTGATTGTGGTAAATATGTAGAAATTTGGAACAATGTTTTTATGGAATATTTCAAAGATAAAAATGGATACTCTAAATTAGAACAAAAAAATGTTGATACAGGTTTAGGACTAGAAAGAATGGCAATGTTATTACAAGGAAAAGAAACACCTTTTGATACAGAATTGTTTGCACCAGTAATGGAAAAATTGGAACAACTACAAGAAATAGATTCAATAGAAAGTAGAAGAATTATAGCAGAACATTTACGTTCTAGTATGATGATTATAAGTGATGGCGGAAGACCAAGTAACATAGACAGAGGATATGTATTAAGAAGGTTAATTAGAAGAATGATAAGACACTTAAACAAATTACAAATTAATCTAAATGAGTTATCAACATTAATAGAAATAAATGTTGATAACCTAAAAGAAATGTATCCAGAATTAGAAAATAATAAAGACATTATAAAAACTGTAATATTAGAGGAAAAAGACAAATTTGTAAAAACCTTAGCAAATGGCGAAAAAGAATTTGAAAAAGAAATAAATAAAATGAAGCAAAATGGTGGAAAAACAATTTCAGGAGAAATAGTATTTCGTCTATATGATACTTATGGATTTCCACCAGAAGTAACAAAAGAATTAGCACTTGAACACGGATATGATGTAGACATGGCTAAATTTGAAGAATTATTTAAAAAGCACCAAGAAAAATCAAAACAAGGTTCTGAGCAAAAATTCAAAGGTGGATTAGCTGACCAAAACGAAGCAACAATTGCTTATCATACAGCAACTCATTTACTAAATGCAGCATTAAAGCAAGTTATTGGAAAAGATGCCCATCAAAGAGGCTCAAATATAACATCAGAAAGAATGAGATTTGATTTTAATTGTGACCATAAATTAACAGATGAAGAAAAACAAGCAGTAGAACAATTAGTAAATAAATGGATTCAAGAAGGTTTAGAAGTAACAAAACAAGAAATGAAAAAAGAAGAAGCAATTAAATCTGGTGCAGAATGCATGTTTATTGAAAAATATCCAGACATTGTAACAGTATATAGCATTGGAAATGTATCTAAAGAATTATGTGGTGGGCCACATGTTAAAAATACAAAAGAACTAGGAACGTTCAAAATAAAAAAGGAAGAATCTAGTTCATCTGGCATTAGGAGAATAAAAGCAATTTTAATAAAATAAATATATAATAAAAGGAATGAAATTAAATATGGAAAATTGTTTATTTTGTAAAATTATTAAAGGTGAAATACCATGTGACAAAGTATATGAAGATGAAGAAATTTTAGCATTTCATGATATTAATCCAGCAGCTCCAATTCACATATTAGTAATACCTAAAAAACATATAACATCTTTAGCACATATAGAAAAAGAAGATGAAAATATAATTGGAAAAATATACGGAGTAATTAATAAAATAGCTGAAGAACAAGGATTTAAACAAGATGGATACAGAGTTATTGTTAATTGTGGCAAAAACGGTGGACAAGAAGTAATGCACTTACATTTTCATATTTTAGCTGGAAAACGATTAGGGGAAAAAATTGTATAAAAAAGATGACTTTTGTTGATAAATGTGCTATAATATATTTAGAGTTTGAAGAAATTGTAATATACGGAGGTAAAAATTATGTTTGAGAGTAAATATAGTAAAGTATTAACCGTAATATTAGTTATTGTAATTGTAGCTATTGTAGGTTTATTAGGATTTTTAGCATATGAATATTATCAAAACTATATAGTATCAAAAGATACAGCAGAATTTGTAGATAATTTTCAAGGTGATGTAACTGATGGTCAACCAACAGATGAAGAAGTTGCAGACACAGGGGAAAATCCATTTGACCAAATTCAAGATGCTACAACAACAGGAAGTTCTACACAAAGAAAAACTTATAAAGGTTTTGGTGTTTTAGGAACTATGGAAATACCAGCAACAAATTTTAAATATCCAGTATTAGAAAAAGTAACTAAAAAATCAATAGAAACAGCTGTTGCATTTTTATATGGTTCAGGGTTAAACCAAACAGGTAACAGTGTTATTATAGGGCACAACTATAGAAATGGATTGTTTTTCTCTAACAATAAAAAACTAAACATAGGGGATAAAATATATGTAACAGATAATAGTGGAAACAAAGTTACATATACAATTTATAATAAATTTGAAACAACAGCAGAAGACACATCATTTTATCAAAGAGATACTGGCGGAAAACCAGAAATTACATTATCAACATGTACAGACGATAGTAGTGCTAGGTTAATTATATTTGCAAGACCAGAATAATAATTATAAAAAAATAAAGGAATTTAAAAAATTCCTTTATTTTTTTTTCTAAATTGTATATAATTAATAAAAGAAAAACAAGAGGTGACAATATGAATTCAAAACAAGCAAAAAAAAGAATAGAAGAATTGCGAAAAACAGTAGAATATCATGCAAAAAAATATTATGATGATGACAAACCAGAAATATCAGATTTCGAATATGATATGTTAATGGTAGAATTAAGAAACTTAGAAAAACAATTTCCAGAGTTTAAATCTGCGGAGTCATTAACACAAAAAGTAGGTGGAAATGTAAAAGAAGGCTTCAAAAAAGTAACGCATGAAGTACCATTACAAAGTTTGCAAGACGTTTTTAGCATTGATGAAGTAAAAGATTTTATAATAAAAACAGAACAAAAAGCACAAGAAAACAAAATTGAACAAGTAAAATATGTTGTAGAAACAAAAATAGACGGATTATCAGCAGCATTGGAATATAAAAATGGAATTTTTGTAAGAGGAGCAACAAGAGGAAACGGGCTAGTTGGAGAAGATGTTACAGAAAATTTAAAAACAGTAAAAACAATACCTATGCAACTAAAAGATAATATAGATATTACCGTCCGTGGAGAAGTTTTTATATCTAAACAAGACTTTGAAAAAATGAACCAAGAAAGAGAAGAAAACGAAGAAGAATTATTTGCGAATGCAAGAAATGCAGCGGCAGGTTCTTTAAGACAATTAGATAGCAAAATAACTCAAAAAAGACCATTAGATATTTATATTTTTAATGTTCAAAAAATAGAAGGAAAAGAATTCAACTCTCATTATGAAGAACTAGAATATTTAAATGAATTAGGATTTAACGTAAACCCTGTACGCATTTATTGTAAAAATATAAAAGAGATAGAAAAAGCTATTCAAAAAATTGGAGATGAAAGAGAAAATTTAACATTTGGAATAGATGGAGCAGTTGTAAAAGTAGACAATTTAAGATTTAGAGAAATATTAGGAACAACAGCAAAAACTCCTAGATGGGCAGTAGCTTACAAATATCCACCAGAGAAAAAAGAAACCAAATTAAAAGATATTGTATGCCAAGTTGGAAGAACGCGGTGTTATTACACCAATGGCTATACTAGAGCCAGTAAAAGTTGCAGGTTCAACAATTTCTAAAACAACATTACACAACCAAGATTTTATTCAAGAAAAAGAATTAAAAATTGGAGATACAGTTGTAATACAAAAGGCTGGAGATGTTATTCCTGAAATTGTAGAAGTAAAAAAAGATAAAAGAACAGGTGAAGAAACTGAATTTTCAATGCCTAATACATGCCCGGTATGTGGAGCACCAGCAGTAAGAGAAGAAGGAGAAGCAGCCATAAGATGTACAGGAATTGAATGCCCAGCAAAGTTATTTAGAAATTTAGTACACTTTGCATCAAAAGAAGCAATGGATATTGACGGATTAGGAGAAAATATTATACAACAATTACTAGACAAAGAACTTATCAAAAATATACCTGATATATATACCTTAAAATTTGAAGATATTGCTTCCCTAAAAAAGAATGGTAAAAAATTTGCACAAAACTTAGTAGACAGCATTAATAAAAGTAAAGAAAATGATTTATATAAATTAATTACTGCCTTAGGAATACGTCATGTAGGAAGTAAAGCTTCTAAATTATTAGCAAGAAAATATAAAAATATTGACAATTTAATGAATGCAGAGTATGATGATTTAAGTATGATTAATGACATAGGTCCAATAGTAGCAAATAGCATAAGGGAATTCTTCTTGCAAGACCAAACAATAGACTTAATTCAAAAACTAAAGCAAGCAGGAGTTAACACAATAGCAAAAGAGGAAGAAAACATAGATAATAGATTTGAAGGAAAAACTTTTGTATTAACAGGAACATTAGAAGATTATACAAGAGGAGAAGCAAGCAATATAATAGAAAAGTTTGGCGGAAAAACATCTAGTACTGTATCTAAAAAAACAGATTATGTATTAGCAGGTGAAGAAGCAGGAAGCAAACTAACAAAAGCACAAAACTTAGGAGTCACAATCATAAATGAAGAGCAATTTAAACAAATGATTTCATTATAATAAAGCAAGGAGGCCACAAGGCAGATGGAAGACTATACATTTGAAAAAATGTGGGAAGATTTAAAAAATGGATATCAAATTTTTTACACTTATGTGGGAAATAGATATTTACTTTTTAAAACAGCAGATAATTGTTACACACAAAAATTACTTTCAGATAGCAAAAAAAATCCACAACCCAAAATGTTGATGCTTACATTAAAAAGAGTAAAAGAAATGTTTCCATTTATGGAAGATATAGAATATAAAATGATGGATGTAAAGGAGAACTAATATGGCTACAATTATAGATGGAAAAGCTTTAGCAAAAAAGATTAGAGAAAATTTAAAAATAGAGTGTGATAAACTAAAGAAAAAGAATATAAATCCTAAATTAGCTGTAATTATGGTAGGGGACAATCCTGCATCTAAAGTTTATGTAAGAAATAAAAGCAAAGCATGTAAAGAAATTGGAATAGAATATGAAGAATATCTTTTAGAAGACACTATAACACAACAAGAATTAAATGAACTAATTAAAAAATTAAATGATAGTAAAGAGATTAATGGAATACTTTTACAAAGTCCAATACCAAGCCATTTAAACATTAATCAGGCATTTAAATCTATTACCTATAGAAAAGATGTTGATGGTTTTACACCATCTAGTGTAGGTAAATTAGCAATAGGTGAAGATACATTTATTTCTTGCACGCCACATGGAGTTATGAAAATGATAGATGAATATAACATTGACTTAACAGGCAAAGATGTGGTGATATTGGGAAGAAGTAACATAGTAGGAAAACCACTTATACAATGTTGCTTACAAAAAAATGCAACAGTAACGGTCTGCCATTCTAAAACGAAGAATATAAAAGAACATACAAAAAGAGCAGATATTTTAATTTCTGCAATAGGACAAGCAAAATTTGTAACAGCTGATATGGTAAAAGAAAATGCAGTTGTCATTGATGTGGGAATTAATAGAACAGAAGAGGGAAAACTTATAGGAGATGTTGACTTTGAACAAGTAGAGAAAAAAGCAAGTTATATAACACCGGTTCCTGGTGGAGTAGGACCAATGACAATAGCTATGCTAATGAACAATGTAATTAAGGCAGCTAAGGAACAAAATGACAAAAATTCTACTTTTTAATATATTTATAAAAATTTGGGGGCATTATTATTTAATGTCCTTTTTTTGTATAAAAATAGCAAGGAGGAGATAAATATAACAAATTTAGAAGAAAAAAAGTATTGGGTTTGGCTATCTTTAATACTAAACTTAGGATGCAAGAAAAAAGAAAAATTACTAAAAATATATAAAAGCCCAAAAACAATATATGAATTAAAAGAAAGTGAGTTAAGCAAAATAGACGGAATAGGTGAAAAAACTATAAAAAACTTATTAGATACAAACATCAAAGCAAATGTAGAAAAACATATAAAATATATGTCAAAAAATAATATTGATATTATTTCTATTTATGATAAAGAATATCCTAGTATTTTAAAGGAAATTTATGATCCGCCAATTAGTTTATATATTAAAGGAAATAAAAAAATTTTAAACGAAAAAGCAATAGCAATTGTAGGATGTAGAGAGGCAAGTGAATATGGAAAAAGTGCTACTAAATATTTTTCGTATAATCTTGCAAAAGAAGGTATTAATATAATAAGTGGCTTGGCAAAAGGTGTGGATACTTATTCACATATAGGTACAATTTGTGCACAAAATGATTATAAGAATGAAAAAAATACAATAAATTGTGGAAAAACCATAGCTGTATTGGGTAATGGACTAGATACAATTTATCCAAAAGAAAATGAATATTTAGCAAAAAAAATAATAGAAAAAGAAGGTGCAATTTTATCTGAATATCCACTTGGCACAAAGCCTGATAAAATGAATTTTCCAGAGAGAAATCGAATAATTAGTGGAATGAGCAAAGGAGTTCTAGTAGTAGAAGCTAAAGAAAAAAGTGGTACTTTGATTACAGTAGATTTCGCTTTGGAGCAAGGAAGAGATGTTTTTGTGGTACCAGGAAATATTAATTCTGTAAATTCTGTTGGGACTAATGGATTAATTCAGCAAGGTGCTAAATTGGTTACAAATTATAATCAAGTTAAAAAGTTTATTTAAGTCTACGTTACAAAGAAATTTTTTGAAAAAGTATTGACTTTTGTAGTAAAATAGTTTATACTTTTACTTGTGCTAAATACTAGAAAGATGCTCCCTTAGCTCAGTTGGTCAGAGCAACCGGCTCATAACCGGTGGGTCCAAGGTTCGAATCCTTGAGGGAGCACCATTTTCTTAATTTTATATTTGGGTAGGTGGCCGAGTGGCTAAAGGCGGCAGACTGTAAATCTGTTCTCATTTGAGTACGAAGGTTCGAATCCTTCCCTGCCCACCAATGACATATCTGTTCAAAATAATGGAAAAGATAGATACAAATATCATTCTGAAAAGGAATGGTATTTTTTTATATGATAAAATTTGCGGTTTTATGTAAAATATGGTAAAATATAAATAGGTAAGTTATGCGACTTAATGTAGAAAAATAGTTGAGTTATCAACTAAAAGGAGGATATGATGACTGAATTAAAGAACATTGAAATCGAAAAAAGAGAGCGGGTTTATGCAGGGTGGCTAAATGTAGATATTGCATATATGAAGTTACCAGATGGTAGCATAATGCCTCGCGAAGTGGTACAGAGAAATCACTGGGTAGCTGTTGTAGCAGTTACTGACGACAACCAAATCATTATGACCAAACAGCCGAGAGCAGGAATTGCAAGATTTTCGCTTGAAGTGATTGCTGGTCATATAGAAGAAAAACACCATGGTAATGCTAAACTAGCTGCTATGGATGAACTTAGACAAGAGGCAGGAGTTGATCCTAATACTTGTGAATGGATTGATTTGGGAGTATTTGTACCAGACCCAGCATATTGTACGTGCATAGGACATGTATTTTTAGCTAAACATGCTAAACCAACAATGGAGTTAGAACTAGAGGAAGGCGAAAAACAGCTAGAAACAGTATTAATTCCATATGTAGAAGCTCTTAACATTGTAAAAGACGGATTTGATACTCGAATTTGGGATGCAAATTCAACAGTATCAATCTTAAGAGCAGAAAAACATATCCTATAAAAAATTCCCTAGCTTAGGGAATTTTTTTATACTTGCATTTGTCATAAATAATATGTTAAAATGCAACTAGAAAGGAATGGCAAGAAAAATAAATTGTCAAAAAAGAGATATGATTAGTATAAAAAGAAATAGAATAAAAAATATAGTATTAATATTATTAATAATCATTTTTCTAGGGCTAGTTGCACTAGTTTTCTATAACAATGGTTATATGGAAACTGCTTATAATGCATTTCAAGGAGAAAAAACAGAAAAAAACATTATTGATGAAATATCTATAAACAATGTAGTACTAACATATGATGAAGAAAACAATACATATTATTTCCCAATTACTATAAATGATGAAAATAAAAACCAACAATTAGAAATAAAAATAAAATCTTTAGAAAATATAAAATGCAAAATAGAAGATAAAGAATTTTCGAAAAGAATTGATTTATATGAAAAAATAAATTATGATAAAACAATAGAAATTAATGTAGAATCATTTTTCTATAAATGGAATTGCAAAATAAAATTTACTAATATTCCAATAGTTTCTCTAAATTATGACGAAAATCAAATAGGAGCAGAAGAATATATTTATTCTGAATTTTCATTAACTGATCCAAATTATAAAAAAAATAATTCCCAATATCAGTACAATGGTGATTCTAAAGTAAGATATAGAGGAAATTCGACATTAGGATATGGTAAAAAATCTTATAGAATAAAATTAGATAAAAACATTGAATTTGGTTTTTTAGGAATGAATTCTGCAAAAACGTGGATATTAGACTCTATTGTAACAGATGGCTCAAATTTAAGAACAAAACTTGCTTCAGACTTATGGGGAGAAATAAATAAAGATTTAGATAATAAAAAATATGCTGAACTTAACTCTGAATATGTTGAAGTATATATTAATGGTAAATATAATGGATTATATTTATTAAAAGAAGTCGTAGATGAAAACTTATTAAATCTAGATAAAAATACAGGAGTATTATTAAAAGGTGTCACATGGGATAGAATAGATTTCAATGATTACAATAATGTTAATTCAGATTATAGAACACCATTTGAATTAAAATATCCTAAAAATGCAAGTAAATATTCAAAATCATGGGTAGATATATTAGACAAAATGAAGGAATATTATAATGGAAATATGAGTTATGATACAATTGATAAAACATTTTATATTGAAAATTTTGTAAATCATAAAATATTTTTACTTATAACACAAGCAATAGACAATTATGAATTTAAAAATATATATTATTCAATAGAAAACGATAAAAAAGACACAAAAGTACTTATAACACCATGGGATTTAGATTTAACATTTGGATTATTATGGAGTAACGAGGCATCACAATATATAGAACGATATGAGAAAGTAGAAGATATAGTTGTACCAATAGGAATTGGTCCAGACAAACAATTTGATAATTATATTAAAGAAAGATGGAAATTTTTATCTAAATCTGTATTGTCTAAAGAAAATATGAATAATACAATAGACAAACAGTATGATTATTTAACAAAGGCACAAGCTTTACAAAGAGATGATGCAAAATATAACAATTCAGAAAAAACCGCAGGAATTGAAGCAATGAAAGACTGGTACAGCAAAAGATTTGATATAATAGATGGATATATAAAATCTATACAATAGGTGAATTATATGGAAATAAATAAGAAAAAATATAGGCAAGAATTAAAATATTATATTAATAATATTCAATTTGAAGAAATAAAAAAGAGACTATCTTTTTTGCTCTCCACAGATACAAACATAAAGCAAGAAGGAAATTATTTTATAAGAAGTTTGTATTTTGATGATTACAAAAACACCAGTTATTATCAAGTTTTAAATGGAATTAGTAAAAGAGAAAAATACAGAATTAGATATTATAATTATGATACAAGTTATATATGCCTAGAGAAAAAGTCTAAATTAAATAATATGACTAATAAAACATCCGTTAAGGTTACACAAGAACAAGTAGAAGACTTAATTAATGGAAAATTGAACATTAATAAAGAAAACCCAAAATTATTAAATGAGTTCATTCTTAAAACTAAATTTGAAGGCTATAAACCGGTTGTAATTATAGATTACAACAGAATACCTTATGTGTATAAAGCAGGAAATGTGAGAATAACACTTGATTATAATTTAAGTATGGATTATAATGTAAATAATTTTTTTGAAAAAGACAATCCCAAAATACCAATAGCAGAAAAAAATATGAGCATATTAGAAGTAAAATATGATGACATTTTACCAAATTATATAGACTGGTTAATTAATATGAATTCATTAGAAAGAACAGCATATTCTAAATATCTAAATGCACAAAAAATGAAAAAACAAATAAAATAGGAGATAAAATATTATGAATACTATTAACTTTTCTGATATATTTAAAAACAATTTCTTAGATAATTTTAACAATTCAATTTCACTAAGTAGTGTTATAACAACTATGGCTACAGCTTTATTATTTGCACTAATTGTATTTTTTGTATATAAATTAACATGTGATAATGTAATGTACTCAAAAAAATTCAATGTAACAATGTCACTCATGACTTTAGTTACAGCAGCAGTTGTAATGTCTATGCAAGCAAATGTAGTTGTATCTTTAGGTATGGTTGGTGCACTTTCAATTGTAAGATTTAGAACAGCAATAAAAGAGCCAAAAGATTTATTATTCTTATTCTGGTCAATCAGTAATGGAATAATTATAGGTGCTGGAGTTTATTCAATTGTATTTATTTTAGCAATTGTTCTTACAATAGGACTACTTTTATTTGAAAAATTACCAGGAAATAAAATTCCATATCTATTGGTTGTAAGTTTAAAAGATTTAAAATCTGAAGAAGAAGTAGAAAAAATATTAAAAGAAAATAAAATAAAAAATAGAGTTAAATCAAAAAATATATCAAACAATAGTGTAGATGTAATTTATGAACTTTCTAATAAAAAAATTAATAAATTACTAGATGAAATAAATAGTAAAGAAGGTACATTATCACTAAATCTTATTACACAAGATGGAGAATGCCAATTTTAAATCTAAACTTTTTTACTTTTATCTTTACAAAACCAAAAAAAAGTAGTATACTTAATCAATATATTTATAAGGGGAGGTTAAAAAAATGGCAAAAATCGTAGAAGATATTTCAAGAACTTTTAACGAATTTTTATTATTACCAAACTTAACAGATGAAAGATGTATACCAACAAATGTAAGTTTAAAAACACCACTTGTAAAATACAAAAAAGGTGAAGAAGCAAAATTTTATGCCAATGTTCCAATGGTATCTGCAATAATGCAATCTGTTTCAGGAGAAGAAATGGGAATAGCATTAGCAAGAGAAGGAGGAGTGGCTTTTATTTATGGGTCACAATCAATTGAATCACAAGCAGAAATGGTACGCCATGTAAAAAAACACAAAGCAGGATTTGTAATAAGTGATTCAAATGTTAAATCTGGAACAACATTAAGAGAAGTAATTGAATTAGTAGAAAAAACTGGACATTCAACTGTTATAATTACAGATGATGGAACAGCACATGGAAAATTTTTAGGACTAGTAACAGATAAGGATTACAGAATTTCTAGAGATAATTTTGATGAACCAATTGATAATTTTATGACACCAAAAGAAAATGTATTTTGGGCAACAGAAGGTATTAATTTATCAGAAGCAAATGATATAATTTGGGAGCATAAAATTGCATGTTTACCTATACTAGATAAAGAAGAAAAACTAAAATATTTGGTATTTAGAAGAGATTATGAAGAAAGAAAAAATAATCCAGATTCTTTATTAGACGAAAATAAAAGATACATTGTTGGAGCAGGAATTAATACTAGAGATTATGAAGAAAGAATACCAGCATTAGTAGAAGCGGGAGTAGATTTAATTTGTATGGATTCTTCTGATGGATATTCTATATGGCAAAAAAACACTATAGATTATGTAAGAAGTAAGTATGGAGATAGCGTTAAAATCGGTGCTGGAAATGTTGTAGATGCAGAAGGATTCCGTTATTTAGCAGAAGCAGGAGCAGACTTCATTAAAGTTGGTGTAGGAGGAGGTTCAATTTGTATCACTCGTGAAACAAAAGGAATTGGACGTGGACAAGCTTCAGCTTTAATTGATGTAGTAGAAGCTCGTGATAAATACTTTAAAGAAACAGGAATTTATATTCCAGTATGTTCAGATGGTGGAATTGTACATGATCATCATATTACTATTGCATTAGCATTAGGAGCAGACTTTGTAATGATGGGAAGATATTTTGCAAGGTTTGATGAAAGTCCAACTAGAGTTATTAAAAAAGGAAATGCTTATGTAAAAGAATACTGGGGAGAAGGTTCTAACCGTGCAAGAAACTGGCAAAGATATGATATGGGAGGAGATAAAAAGCTTTCATTTGAAGAAGGTGTAGATTCTTACATACCTTATGCTGGTAGATTAAAAGATAATTTAGCAATTACAGTAGCTAAAATTAAATCTACAATGTGCAACTGTGGAAGCGTTACAATACCAGAATTCCATGAAAAAGCAAGATTAACTTTAGTATCTGAAGTTAGTATTCAAGAAGGTAGTGCACATGATGTAATTTTGAAAGAAATTGATAATCAATTCAAATAAAATATAATAAATAAGCAAATTAAATACACTTAAAATGTTAGAAAAAATCTAATATTTTGAGTGTATTTTTTATTTTAATAAAAACATTATAAATCGCTTAAAATATGGGTATTATCTTAATTGACAATAAAAATGGCGTATGCTATAATAGCAAAAAAAATATTATATAAAAGTACACATAAATAAGGAGGGGATTATGCAAAAATTAAGAAAAGGTATTTTTATTGTTTTGCCAATTTTTATAGCTTTATATCAATTATATTTAATTAATAGAATTTGGCATTATGATAATAAAATAAGCATAGTAATAGCATTATTCCTAGTTTTTACACTTTATGTTGTATTTTTTTTGTTTTATAAAAAAATAAATTATAAACATATCGAAAAAAGAAAATTTTTAATTATAACAATAATTTCCTTAGTGTTATCAATTATTATTTTGATTTCTAATTTTAACTTTTTCTCAAAAAAATACTTAGAAACAACAGTTTATTTATATACCGATAATAATAATATTCCAATTAAAAATATTATTATTGATAATACGGTACAAACAATAGAAGATGAAAATAAAATAAGTCCAATAGAATTAACATATAGTAATTGTAAAGACATTATAATTGTATTAGAAAAAAATCAAGAAAATGTTAATATTTATATACAAGATGGAAAAAAACTCGAACAAGTAAATTTAAATGATTATTCAAAAGATATTTACACATATAAAGTAACAAGTAATTCTACTATGAGTCCATTTTCTATTGTAAGAGCAATTCTTTCTTTTATAATGATAGAAATATTATCTTTTATGCTATGTATGTCAAGCTATTTTCTTTACAAGAAAAAAAGAAGCTTATTAATACCAACACTTTTTATAATTGCATTAATACAAATAATATTTTATCAACAAAATACATCTTATGTGACTGGTTGGGATACTTTTGATTATGAAAGAAGTTGGTCACAAGAAAAAATTCTTTCTGGAACTTTAGATGGAAGAACACCAATATACCCATTTATAATAAAAGCATTTGAATTTTTATTTGGAAATGATTTATGGACAGTTTTTTTATCTAAAGGACAAATAATAGTATCATTCATATCTATTATTTTTCTATATAAAACATTTAGATTATTAATAAAATCAGAAAAGTTGACAGCTGTTATTACACTTTTATATGGAATTAGTATAGCTGTAATAGGTTGGAATATTTGCTTACTTACAGAGTCATTTGCGCTATCAGGGACAGTTTTTATGAGCTATTTATTAATTTATTATATAAAAAATAAAAAAATAAGATATGGAATCTTTTCAATAATATTAGCTTTTTTAATAACATTTTTAAGACCGGCATGTATTTCTTATATTGCAATACTATTTGCATTTTTCCTTTTACACCCATTATTTAATAAACAGCGAAAAGAAAAAGATTTTATATGTTTAGGTGTATCTTTAATAACTATTATTTTAACTTTAAGTTATGCTACAGTATTTTACAAACAAACTCAAATATTTTCTATATCAGATGCTAAAACTAGACAAGACCTATATGTATGCATACTTCAAGGATTTTATAAAAATATAAATGATGAACAATTTGAAAAATATGTAGAAGAAAGCATGGAAGAATTTAAAGATGATGAGTGGTCGGGAGTTCATAAAGTATTAAGAAAATACGGAAATAAAAAATCCCAAGAATTAATTAAAATGTGCAAAAACGCAAGCAAAAAACAATATATAGAATATTTAGTAAATACTATAAAACATGAGTCATCAGAAAACTTTGGTGCATATAACACTTTATGTATTAGTAATTCAAAAAATATTCAATATAATTTCATAAAAAGCTTTTCATTTTTAAATTTCTTTATTGTGTACATTATACTAATAATAGAAGGAATACTTAGTATTTATAGATGGATAAAAAATAAAAAACCTAATTGGATAAATTTAGGATTATTTGGATTTCTACTAGCTATTTTGGTAACTTCTTTTATAGGAACAAATGCAGAATTTATGAGGACATCTATTTGCGTAGTACCATTTTCTTATTTAGCAATAGGAACATTAATAAATGATTGTATAAAAAAATTCAGAAAATAAAATAATAACAGGGCAAAAGTTTTTTGCCCTGTTACTTTTTGCTAAAAGTACCTATAAATAGCTTGAAATAGAAAATAGTATATGCTATAATGCAAAAAAATACATAAATCAAATTAGGAGGATTATATGGAAACACAATTAGTAGGTTATACAGGATTTGTAGGTTCAAACTTAAATAAGTCATATAAATTTGAAGGTTTATATGATTCTAAAAATATTAAAGAAGCATATGGAAAAGAACCAAATTTATTAGTTTATTCAGGTGTTCCTGCCCAAAAATTTTTGGCAAATAAAGAACCAGAAAAAGATTTTGAAATTATAAAAAATGCTATTAATAATATAAAAAACATAAACCCAAAAGAAATAGTATTAATTTCAACTATTGATATATACAAAAAGCCAATAGATGTTAATGAAGATACACAAATAGATACAGAAAATTTACAACCTTATGGCTATAATAGATATTATTTAGAAAAATGGGTAAGTGAAAATATAAAAAATCATTTAATTGTGCATTTACCAGGTTTATATGGTCAAAATATTAAAAAGAATTTTATTTATGATTTAATTCATATTATTCCATCTATGTTAACAGAAGAAAAATATAAAGAATTATTAGATAAAGATAATTTCATTAAAGATTATTATGAAAAACAAGACAATGGATTTTACAAAGTAAAAGATATTGATAATGAACAAAAAAATCAATTAAAAGAATACTTTAAAAAAATAGGATTTAGTGCTTTAAACTTTACAGATAGTAGGGGAGTTTATCAATTTTATCCTTTAAGTTATTTATGGGAACATATACAAGTAGCTAGAAAAAATAATCTAAACAAGTTGAATTTGGCTACTGAACCAGTATCTATTTCTGAAGTTTATTCTTATATTAACAATAAAGAATTTGTTAATGAAATAACACAAAATATACCAAATTATAATTTTAAAACTAAATATGACAATTTATTTAATGGTAAAAATGGCTATATTTTTAGCAAGGAATTTATTTTAGAAGATATAAAACAGTTTGTAAATAAAATGACAAGTTGTTAGGAAAAAGGAGATAAACTATGAAATTATCAATTTCAAATATTGCTTGGGACAAAGAGCAAGACGAAGAAATGTATAAATATCTATCAGACAACAAAGTAGATGGAATAGAAATAGCACCAACAAGAATTATACAAGAGGAACCATATTCTCATATACAAGAAGCAAAAGAATATGCAAAAAACTTGAAAGATAAATATAATCTTGAAATTAGTTCTATGCAGTCAATATGGTATGGAAAACAAGAAAAAATTTTTGAAAATCAGCAAGAAAGAGAAAATTTAATTGAATATACCAAAAAAGCAATTGACTTTGCAGAAGCAATTAGATGTACTAATTTAGTATTTGGCTGTCCAAAAAATAGAGTTATTAATAATATTCAACAAGACTATCAAATTGCATTACAATTTTTTAATATTATTGGAAATTATGCTAAAAATAAAGGGGTATACTTTTCGATAGAGCCAAATCCAACTATTTACAATACTAATTTTATTACAACAACACAAGAAGCCATTGATTTAGTAAAAGATTTAAATAATTCAAATGTAAAAATCAATTTAGATTTAGGAACTATAATACAGAATGGGGAAAATATAAACATATTAGATGGCACTATAGATTTAATTAATCATGTTCATATTAGCGAACCAAATTTGGAATATATCCAAAAAAGAGACCTACATAATCAATTATTGACATTACTAATAAAAAATAATTATAAAGGTTATATTTCTATTGAAATGAAAAATCAAAATAACATATCAAAAGTAAAAGAAATTATTCAATATGTCAATAAGATATTTAAGGAGAACATTATATGAAATTGTATGAAAATATAAAAGGTGTACCAGATTTTGAATGTGAAGAATACAAAGAGAAAAAAACTAAATACTGTGTATGTATACCAATTATAAATGAAGGCGAAAGAATAAAAAAGGAACTAGAAAAGGCAAAAGCAGAAAAAATTGATGAATTGGTTGATATTATCATATGTGATGCTGGATCAACAGATGGTTCAACTAATAAGGAAATTTTAGAACCATTAGGTGTTAATTCTATTCTTGTAAAAAAAGGACCAGGAAAGCAAGGGGCACAATTAAGAATGGGATTTTGGTGGGCACTTGAAAGAGGCTATGAAGGAATTATAACAATTGATGGAAATAACAAAGATAGTATAGAAGATATTCCAAAATTTGTAGAAAAATTAGAAGAAGGATATGATTTTATACAGGGCTCAAGATTTATAAAAGGAGGACAAGCAATTAACACACCTTTTATAAGATATATTTCAGTTCGTATATTACATGCACCTATCATCTCATTAACAGCAAAGAAGTGGTATACTGACACAACAAATGCATATAGAGCATATTCTAAGAAATATTTAACACATCCAGAGGTACAACCATTAAGAGATATTTTTATGACTTATGAATTGTTAGCATATTTATCTGTAAAAGCAGATCAATTAAAATTAAAAACTTGTGAAATTCCAGTAAGAAGAGAATACCCTAAAACTGGAAAAACTCCAACTAAAATAAGCTTTTTTAAAGGAAATAGCGATTTATTAAAAATATTATTTAATAATTTATTTCATAAATATGATGTAAAAAAAGAAAAGGATGAAAAAAATGAAATATGATAAGATAATTATAGGAGCAGGAATTTACGGATTATATTCAGCTTTATTTTGTGGAAAAAGAGGCGAAAAAATCCTAGTAATTGAACAAGATTCAGAAGCATTTAAAAGAGCAACTTATATAAATCAAGCACGTGTTCACATGGGATATCATTATCCTCGTTCTCTTTCAACTGCTGCAAAATCAGCAAAATACTTTGAGAGATTTCATAAAGCATACAGTTTTTCTGAATTAACACAATTTGACCAAATATATGCAACTTCTGCTAATTTTTCATGGACAAATGCAGAGCAATTTATGAAATTTTGCAAAGATGCTAATATTATGTGTGAGGAAGTACCAACTAAAAAATACTTTAAAGAAGGAGTTTGTGATGGAAGTTTCTTAACAAAAGAATACACTTATGATGCACAAATTCTTAAAGATTATTTCCTAGAAGAATTACGGAAAACTGGATAATGTTGAAATAAAATATAGTTGTAATATAAAAGATATTAATAAAAAAACAGAAACATATCAAATTGTATTAAAAGATGGAGAAAGTTATGAAAGCCAGTATGTTTTAAATGCCACTTATGCTTCAGTTAATCAAATACTTAATAAATTAGGATATGAGCCATTTAAAATAAAATATGAATTGTGCGAAATTATATTATGTAGTGTAAGTGAAAATTTAAAAAATGTTGGAATTACAGTTATGGATGGACCATTTTTCTCAATTATGCCATTTGGAAAAACGGGCTACCATTCTTTAACATCAGTAACTTTTACTCCGCATACTACAAGTTATGATTCATTACCTACATTTGAATGCCAAGAACGAAGTAATGGATTTTGTACAAAAGAAAGTCTAGGAAATTGTAATGATTGTCCAGCAAAGCCAAAGACAGCATGGAGTTATATGTCTAATTTGGCTAAAAAATATCTAAAAGATGAATATGAATTCAAATACGAAAAATCTTTATTTTCTATGAAGCCAATTTTAAAAGCTTCTGAAATTGATGATTCAAGACCAACTGTTATAAAGCAATTTTCTAGTAATCCAACTTTTATTAGTGTATTATCAGGAAAAATTAATACAGTATTTGATTTAGATGAGGTGTTAAAATGATTAGTAACAAAGAAAAAAACTTTATTTCCGCTGTTGTATATGTGCATAATAATGAACAACAAATAGGTTCTTTTTTAGAAAACATACAAAAACAATTAAGTGAAAATTTTGAAAAATATGAAATTATCTGTGTTAATGATAAATCAACAGATAATAGTGTAGAAGAAATCAAAAAAGTTTCTAATAAAATATCAGAAACTGTTATCACAATAGTTGATATGAGTTATTATCAAGGAATAGAACTTTCAATGAATGCTGGAATTGATTTGGCAATTGGTGACTTTGTATATGAATTTGATAATATCTATATTGATTATGATTTAGACATTATAATGAAAGTTTATGAAGAATCTTTAAAAGGATATGATATTGTAAGTGCAAAATCTAGTAGTAAAAAGCGTTTTACCTCTAGAGTATTCTATAAAATATTTAATACAAACTCTAATAGCATGTATCAAATTCATACAGAAACCTTTAGAATTATTTCAAGAAGAGCAATTAATAGAGTTCATGCTATGAATAAAACAATTCCATATAGAAAGGCAGTTTATGCAAATTGTGGATTAAAATTAAATTCAGTAATTTATGACCCAGTAAAAAATATTCATACAAAAATTTCAAAAGAAACAAGTGACATTAGGCAAGGTTTAGCAATTGATTCTATAATTTTATTTACTAATGTTTTTTATAAATTTGCTATTTTTATGGCTGTTATAATGATGTTAATAGTAATGGGTACAGCAATATATACAGTAATTATCTTTGTACGTGAACAACCAGTAGCTGGTTGGACAACAACTATGTTATTACTATCATTTGCTTTTTTTGGAATTTTTGCTATATTAACAATAATATTAAAATATTTATCTATTATTATAGATTTAATTTTTAAGAAACAAAAATATCTAATTGAGTCAATTCAAAAAATAACTAAATAAAAAATAAGTTTATGAAAGAGAAAGGAATGGAGCTAATTATGGAAAAGGTAAAAAAAGGATTTTTTTTAGTTTTACCACTTATATTAGGATTATATCAATTATATTTAATAAATAGAATTTGGCATTATGGAAGAAAGGCTAGTTTAATAATAGGTTTATTTCTTATTGCAATGCTTTATATTGTATTTTACCTTTTTTATAAAAAAATAAATTATAAACAAATAGTGAAAAAAAAGCTAATTATTATCACTATAATTTCTATAATATTATCAATTATTATATTAATATTTAATTTTAATTTTTTTGCAAAAAAATATAGAGCAACAAGTGTTTATTTATATAGAGATAATATAGATACAACACAAGAAAGTAACATTCCAATAAAAAGTATTATTGTTGATAATGTGGTACAAACTGTTGATGATGCTAGTAAGAAAAGTCCAGTAGAATTAACATTTAATAATTGCAAAAACATAACAATTGTATTAGAGAAAAATCAAACTAATGGTAGTATTTATATACAAGATGGGGAAAAACAGAAACAAATTGATTTATATTCTTATGTAGACAATGTTTATACATATAAAGTAACAAGTAATAGTATAATGAGCTTGTTTTCAATAGCTAGAGCAATTATTTCTTTTGTTATGATAGAAATATTAACTCTTATGATATGTGTATCAATATATGTTCTTTATAAGGAAAAGAAAAGTCTACTATTACCTATGCTTTTATTAATTGCTTTAATACAGATAGCATTTTATCAACAAAATACTGCATATACAAATTTTCCAGATACTTCTGCATATGAAAATACTTGGTCAAAAGAACAAATACTTTCAGGTCTTGTAGAAGGCAGAACTCCAATATATCCATTATTAATAAGAGGGTTGAAATTAATATTCGGAACAGATTTATGGAGAGTTTTTATAGTTAAAACACAAATAATAACATCTTTTATATCAATAATTTTCTTATACAAAACACTAAAATTATTGATAAAATCAGAATGGTTAATTGCTATTATTACATTTTTATATGGTATTAGTGGAGCTATAATTGGTTGGAATACATGCTTACTTACTGAATCACTTGCTTTATCTGGTACAATTTTTATGGCATATTTGGTTATTTATTATATTAAAAATAAAAAAATATTATATGGAGTTTTCTCGGCAATTTTAGCCTTCTTTATAACATTTTTAAAACCGGCATGCATTTCCTATATTGCATTATTGTTTGCGTTTCTCCTATTACAGTTGTTATTAGAGAAAAATAAAAAACCAAAGAATTTTATATGCATAGGAGTATCACTATTAACAATTATATTAACATTATGTTATGCTATAGTATTTTACTATCAAAGAAATTTATTTTCTATAACAGATGCTAGGGTAAGACAAGATATGTATATATGTATGCATCAAGGATTTTATAAAAACACTAATGATGAAGAATTTATTAAAAATGTAGATGAAAGTATAAAAAGTCATAGTGACAATACGTGGGAAGCAACTCGTTATATATTAAATAGTTATCCTTATTCTACTGGAAGGTCACAAGAATTAATCAAAATTTGTAAAAAAGAAAGTAAAAAAGAATATAGAGAATACTTATTAAATGTTATAAACTCCGAAATAACTGAAAAATTTGATGCATATAACACATTATGTATTAATGATGTGCAAAATCTAACAAACAATATTATAAAAGGATTTACATTCTTAAATTTCTTAATGGTATTTGTTATTGTAATAATAGAAGCTATACTTACTATTTATAGATGGATAAAAAACAAAGAGCCAAATTGGATTAATTTAGGATTATTTGGATTTCTAGTTGCTATTTTATATACATCATTTGTAGGGACAAATGCAGAATTTATGAGAACTGCTATTTGTGTAGTGCCATTTTCTTATATAGCAATAGGAACGCTAATAAATGATTTTATGGAAAAGTATAAAAATAAATAACTTGATTATCTATAAAATACATGATAAAATCAAGAAAAAACGGAAAGGAAAACTGACTATGGCAAAAATTATAAGTTTTGATATATGGGATACTATAATAAAAAGAAAATGTCACCCAGAAGAAATAAAATTACATACATCAAAATATATATTATTAAAATATGAAAATCAATTGAAAGAGAAATATAAAGATATTTATGAAATCTTAAAAATTAGAGATAAAATAGAAGCTGAAGAATGTAAAAGAAATAAAGAAAATGGGCATGATGAAGAATGCAGAATATTAGAAGTTTTCAAATTATTGCAAGCAGAAATCATGAATAATTTTGAAGGGGATATTTCACAAGAACTATTAAAAGAAGAAATAGAACAAGAAAAAAGAGCTATTTTTATAAATCCAGAAATTATCCCAATATTTGAAAAATATAAAGATTTGAAAAAATATTGCATATCAGATTTTTATATGGGAGCAGAAGCTTTAAAAGAAATATTAGACTCTTTAAATTTACCAACTAAAATTGAAAAAATATATAGTTCAGCAGATTATTTATTAAATAAAAGAACAGGAAACCTATTCAAAAAGGCAGAAGAAGAAATAGGAATTTCTCCAGAAGAACATATTCATGTTGGGGATAATATATATTCAGATATTGAAATGGCTCAAAAACTTGGAATTGAAACAATAAAAACTACAAAAACCGATTTCGATTTTATACCTGAAAGAGGAAGAAAATTCGGTTTTGATTTGTCATGTGTAAAAAAAGAAGAAAATACAAAAGAAAATAGATTATTTAATACAGGTGTTGACCTAGCGCCACTATTATATTTCTTTGGATATAGTGTAGTAGAATATGCTATTAAAAACAATATACCAACAGTTTATTATTGCACTAGAGAAGGAGAAACTTTTATAAAAATACATGAATTAATTAAACAAAATAATCCATTTGGAATTAAATTGCCAAATTGCGAAACAATAGAAGTTAGTAGAATGGGGACATTTTCAGCTTCTTTAAAAGAATTTTCAATTTCAGAATTGTTACGTTTATGGTCACAATATAGAGTACAAAGTATGAAGGCATTATTTAAAACATTAGCCATAGATATTACACCATATAAGGAATTTATGGGAAAATATGATATTAAACCAGAGGAAAACATTGTAGAACCATGGTTTAATCTTAATGTGCAAAAATTATGTGCAGACAAAGAATTTACAGAAAAAATAAATGTAGAATTAAAAAGAAAAAGACAAGAATTATTAGAATATTTTGAGAAGAAAAAAGGAATTGTTAATGATGATAATCCAATGTTTGTTGTAGATATTGGTTGGAGAGGAACAATACAAGACAATTTGGCACATATATTTACAAACAAAACAATTGGTGGTTATTATTTAACATTATTTGATTTTTATAACTTACAACCTAAAAATAGTTATAAAATTAGTTTTATTGACAACAAAGAAATTCGTGACAATGAAGTTGCAAGTATGATTACATTATTAGAATGGATTTATAATCCAGGAACAGGAAGTGTAATTGAATATAAGCAAGGTGAAGCAATTAGAAAAGCAAAAACAGAAGAAACAGAAATTGTTAAGAAATATATTGAACCATTACAACAAGGTATGTTTGAAGGAGCAAAAGTAATAAATGAATATATGAAATATCATCCTTATGAAGCAGAAGAAACAAAAATATGCGTTTTTGAATTAATTAGAAAAACCAAAACTAATCCAAGTAAAGAATTAATAGAAGCATATTATAGTATGGTATTTAACGATACATTTGGAACAGCTGAATATGTAGAAAAAGAAGATAAACTATCTACTTTAGATAGATTAAATATTTTTAAATGCAGAAATCTATTAAGAGATGAAACATGGAAAGAAGCATTTATGATACACAATAATATTGAATATATGAATACAATATTAAAATCAAAATCAGCATTGAGAAAAATATTAGGAAAGGGATAGTAAATGAAAAAATACATCTTATTGTATGGAGATAAAAAACCAGAAGACAATATATGCATAACAAATATGTTTGAACACACAAAAGCAATTAATTTAGGGTGGACAGACTTTGATTATAATTACAACAAAAAAATAATAGATAAAGAAATAGAAGAAGGAATTGAACAAATTATTTTTTCTGGCTTAGAAATTGGATGGGACAAGTTAATAAAAGATATAAAACAAGAAAATCCAGACTTAATAATTAAAGTAATTTGTAATACACAAGATAGTCTTTTATATTATGAGTATGAAAGAGAAAACTTTTTCACATTACTAGAATTATCTAAACAGGGAATTGTAAGTGATATAGCATTTTTCAGAAAAAGCCAATATGAAACTTATAAAAATTTAGGGTATAACTGTTCTTACTTAAAAGAAAATTATATTCTAAAAGAAGAAAAAAAATTGTCAACATATACTCAAAATGAAAAATTAAATATAGGAATTTATCCACTAAATTATACATGGGACAAGAATATTTTTAATCAATTATGTATTGGGAAAATGCTAGAAAATTGCAATATTAATTATAATGCATTAGATGAAAGAATGGATGATTTTTTAGAAACTATGAATATCTTACATACACAAGACAAAATTAAAAAAATAGAAGAAGATGAACTAATCCAAAAAATGAGTAAAAATGATGCTATTGTATCAACATCTTTTACTGATTATTTGCATCCAGTTTTTTGGATTAGTATGGAATTAGGTATTCCATGTTTAGTGGGAAATCATACAGACTTTTTAGAAGAAAATGTGCAGTTAAAGCAATATGTAGTAACAACAGCAGAAGATAATGCTATTATTAATGCAGAACTATTAAAAAAGATGATACAAAACAAAGAAAAGATCCACCAATTATACAAAGAGTGGAAACAAGAATACAATAAAGAAGCAGAAAAACAATTAATTGAATTTATAGATAAATGAAAGGAAAGAGAAAGTTGCAAAAAGTTAAAAATCTTTTAAAACGATTTATTAAAAAAGATGGATTTTTTTATAAGTGCTTAAGTAAATTATATCATTTTTTAAGTACAATAAAATATAAAATAACACACAGCAAAGAAGTAAATAAACAAAATAAAATGTATAGTAAAAGAGTAGAAGAAGCTATTCAAAAAATGAAAGAATATAAAGAAAAAGATTATATTGTGTTTTATAATCCAACATGGTTAGGTGTAGCAGCTTCAACAAAGGGATTATTTCAAAATTATATACCATTAGAACATGTATATAGCAAAAAAGATATAAAAAAATTAGTAACATCAATTGTAGAAAATAATATAAAGTCAGTTATTTTTAGTCAAATATGTGATGGTTGGACAAGCATAATAGAAGAAATTAAAAATAGAAATGCTCAAATTATTGTAAAAGTTATATGGCATGGAAACTGTTATGAATATTTTTCAGATTTTACTTGGAATCTAAACAAAGAAGTAATGAATTTATATCATCAAAATAAAATTGATAGCTTTGCTTTTGTAAGAAGTACAATGTATGAATTCTACAAAAAGGCAGGGTTTAAATCTTATTATTTGCAAAATAATGTACATAAAGAAAATAAAGGTAAAATTGCGAAAAATAAAAACGAGAAAACAAAAATTGGTATCTATAATGCAGATACCAGAGAACTAAAAAATATTTATACAGCTCTAAGTGCTATGAAATTAGTAAAAAATGCTGTAGCTGATGTAGTACCTATTAATGAAGGAGCAAAAAAGTTTACTGAAATTTTAAAACTTGAAACAACTAGCATTAATGATTATATTCCAAATGACGAATTAATGAAAAAAATTCAGCAAAATGATATTAACATTTATCCTACTTTTACAGAAAATGCCCCAATGTTTCCATTAGAAAGTTTTGAAATGGGAGTTCCATGTTTATTAGGAAATAATAATGATTATTTTGTTGGAACAAAATTAGGTGAATATGTAATTTTAGAAAAAGAGGATGACGCAGTTTATATTAAAGATAAAATTTTAGAAGCATTAGAGCATAAAGAAGAAATAATGAATTTATATATACAATGGAAAAGAGATTTTGATATAAAGTGTGAGAAATTAGTAGAAGAATTTGTGAAAGTAAAATAGAGGGGTGTTTTTATGTCAAAACCAAAAATAGCATTAATAACAGATACAGACAACTGGGCTTTTTATAATAGAGCTGTACTTATAAAAGAAAAATTAAGTAATTATTATGATTTTGAAATAATACCTGCAACAACAGCCTTACAAGATAATGTATTACAAGTTATTTTATTGGTACAAGACTATGATTTAGTTCATTTTTTTTGGAGGGGACTATTGTTTTCACTATCAAATGAAAATGTTATATTTAAAAGAAATAATATAGACGTAGATGACTTTATAAAAGAAAAATTTAGTAAAATAGTAAAAACTACATGTGTACCAGATCATAGTCTATTAGATGATGAAAATATCGAAAATAGTAAAAGAGTTCTAAATTTGGTAGATGACTATTATGTTATGTCAAACAAACTATTTGAAATATATAATAAATTAGATTGCAAAAAACCATCTGGAGTTATCATAGCTGGAGCAAATATTGAGTTATTTAGACCGGAAAATTTAGAAAGATTTGACAATATTGAAAACAGAAAAATAGTAATAGGTTGGAGTGGTAACAGCAAATGGGGAAATTGGGATGAAAAAGGCAATGGAGAAGATATAAAAGGTGTTGATACTATTTTAATACCAGCAATTGAACAATTAAAACAAGAAGGATTTGATATTGAATTAAAATTAGCAGACAGAAATGTAAAGTTTACTCCAATTGAAGAAATGAAAGATTTTTATAATAGTATAGATATATATGTTTGTGTTTCAAAAGAGGAAGGTGGACCAAATACAATTTTAGAAGCAATGTGTTGTGGAGTACCAATTATTTCTACAGATGTTGGTTTCGTAAAAGACGTTTTAGGAAAGAAACAATCTCAATATATAATAGAAGAAAGAAATATAGAAAATTTAAAAAATAAAATTAAAGAATTAATAAACAATAGAGAGATGCTAAAAAAGTTATCAGAAGAGAATTTAGAAGAAATAGAGAAATATAGTTATGATGTAATTGCAAAGCAATTTAAAGAATTTTTCGAAAAAAACTTAAAAAGAGGTAATATAAATGATAAATAATAATACAAAAATAGGAGTTGTAGGACTAGGATATGTAGGGATACCATTAGCAGTTATGTTTGACAAAAAATATCAAGTAATAGGATTTGATTCAAACCCAAATAAAATAGAAAAATA
>CANQTU010000005.1 GCA_947626925.1 uncultured Clostridia bacterium | reverse complement strand
CCATCTTCATTATAAGTTGCAACCATTAATACTGGCATTGGAAATATTGCCTCTGTAGTTTTAATATTTTTTCTCATTAAAAATTCCTCCTTTAAACTTTTTAGTTATATTATCATAAAAAATGATTTTATTGCAACTGTAAATCTCTTTCAAATTTGATTTCACTATTTTTTAATTTCATGGCTTTCAATTTATTAAATTTAATTGCTTTGCTTTGCAATAACCAACTATTTGCAGATTCCCATATTGAAAAAGAGCCAATAGTTGAAATAATTTCTAAAATTATAATATTTATTTTATCAGTTAGTAATATTGAAAATATTATAAATACTATTCCAACAATTAACATTCCTATTTGTTTTGTTCTATTTATTTTTTGTTGTCTATTTATTAGTATTAACTGTTCATCACAATATTTTTCAAAAGACTTTTTGAATTTATTTTCATCTATTTTTTTTGCTGAAATTATTTCTATATCTTCTTTTTCTTTTATTGAAGAAATCTCTGACTTATTGTTTATATAAGATATTAGATCTTCACTTAATGTTTCTTCAAAATTGTCAAATGAATTATATAATTCATTTTCATTTTCTATTTTTATCTTCATATACTCATCTCCTACTGTTTTATTTTCTAATACTAACTCTTAATGCCCTCAAAGCATTTATGGCTGCAAGTACAGAAACACCTACATCTGCAAAAACCGCTTCCCACATAGTTGATATTCCAAATGCACTTAATATTAAAACAAGTACTTTTATAGAAATAGCAAATACTATATTTTCTCTAACAATCCTCATTGTCTTTTTTGATAATTTAATTGCACTTACTATTTTTGATGGCTCATCTGTCATAAGTACAACATCTGCTGCTTCTATTGCTGCATCTGAGCCTAATCCTCCCATTGCTATACCTATGTCAGAAATGGCTAAAACTGGTGCATCATTTATGCCATCTCCTACAAATGCGAGTTTACCTTTTTTGCTTTTTTCTTTTAATAAACTTTCTACTTTTTCTACCTTTTCATCTGGTAATAATTCTGTATATACCTTATCTAGCCCTAATTTTTTTGCAACACTTTCACCAACGGCTTTTTTATCTCCTGTTAGCATTATGGTTTGTTTTATGTTTTCTTGCTTTAAGCTTTTAATTGTTTTTTCAGAATCCTCTTTTATTTTATCTGCTATTACTATATATCCTGCAAATTTTCTATTTATCGCTACATATAAAATAGTTCCTACATCATTAGATTTTGTATATTTTATTTTATTTTCATCCATTAATTTTTCATTTCCAACTAGTACATCTTGCTCTCCAATTTTAGCAATAATTCCTTGGCCAGATATTTCTTCTGTTTTTACAATTTGCTTTTCATCAATTTCTTTGTTATATGTTTTTTTGACAGACAATGAAATAGGATGGTTTGAATAATTTTCGCTATATGCTGTGATTTTTAATAATTCTTCTTGGCTTATATCTATTGCCTCAACTTTTTGTACTTCAAAGACCCCTTGAGTTAATGTTCCTGTTTTGTCAAATACCATTATTTCTGTTTTAGCTAATTGCTCTAAGTAGTTACTTCCTTTTACTAAAATTCCAATTTTAGATGCTCCACCTATGCCTCCAAAAAAGCTTAATGGGATTGATATTACTAATGCGCAAGGACAAGATACTACAAGAAATGATAATGCCCTATATAACCAATCTGAAAATGTTGCATTTTTTATAATAAGTGGTGGTAATATTGCAAGAAATACTGCAATAATAACTACTGTTGGCGTATAGTAATGTGCAAATTTTGTAATAAAATTTTCTGACTTTGATTTTTTGCTACTTGCATTTTCAACTAAGTCTAATATTTTACTAACTGTTGATTCTCCATATTTTTTTGTTACTTTAATTTTTATAACACCATTTAAGTTTATACATCCACTTAATGCTTCTTCTCCTATAGTAATATCTCGTGGTAAGGCTTCCCCTGTTAGTGCTTTTGTATCTAAGCTTGATTTTCCTTCTATCACACAGCCATCTAATGGGATTTTTTCTCCTGGTTTTACCACAATTATTTCGCCAATATTTACATTATTTGGAGATACTTTTTCTATTTTTCTATTTCTTTCTACATTGGCAAAGTCTGGTCTTATATCCATTAAAGTTGAAATTGATTTTCTAGATTTATCTACTGCATAACTTTGAAATAATTCCCCTACTTGATAAAATAGCATAACACAGACTGCCTCTGGAAATTCTCCTATTGCAAATGCTCCTATTGTTGCAATTGACATTAAAAAGTTTTCATCAAAAACTTCTCCTTTAGCAATGTTTTCTATTGCTTCTTTTAATACTTCTAATCCAACAATAAGATAAGATATTATATATATTATATTATTTATTAATTCATTTTTAAAATCTACTATAAATGCAATACAAAATAGTATTAATGCTATTATAATTTTACTTGCGTCTTTTTTCATGTTTTGCCTCCTTTTATTTTTTGTGTGTTATATGTTCTATACCTATTTCGAAAACTTCTTTTACATGGTTATCGTCTAACATATAAAAAACTTCTTTTCCAGATTTTCTACATTTAACAATTCCACTTCTTCTTAATGTTCCTAGTTGATGAGATATAGATGATTTACTCATTCCTAAAACATTTGCAATATCACATACACACATTTCGTTTTGGTCTAAAGCAAATAATATTTTTGTTCTTGTTGTATCTCCAATTATTTTGAAAAATTCTGCTAGTTTGTTAAATGTATCCGCATCTGGCATATTTTTTATTGTGTTATTAACTACATCTTGATGGATTACACTACAATCACATGTAAATTCATTTCTAGACATTTTTATCCTCCTTATTTTTATAATAGTTGAGTGTTTATTCAACTCTATTTATATTATATGTGAACGAATACTCAACTGTCAATAGTTTTTTTATAAAATTTTCAAAAAAAAATACAAGAAAAATAACTATCAAAATAGATAGTTATTTTTCAATGTTATTTTATTGTTCTACCAATTCGCTCTTGTATTGTTCATCTCCAACTTTAAAATTAATGTATAATTTTTTAGCTAAGTCTTTTTTAGTTGCATCAATTAACATTTTATATCCATTATCTCCTGTTGTGCCTCCTCTTGCCTCTTGATACACTTTTCCTTCTCCATCTGTAATACTTAACATTTCTTTACATTGAGTTGTAAAATCCCCTGCTGGCATATCTTTTCCTGCACTTATTAAATTTACATATTCCTCAGAATTAAAATTTATAACTAATTTTGTTTCTGTAATAGTCATGTTTGTTATTGTTAAGCCAGGAATTTCATTAGCTAGTTTTAAGTTTATAGTCTCTCTTTTATTCATCTCTTCTGGAATGTCAAATTCAAATAACCATTTGGCATCAGTTAAGTCTATATTTTTTACAGTATTATGATCATAATTTCCTTCTTCATCTTTATCCATTGTAAAATATCCTAAATCAAATATTTTTATATAGATTTTTTGGCTTAAAGGATATTTATCTCTAGCATCAATTTTTATTTTACTCACTACTGTTTTTTCATTTTCATTTATCGATTCACTGCTATATCCGCCTCCGTCTGATAAATATATACTGTATATATCTTTTTTATTATATACCCCTAATTCACGTTGCATAGATATTGAATCATAGTCCATTTTTTCAAGATTTCCCATATGTAGTCTTGAAGATATATGATAAATGTTGTTGTTTTCATCATATATAGCATAACCATAACCAAGTGTTTGATAATTAATTTCTTGATTTAATTTAAAATTAATATTTACAGAAAGGGTATCATCATTTAAGCTAATTGAGTCTACTTTAGCACCAATTCCATCTTGCATTATATAATCCATGTCTTCTACTTTGGCAGAGTTATCCTCTTCTACATATGTTAGTGTTCCTTTTGTTTCTATGGCTTGTACTTTTTCAAATTCATTATATCTTTTATCAATTTCAATTTTTGTACTGATTTTTAAATACATTACATAAAACACACAAGCTAAAATTAACATTGCTATAATTATTGCTAGAGTTAATAGAATTTTTTTCTTCTCCATAAAATTACCCCCTTTTCTTTCGTGCAACCTAGCTATCATGAGTTTTAAAAACTTTTAGACCTTTGGCTTTGCGTCATAAGCTTTCGCTTATTTTGCTTTTTTACATCTACTTAAATTATAGCATATTTTAGGCTTTTTTTCAACTTTAACATGGCTTTAATCTAATTATTTAAATAATCTTTTAATTTTTCAATTTTTTGTTTACAATCACTAATTCCCAAGTCATACATTTCTTGTAATTTTTCTGGATCTCTTTCAATTCTTTTTATATCAATTTTTCTTGTTGGTCTTATAACAAATATTTCTTTTCTATTTTCCATATCTATTATTTTTTCCACTGTTTCATTATAATTTTTATATCTGTTAGTTATAGCATTTACTAGATTAGGATATTTTCTATATTTTAATTTTGTCATAAAATTATTTGATTCTTTCTTTCTGTATTCTATTGGTCTTGTAAGAACAACAATTATTTTGTCATATCCTAACTCTTTACATTTTTCAATTGGAATACTATCTGTAATTCCGCCATCTAAGTATTTTCCTGTTTCTAATTCTACAATTTTAGAAACAAATGGCATTGCTGATGTTGCTCTTAATGTTTCCATTTGTTTAAAAACATCTGTTATTTTTACATATTCCGGCTTTCCTGTTTCTATATTTGTGATTACTGCATAAAAATTTGTGGTAGATTTTTCATAAGTTTTTTCATCAAATTTATCAAGTTCAGACGGTATTTTGTAATATGCAAAATCTTTATTAATAATGTTTCCAGTGGTTAATAAGGATTTTAATCCCATATATCTTTTATCTTTTGCATATTGTTTGTTATATCTAATTGCTCTACCTTTTTGTTTTGATAAATAATTAACGCCAAATAGAACTCCAGCTGATACTGCAATTATTCCATCTACCTCTATATTGTTATCCATGAATACATCTAATACTGCAGATGTATACATTC
Source organism: uncultured Clostridia bacterium (assembly GCA_947626925.1). Taxonomy (GTDB): domain Bacteria; phylum Bacillota; class Clostridia; order TANB77; family CAG-508; genus CAG-269. Next base: position 24,350 of record CANQTU010000005.1, on the reverse strand, counting down.
CCCTCATTGCTCCACCTTCTAGTACTAGTCCAACTTTCATTTTTCCATCATCTTTTCTTAAATTTTTTTAATCGCTTTCTCTAAATGATTTTACAATACTACCATTTTCTGCATTTATATAATATTCATACTCATATTGTTGATAATCAAAAGTAACCTCATATACTGTTTGATTATATTTGTAGTCTAGTTCAACATCTATGTCACGAATGTCATTTTGATTTATTTTTGCATCATCTAAAGCTACTTTTAAAGCATTTTCTCTTGATATATAATTTTGATTGTTGCTATTATTGTCGTTAGTTGTTATGTTTGTGGTATTATCAGTTGATGTTTTATTATTTTCATTATATAAGTATCTAATTTCATCTCGTTCATCAATGAATTCTCCTACAAAGAATATAATAAAACCTATTAATAATACGATAATTATTACTAATAGTGCTATAATAATTTTAAAATTACTTTGCTTTTTTTCCATAATAAATACCTCTCTTTCATTTTTTATTAGAATTATTGTATATTTTTAATATTTTTTTGTCAACTAAAAAATAACTATCAAATACTTGATAGTTATTTTTATGCATTATTTTCTAATAATTCTAGTTTTTCTTGTTTTTTAGCTTCATTATTAAAAATTATTCCAAATATTGTTCTAGTTAATGGTTGTATAAAGAATAATTGTGATAATAATGCAAATGGGAAGTTTAATACTACTTTTTGTAACCAATATGGAATAAAATTAATAATAAAATTACTTAATGGTGCTCCGTTAATTCCTACTGCTATAATTCCATTATAAAGAATAGTTGCTAAAAAGCTCATTAATGGACACATAATTCCAACAGTTGCACATATTATTGCAGTTTCTACTATCATATGGTCATTTTTTTGTGGGTCAATTGCTTTTAATGCTAATTTTACAGATAATGGACTTCCTATAAATATTTCACATAGATATGCTAATACAAATTCAATGGGAATAAAAATCCAAGAATTTTTAATAACTTCTACACTAAATCCTCCTGCTTCATATGATGAACAGTAGAATACAAAACATGGTACTGTTATTATTACTGTTATTAGTGCAAACATTAACTTTTGAAATTTTGTCTGTGGCATGTTTTTTTCTCCTTTCTTTTGCATACAAAAAGACACATGTTTTCTGATTGTGTTTTTGTACCGTAATCAGATTTACGAGCATATTGCTCTACATGTGTCGTTTCATATTTTATTCACAAGGTTTAATATATCATTTTTTTGTTTCAAAAGTCAAGGGTTTTGCTTTTATTTCAGAACATTTTTATATGTACTTTTTTCGCTTTCAAATTACACAAATTTATGACATTCTCCTATTTTAAGTCTATTTATTTGATGGCTGAAGATAAAGCACAACGCGGAACCCTCCGCCGATACCCCAGACGCTCGCAGCACTAAGCTTGCCATCACAATAAATCACTGGGTAGGTACTGCCACTGTAGGCAAAATAACTACTACGAACAACGGCGTTCGATCCATTAGTATCAGTTGGACTTATTGTCGGTATGTCAGCATTTGTACCATCTCCACTTGGTGTTCCATTTTCTGTTGTCAATTCTAACATATTTCCTGCTAAGTCATAGATATTATACGCTTTGAAATCTTCACTTGCTCCTGTTGACAATTCTAATCTATTTGTTCCTACTCCTTTTGGTCCTTCCGGTACTTGTCCTTTTTTATATGGTCCAATTGACGTCCATTTATCATTATTATATTCGTGAAGTGCGTATAAGGTATTTAAATTTTCATATTTCGTTGTTTTATTATTATAGTAATTTCCCCATGTTGTTGAATCTGTTAAAGATTTAGTACTATCATACTTTGCTATTACTCTACATGTTGTGTCCCATGCATGTGAATCTATTAAATAGCTGTTGACTCCATTATTAGTAATCATACTCTCAGCTGCTTCTTTTGCATTTTTTTGACTTATAAAATTCCATGCTTGTACTCCTTTTTTACTTACTGGTTGATAAGCTGATGTATTTTTTTCTGTTTCTTTTTTATACTCTGCTCCGTCTGAGTTGGCATAAAATGGTGCATTACTTGGAATTCCTGCTTCATATCTTGCTACATAAAATCCTTTATATTCTTCAATACTTGGTTTTCCTATTTCTGTTGGTTGGCTATCTCCCCATGTTCCTCCATTGTAACACCATTGTATTGTCTTCCAAGCTTCATTTCTTTTTGCATTGTAATTGATTTTTCCATCAGCGGTAGTTTCGTCTGTACCATCATCATCAGCTATATCACATGGTATCCACACAAATTCGTTTCCATTTTCGTCTGTTATTACTAATCCTTCTTCTATAGAATTTTCTCCATCTATTTGTGTTGGCGCAATCCTGCTGGGATTTGTACTTCTACACCATCTTCTGTTGTATAAGGCCATTGTTGCGGATGCATTGCTGCATTTAATTGGGCTAGTTGTAATTGTTCTTCTTCACTTGCCTTCTCTGTTTCTGCTTTTGCTGTTTGCGCTTTTGTTAATATTCCATTATCTCCTGTTAGTGTTGCTATACTTACTCCTGCTAAAATTAATAAAACAATAATTGTTATAACTAATGCGATTAAGGTTATACCTTTTTGTAATCTGCCTTCTTTTTTGTGTTTCAATTTCATGATTTCTCATGCCTCCTTTGGTTTAATTTTTTTATAATTTAAAATTTAAAAACTTTTCAAACACAAAAAAGATAGCAAATAACACCTATTTCTAGGTCTTATCTACTATCTTTTTTATTTCTATTTTACTTATTTTTCTATTTAGTAAACATAAGGTGTGTGTGTGTGTGTGTGTGTACAGCCCCAAGGGTTTTAGCTTCTATTCTTTTCATTTGTTTTTCCTTTACATTATTTATTATTGATACTTGTATCTATTTACTAATAAAATATTACAACTTTACACTTTTGTCAACCTTCTCGCAAAAAATTTTTAAAGTTTTCTAAATCGCCATATAACATTTTTCTTTTATAAATTTTTTTATTTTACTATCCACTTTTCCTTCATAATATTGAATAAGTAAGTTTTTAAAATCGCCTGTCAATTCCGTTGGAATTACTAAAATCCCCTTTCCTCTTGCAATTAGGTAATGGTTTGCAAAAATAACTGCTGTTCTTTTATTTCCATCAATAAATATTTGCTTTTTCATTATATATAATAGAAATTCTATTGCAGTATCAATTGGTTCTTGTTTTTTATTTAATATTTCTTCTAATTCCTCTTTTATTACAGTTTCTATTGGCAGTTCTGGGGTCCATTTAGTTCCTCCTATTGAAACTGGAACATTTCTTATTTTGCCAGCTGAATAATAAAATCCTTCTTCAATCATTTTATTTATTTCACATAATAGCGCATAATTTGTGTCACTTAAAATAACATTCTTGTTTAATATAAACTCCCAAGCATGTTTTAAATTTATTATTTTAAGTATGTCTTCAGATGTCATATTATTTACTTTTCCACCTTCAATAATACTTTCTGTGTCTGCAAATGTAGTAGCAACTCCTTCTAATATTGCTTGCTTATAAATTGTATCGGCTAAATGTCTTTTGGCAAAATCTATGTTTTTCTCTACTTTTGAATCTAATTCTTCTTCAACGTAGTCTAAATCTTTTAATTTCTTTACTATTTCTTTTATTTGCTTTTTTAATTCTTTTGCTTTAATACTATTATTCAATATTAAATTATACAATTCCTCAGAATATTCCCCCACATATTTTGTTAAGGCTACTCCATCTTCTCTATAATGTATATATATATATTTATTATTATTTTTTTCTCTTATTTCTACTGAACCATAAGCTAATGAGTTTAGCTCATTTTCAAGGATTTGTTTACTTTGAAGAAGATTCATAATTTCAATTTTATTTTCCATATTTTTCACCCTTCCTTTCATACTTATATTATACCACAAAAAATAAAAAATGTGAAACATTTTTAAGATTTTTTCTTGAATTTGTTTCACATTTTTTATTTGGACTTATCCTATAAATTTATTTATGCTGTTTTCTTTGATTCTTCATAAGCTTTTCTAACTGCTTTTGCTAATTGGTCTGCACAAGATGTACCCCTAAAGCCACATTTGATTCCACCTATTTTTTCTTCTATTTCTTCTACTGTCATTCCCTCTACAAGTCTAGGAAGTGCTTGTAAATTTCCTGGGCATCCTCCTTCTAAAAATCTTACATTTCTTACTACGTTTCCTTCTAATGTAAATTCTATAATTTGTGCACACGTATTTTCCGTTTCAAATCTATATTCCATTTTTAAATACTCCTTTCTTTTTATACATTAATTAATTCATAATCTTTAGAGCCAATTCCAAGTTCTTCAGCTGCATCTATAGTATGTGTTCCATGTCTTGAATTTACTCTTTCTAAGAAATGTTCTTTGCCTGGGTCATTTGAATTTTTAACTAAATCTATACATGCTTGGTCTAAAGCAACTGGATCTAAAGATGCTAAAATTCCTATGTCTTGCATACAAGGGTCTTCTGCTACATTACAACAGTCACAGTCTACACTCATGTTACACATAACATTTATATATGCAATATTTTCTCCAAATTTCTTTGTAACACTGCTTGCTGCATCTGCCATAGCTTCTAAAAATTTTATTTGGTCAACTTGGAACATTCTTTCATAACTTGCATTTTCTTCTCCAATACAGTGAATATATCTTTTTCCTTTTCCAGAAGCAACACCTATTGATAATTGTTTTAATGCTCCACCATATCCTCCCATTGGATGTCCTTTAAAATGTGATAATACAAGCATTGAGTCATAATTGTCAATATTTTTTCCAACATAATTTTTCTTTATTATTTTTCCATTTGGAATTTCTAATACCTTGTCCTCTCCTTCAGCATCTAAAATATCAACGTTAAAATACTTTGTCCAACCATGGTCTTCCATTAATTTGTTATGCTTTTCAGTTGTGTTTCTAGCACCTTCATAGGCTGTGTTACATTCAACTACTGTTCCATTAACATGTTCTACTATGTTTTTTACCATTTCTGGTCTTATATAATTTTGGTTTCCTTCTTCTCCTGAATGCAACTTTACTGCTACTTTCCCTTGCAATTTTCTGCCAAGTATTTCATACATTTTTACAATGTTTTCTGGCGTTATTTCCTTGGTAAAATATACTTTAGATTTTTCCATATAGACCAACCCTTTCTTTTTATAATTATATAAAATAATTTAAACTATTGTAAATACATAAATTGAAATTAGAGTGAATTATATTTTCTTCGTTTTTCTTTTCTTGCTTGTTTTTTCTTTTGTGTTCTTGCTTGTAGCCAATAAATCATAATCATTAGAATAATTAATATTGCTAAGGTGATTTTACTTTTTAATATATTTGTAACTATTCCAAATTGATTAATTTTAAATTGATATTTTCCTTCAATTTGATTATATGTTATTTCTTCTTTGTCTGATGTATTATTGTTATCTCCTTTCGTTTTATAGAATTTAACTCCGTTTTCTTCTCTTATTTCAATAATTCTATGTGTAACAATTACATCATCTTGTGCAAATGAAATAATATCATTTTTAGAAATTTCATTTTCTGGAACTGATTTTACAAAAATTGCATCACCTTTTTTTATTGTTGGTTCCATGCTTCTTGAGACAATAACAAAGTTTTTATATCCGAAAAAATCTGGTGTTTCGTTCGGATATAAAAATGATTTTATAATTAATGTGAAGTTGAAAATAATAAGTGGAATTAGTATTATATATAAAATAGTACTAACTGTTTTACCTATTATTTCCATTCTTCTATTTTCCTTTTGTATCTTGTCAATTTTATACATTTTTCACCTCTTGTAAATTGTTTGCATCTATAATTTTATGATTTTCTCCCAAGGTAATTGTTCTTTTCCAAAATGTCCGTAATTTGTTGTTTCTGAATAGATTGGTCTTTTTAAATCTAGATATTTTATAATTCCATCTGGTGTTAAATCAAATTTTTCTTTGATTAATTTTACTAATTCTTCTTCTGGTTTTGTGCTTGTTCCAAAAGTGTTTATATAAATTGATAAGGGTTCTTCCATTCCTATTGCATAAGATACTTGTAATTCACATTTTTTTGCATAACCATTTGCAACTATGTTTTTTGCAATATGTCTCATCATATATGTGCTACTTCTGTCTACTTTGCTAGGGTCTTTTCCAGAAAAGGCTCCACCACCATGTTTTGAATATCCACCATATGTGTCTACAATTATTTTTCTTCCTGTTAGTCCTGTGTCACCTAATGGTCCTCCTATTACAAATCTTCCAGTTGGATTTATATAAATATTTGTTTTTTCATCTATCATATTTTTTGGTATTGTAATTTTTATTACCTTTTCAATTATATCTTTCTTTAATTGCTCTTGTGTTATATTTTCCTCATGTTGAGTAGATATTAATATTGTTTCAATTCTTTTTGGTTTGTCATTTTCATATTCAACTGTTACTTGAGTTTTTCCATCTGGTCTTAAGTAAGGAATTATTTTTTCTTTCCTTACATTAGTTAAAGCTTGTGATAATTTATGTGCCATATATATTGCATAAGGCATATAAGTTTTTGTTTCATCACATGCATATCCAAACATTATTCCTTGGTCACCTGCACCTCCAATGTCTACTCCCATAGCAATGTCTGGACTTTGTTCTGTTATATTTATATCAATTAAACATGTTTCTGGATCAATATCTATATTTGCATTTCCATAACCTATATCTTTAATTGTTTTTCTTACTATTTTTTCATAATCAATTTTGCCATTAAAGCTTATTTGACCGTGCTAATGTTATTTTATTTTTTGATGCAAATGTTTCTATTGCAACTCTTGCATTTTTATCTTGTTTAATGCATTCGTCTAGAATTTTATCTGATATTGTGTCACATATTTTGTCTGGATGACCTTCTGTTACACTTTCTGATGTGAAATAATAATGTTTCATTTCTTTCTCCTTTTTTTATTGAATTTATTTTTACTCTGTTCTTAGCGCTTCTACTGGATCTTTTTTACTTGCCATTTTAGCAGGTATTAGTCCTGCAATTATTGTCAAAAGCATACTGATTACCACTAATATAACACCAGCAATTGGTGGAACCATAGCAGTTACTGTTACACCTGCTAAGTGATAAATTAGTTTATTAATTGGAATAGTTAATAAAACTGTTATACCAATTCCAAGTACTCCGGCTAATAAACCTATAATAAATGTTTCTGCATTAAATACTCTTGAAATATCCTTTTTAGAAGCTCCTATTGCTCTTAAAATACCAATTTCTTTTATTCTTTCTAATACAGATATATATGTTATTATACCAATCATAATTGAAGATACAATTAATGATATTGTTACAAATGCAATTAATACATAACTAACAGTATCTACAATTTGGCTAACAGATTTCATCATAATTCCTACCATATCTGTATAGTTAATTACATTCTCTTCTTTTTCTTCTGATCGTTGTTTTTCGTTGTATTCTTCAATTGCTTTTGAAATATTATCTTTGGCTTCAAAGTTTTTAGGATATATGTTTATAGAAGATGGTTCTTCTAATTTAATTGCTCCTAATTTTTCTAAGTTTTTTTCATAACTAGCATTTTTATTTGCTGTATATGTTTCCATCATTTCTGCTATTTGTTCACTATTTAATCTACTCATTGCCATTTTTTGTTCTTGTGATAATGAATTATAGTCAAATACCCCTGATTCTTCTTCTGTTGGAAATTTTAAACCTGAGAAGACATTAGTTTCTTCATTATCTTTTTGTTCTTTTACAATTTCTGTATCATTAGATTTATTAATAACATATTCTTCTAAATCTTTTAAATATCCAATTCCACCTTGCATTGATGTAGCTACACTTTCTGCATTTTGCTTTATAATTCCTACTACTTTTATACTTTCTGCTTCAGATATTTTTTCTTTCATATAATCTTCATCTTCACTTTTATCTAGCCATAATCCATTTTCTTTTTTATAATAATCTGAATTTAAAATTAATTTAAAAGATAAATTTAATAAGTCGTCATAAGTATAACTGGTTTGCTCTTCTTCTTCAATTTCTTTGCCTTCTTCTACAGCTTTCCATTTTTTCTCTAATTCTTTTTGGTCTTTTAAGCCTAATGAGTATAAAGTATAATCACTTATTTCGTTGTTTTCGTCTACAATTAGTACAACTTCATTATAAGTTTTTGGCCAATTCCCTGCAATTAGGTCATATTGTGAATGTAGTAACTCTTCGTTATCTAATAGTTTATACCATACATCTGTATTACTTGCCATTTGCATTGAACTATTAGATACAAATGAATACATTGAAGAATTATCTCTTGCTTCTAGCATTTCTCCCATACCTAATGCATTCATTACTGTACTTGGATTTACTTTTACAACATCATCTTCTGTGTTTTCCTTGTATAAATTTATATTTAGGTCATAACTATATGAAATTGCATTACTGTTATTAGTTATTCCATTATTTCCATTTTCTATATATTTTTTTAATTCTACTAGGTTATTACTTTCTACTTTACTAGAAAGAGTAGTTATCATTTCATTCATAATGTCTGCAGAATAAATCTTTCCTTCTTCATAATTGCTTCTATCTTTATCAGTTTCACCCATCATTGCTTCCATCATACTTGACATATCAATTGTAGAATCTTCTATTGTTATTGGGTAAGATGATAATGTGTCTTCTTCTACTTTATTTATATAATTTTGTACTCCAGTTGAAATTGCTAAAATAAGTGCAATTCCTATAATTCCAATGCTACCTGCAAAAGATGTTAAAATTGTTCTTCCTCTTTTTGTCATTAAGTTGTTTAAGCTTAGCCTTAAAGCTGTAAAAAATTTCATAGATGTTCTACCAGTTTTAGGTTTCATTTCTTCTTTTTCTTCGTCTTTTTTTACTGGTTTGCTGTCATCTGTTTTAACACCATCTAAATTTTTTTTACCCTGCTTGAATATTTTTCGGCTAGTTCCGGGTTATGTGTAACCATTATAATTAACTTATCTTTTGATATTTCTTTTAAAATATCCATAATTTGTACACTGGTTTTTGTGTCTAAAGCTCCTGTTGGTTCATCTGCTAAAATAATATCAGGATTATTTACTAATGCACGTGCAATTGCAACTCTTTGCATTTGCCCACCAGATAATTGATTAGGTTTTTTATGAATCTGTTCTTCAAGTCCTACTTGTTTCAATGCTTCTATTGCTCTTTGTTTTCTTTCTTTTCTAGAAACACCTGAAATAGTTAGAGCTAATTCAACATTAGATAAAACAGTTTGATGTGGTATTAAATTATAACTTTGGAAAACAAATCCTATAGAGTAATTTCTGTATGCATCCCAATCTCTATCTTTGAATTTTTTTGTGGATTTGCCATTAATTATTAAATCTCCTGAGGTGTATCTATCTAATCCCCCAATAATGTTTAAAAGAGTGGTTTTACCACAACCACTTTGTCCTAGTATTGATACAAACTCACTCTTTCTAAATTCAATATTTATTCCTTTTAAAGCTTTTACTGTTGAATCTCCTGAAACATAGTCTTTTGTAATATTTTCTAATTTTAACATTTTGCCTCCTTAGGTATTTGGAAATTTCTTTAATATTTTGTTAAATAAGCTTTTATTGTTCTCTTTAGTATGTTTAGCATTTCTAGTACTTCTTTTTGGTTTGTTAGCCGCTTCTATTGCTTTTTTTCTGCTCATTTCTATAATTTTTTCTAAGCTATCTTCGTCGTCTAAATCATCATCTAAATCTTCTAGATTATCTAATTCATCTTCAGATTCGTCTTGGATATCTTCTTCATCATCAAATTCATACTCGTATGGGTCATCAAATTCATATTCTTCTTCATCATAGTCTTTATGATTTTCATAAATATCTTCATAACTGTCGTCGTCATCATCTTCTTTGTCAAAAGTGTCTACAAACTCGTGATTTTCTTCTGTTATGCTATATTCTGTTAAATCTTTACCAAACTTTTCAGCTATTATTTCTTGAAAAACATTATAGATATTTTTTATACCATCAATTCTCCAATAGTTAGAATTAATAACAGTTCCTGTACTAATATTAACTTGATTTACTTCTTCTTCAAAATTTTTTTCTTTGTCTTGTATACTTTTTAAGTATGTTTTATTATATAGTTCTTTATATGCTTTTTGCGTAGCTTTATTTGCAATTTCTTTTAAGATTAATTCATATAAATTTTTGATTTGTATCATATCTAATTCAAAATTATTACAAGCTTCTATCATCATTTTTTTATGTACTTTTGGGCCTCCAATTGCTGTCATTCTTTCATAATCTAAAAAGCTAATTATATAGTCATTTTCTGCTTTCAAAAATGCTAACTTAACACTTGTGTCACGTAATACTTTTTTATATGTTGTTAAACGAATATTTTCTTCTTCTGTTTCTGATAATAATTTTTTCATTTTATCATATACTAAGATATAGCATTCAGCTTCTTTTTCAGCAATATCAATTCTTGTATTTATTGCTTTTCTTAATACATCTTCATTAAATGGTACTCTTTCACTTTTACCATTTTGAGTCATAAGTTTTAAAGATTCTTGTTTAATTTTGTCTTTTTCTGAGTCAAGAAAATCTTTTATGTTAGAAATGTCTTGTATATCAATTTCTTCGAATTCCATATTCATTTTTTCAAGATATTCCATATGTTTGGCTTCACTTACTCTTCTTGCTTTTTCACATTTATTTCTTTCTTTTTGCTTTTTTGAAAATTCACTTAAATGTTGTATGAATTCTTCTCTTATCTTTTTTGACTGTTTATTATTTTTTTCTAATGACATTTCTATTTTTTTTAGTTTTGATTCTAATATTTTTGAATCTTCTCCTAAATCTTTAAATAAGTCTGCTCTTTCGTCTTCTAGTTGTTGATTTTTTTTGTATAATACTTCTTGTTTATGTTGTAAATTTCCAATTTCATTTGCTATTTCGTCAAATTCTTTTATTGCTTCCATTTCTTTTGCAGTTACATTTTGGTATTCTTCTATTTCGGCAATTAAATCTTTATAATTGTTACAATTTTTTTTCAAATTATAATTACTATCAAGATTTAAAATACCTTCTAAATACCTTTCTAAAACAATAGCACTTCTTTCATACATTTTTGATGCAACCTCCAAAATTTTCACGTTTGCATTATTGTATCATAAACTAATTAAAATTTCCACTAAAAATCAAATATTTTCTCTATTATTTTAGAATAATGTTCTTATTTTTTTTATTAAATAATGGCTACCACCATCTTGGTTATTTTGAACATTTTCCACCATGCTAATTATTAATAAATCATTACCATTTGCTCTGTTTAGTGTAAAACAGTCAAACCATCCTAATGTACCACTTTTTGTATCATCACTAGAAGTTTTTAATTCGGCTGTTCCTGTTTTTCCAGCAATAGTAGTGCCATTTATTTTCATATCATTTGCTGTTCCTTCTTTGTTTTCTACAACTTGAATTAATGCTTCTTTTACAGTATCTGCTGACTCTTTTGTTATAACTGCTTCTTTTAAAATTTGTTTATCTTCTCCATAAATAATGTTTGGTTTTATCATGTTTCCTTGATTTGCAAATGCTGAATAAATTGATGCCATATGAATTGGGTTTACCAAAATACTTCCTTGCCCATAGCCTGAATCTGCTAATTTTGTTTCTCCTTCTATCTTTTCAGAGTTTTCATTAGCATATTGAGATTTTGCTAAATAAAGTGGAAATTCTATTGTTTCGTTAAATCCCATTTGATTTAATTTTTCAACAAAAGTGTTACTTCCTATTTTTAATGCAGCTTGTGCAAAATAAATATTATCAGAATGTATTATTGCATTTAATAGATTTTTAGGTTCATTATATGCTGTTAAAGTTGTTATGTGATAATCTCCCCATGAATTATCTTTTTGCCAACTTTTGCCATCATAATTAAATTCTTCGTTTTCGTTTATTTTTCCAGTAGTTAAACCAATTGATGCAGTTATTGGTTTAAATGTTGAACCTGGACAATATTTTTGTGTAAAACGATTATAAAGTGGCTTACTTTCATCATTATTTAAATCATTCCATTGTTTTGTTGTCATACCTACAACAAAATCATTAGAATCAAAAGTTGGAGTGCTAACTAATGCTAATAATTCACCAGATGTTGGATGCATTACAACAAAAAATCCTTTGTCACTTTTCATTTGTTCATATATTTTACTTTGTAAATCGCTATCAATAGTAAGTTTTACATTGTTACCATCTTTTTTATCTTGTTTTACTATTTCACTAATTTTATTTCCTTGTTCATCTACAATATAAATTTCTGATCCATCTATTCCTCTTAATTTTTCTTCATAAGCTTTTTCTAATCCAGATTTTCCAATAACACTATTGGTGGTATATCCTTTACCTTCATTTTGTTGTAATTCTTCGCCATTAATTGCTTGCACATACCCAATTAAATGTCCCGCTTCTTTTCCTAATGGATATACACGTCCATCTTCTCTATTAATTAAAATTCCTGGTATTTGAAGCAAAGCTTCTTTTAAAGATGTATTACTTTCTGCTATTTTTTTTATTGGAACAAAAGTATCGTCTTTTACCCAAGAAGCATTTAATTGTTCATTTATATAATCTTCTGTTACACCTGTCAATTCTGCTATTTTACTAATATTAGCATTTTTACTATCTCCTAATTTTCCTGGCACAATACCAACAGATAAAATGCTTCCATTTATTGCTAGAGGTTTGTCATTTCTATCTAAAATTTTTCCTCTGTTAGCTTTTATTGTAGAAATTCTTACTTTTTCTTTTTCTCCTAATTGTGGAAAAATAAAGCTAGATGACCAATTTAGTTTATAGTCTTTTGTTATGGCTATACTATTGTCAAACTCAACTTCTCCTGCTGCTGTAAACATTTTTTCATGATAGTTTATTTTATATTCTTTATTTTCTTTTTTAATATCTGCTATTTCTACTTGGATATTGCTACTGTCTATTCCTTCATAAATGTTTTTATTTCTATCAATAAAATCTTCTTTATTCATTGAACTCAAGTTTACCTTGTTATACATTTCTTCGTAATTTTTGTCGTTAATTAAATTAACAAAATCATATAAAGCCATTTTTAGTTTTTCTTTTTTTTGATTGTTTAATATTATAACAGTAGCAATTACAGCAACTATAATTAAAACTAATATTATTATTTTTATTATCATTTTTTTATTTTTCATTTTCATTTATCCCTTTCACTTTACTTTTATTAGCATCCCATTACCTCTATATTAGTTGCAACTAAATTTCCTTTTTGCTGTTCTTTTTCATTCAAGGTAACATATAAAGTATCTTGTCTACGTTGCATTGCTTGTAATTCTTGTAATTGATTTTGTGTACTTCCCATTATTTGTGTATCTGCTTTTACTAGTATTTCACCTTCAAAATTTTGTGCATTTTGGTTACTGTCCCACCATGTTATTTTACATGTAAGATAGATATTTTGTCCACTTTGCCTAATTTGTTTAATATATGCAGTTATTTCTTTTTGCCCTGCAAGTTTATTTTTTATATCTGATGAAGAATACTTAACTAACTGTGGTTCTTGAACTTGATTTTGCTGTGATTGTGTTTGATATGTAATATTATTAAAATTTCGATAAATGCAATTAATATTAATTGCTTTACTTAAGCAAAATAGATTAACATAGTATTGGCCTGTTGTTTCCATTCCTTTAAAATAAAGTGTTGCTCCACCAATTCGTGTTTCTATTTTATCAATTTGATATTTTGTTATTGTTGCTATTACATTTGTTTTTTCAAATTGTTGTTCTGGTATATCTTGTGTCATATTGATATTATTGTTTTCTTTAAAATTTTGCCATGCTTGTTTTGTTCCTAATCTTACACTATAAATACCTTGTTCATATTTTTTTAGTTCATTAGACCAACTTGGTACTTGATAATATATTGGTTCTAAAATACGATATTCTTTACTATCTAGCATTCCATAACATTCTTGTTTATTTGAAGTTTGTTTAGCTAATAATTTTTCTAAATTTTCTTTATATTTTATATTGTTTTTAACAACTGTTCCACCTTCGTCTGTTCTTTTTATAACATTGTAGTTTTCTTTTTGAAATGCAATAATGTAATTTTTACTAATTGTATTATAATCTAATTCTATGTAGTTTTCTTCTTCTTCAATTTTCTTTATATCATCTTGTGATAATTTTGAGCCTTCTCCTACGCCATCTATACATTTTGTTAATTGATTAACTAAATCATTGTAATCTTCTTTAGATGGTTCATACACATAATATTTATCTTCATTTTTTATTTTATATACAATTCTATCTGGTGTTTCAAAATATTTCACATTGTTATAAGATACATTTTCTGTTGGCTTAATTTGAGTAAAAGTTAATAGTCCAATGCATAAAGTTAGTGTTAATGTTGTTATACCTATTAATGCTTTGTATTCTTTAAATTTATCCGATAATTTTATCATTTTAATTCTTCTTTCCATATTCTTTTTACTGTCTGTAACATACAATAATCGATTTGTTATTTTTTCCTCTTTTGATATTGGAAGTAAGCTAACTAAAGCCTTGGCATATTCTTTATCTTTGCCACTTGGTATGTTTTTTATTACTAATTCGTCTGCTTTTAATTCCATATCTTGTCTTACTTGTTTAAAGCAAAACCATAGTATTGGATTAAACCAGTATATAAAAGTTATAAGTAAAAGTATAAAATTTAAAAATGTGTCTTTTCTTTTATAATGTGCTAATTCGTGCATAAAAATATATTTTAAAACTTCATCTGACTTTTCTAAAATTTCTTGAGTTAAAAGTATTTTTGGTTTTAAAACTCCATAAATACAAGGTACTATTTTATATTTTTGTTTTATTAATTTTATATTTCTTTTAATTTTTAAGTTTTGTTTTGCTTCTTCTAATATTTTTAAAATTCTTTCTTCTTTTATTTCTTCTTTTCCTATTTTGAATTTCATTCTAATTACATTGAATATGTAAATAATAGCTATAACAGCCATTCCTGCTAGCCATATATATGTTAGTATCTTTCCATAATAATTGTGAGTAAAAGTTATTTTCATTTTTTCAACATAAGTTGTGAAATTTCCTATAGTATTAAGTTGTTCATTATTACTATATAATGTTATTCTAAATGGTATTATTAAACTAATTAATAATAGTACCCACATAGCAAATTTCCATTTTGGTGATATTTTTTTGTCAAATATTTTTCTCAATAATAATATTATAATTGCTACAAAACTTGCCATAAATGCCATATATAAAATATTAATAAATATTTTTTGAATAAGTAACATATCTATAACTCCTTTCACTCTTCTATTAAATCTATTAATTCTTGTAAATCTTTTTTAGTTATTTTTTTATCTTCTACAAAGTTTAATAAAAGTTTATTTGTGCTTCCGTTATATAATTTTTCTAAAAAATTTTCATTAGCTTTTTTTAAATATTGTTCTTGTGAAATTGCTGTTTTAAATAAATTTTCTTTTTTGTTTTCTGCTGTACTTGACTTAACACTTCCTTTTTCTACTAAACGATATAATAAGGTTTTTATAGTGCTTTTATTTTTTATTTCTTTATAACTTAATTGGTTAACAATTTCATTTAAAGTTAGTGGTTCTGCTTCCCATAAAATGTTCATTATTTGTAATTCTGCATCTGTGATTTCATATTTCTTATTTTTCATTATTAATTCATTCCTTTCTGAATTATGAGTATTTAAAAAGTTACAGTTGTAAACTCTTGTATAGTTTACAACTGTAACTTTATTTTGTCAAGTATTTTGTTTGTTAAATATATCATTTTCACCATATTCTTCTGGTTTCAATCCTAATCTTGTTTTCATATAACTTGTTAACCCCAGTGTTGTTATTAATAATAAAATGCCTATTAAAACCATACTATTTGCTGTGTTTGTTATTCTTAATAAGTATGAGCCTAAAAAGCTGATTATTGCTCTAAAAACATTCCTACTCATTGCATTTACTGCATAAATTTGTGTTAATATTTTTTCATCTGCAAAGTTTCCTAAGTATCTTGTAGTTACAACTGCACTTATTCCTTTACATATGTGTACTATTATAAAACAAATTGTGAAAATAATTAAGCTAAACTTAAATGAAAAAGGTATAATTCCTGTTATACCACCTATTAAGATTGCACCTGTAGTCATATATAGAATGGTTGATAAAGTTCTATTACGAAAATGGTTGTGGAATTGTATTTGCACTTTTGAGCCTGTTGATGATGCAACTCCTACTATTGCTGCTATTATAGTAATAATTGGCTCTGGTGTTCCAATGTCTACAAGTATACTTGCACGATAATCTTTCATTAAAGAAAAGATTCCCCATGCTATGCCACCATATAAAAATAAACTTCTTAATCTATCTGATTTTATAATAAATTTCATTCCTTGCATTAATTCTTGAAAGTATTGTTTTGTTGTTTGTTTTTCTTGATTTTCATTTGGAATTTCTTCAAATGCAAAAGATATAAAAGTTGATATTAAAGTAAAAATTAATGCTAATATCATAGGTAGATATGGATCAACTACATATAAAAATCCAGATATTGCAGAAGTAACCGCATTTAATAAATAATAATCTTTATATCCTCTACCTTCTAACCTAGAAAAGATGTCTCCTTTGTGTTTAGAATCTGGAATTGAATATTGTAATAATGTACTATCTGATATGTCTTTTAGTGAAAAACATAAACTACTAATAAATTGTGCAAATATCAAAGTAGCTAAATTGTCGCAACACATAATTAATACAATGAATAAAGTATTAAAAGCATTTGCAAGTATTGTACATAGCCTTGTTCCCAATCTATCAATTGTTATACTTGCTGGTATTTGCATTGCAATCATAAAAATAGCATAAAATGAACTACTTAAAACAAAGTCTGCTGGACTAATGTGTTTCACTTGTGTTATAAATAGAAATTCAATGGCATAATAAAATAATAGATCCAGTGATATGGCTCTATATAAAGAGTATATTTTCATATTTTGCTTTCTAATTTTTCTTGTTGTTTCTTTCATTAGTATTTTACTCCCATAATTTTATGCTTTTGTAAATTATAAGTATTATACACATAATAAATTATTTTGTCAAAAAAAATAGAGTAAATCTGTAAGCCGGGTTCTGTCTTTTAAAATAGCCATTTATCTAGGATATCTATTGCTAAATACCTCAAGCCACGCAATTTAGAAGGCGCCGAGCAGGCTTAATCTTCTATTTAGGTGTTGCTTCAGATGGGGTTTACACTGACCCACTATGTCACCATAGTAGCGGTGAGCTCTTACCTCACCTTTTCACCCTTACCACAATTATCTAAAACAAGTTTCAATAATGTGGCGGTTATTTTCTGTTGCACTTTCCTTAAGGTCACCCTCACTAGACGTTATCTAGCATCTTTGCTCTATGAAGCCCGGACTTTCCTCTCGTAATTCCTTTCGGAGTTTTACCAGCGACTATTCAATTTACTCTTTTTCTATTATACCATAAATTTCTGAAATAAAAAAGCTTTAAATGATTTTATTGTAAATTGTTCATTTCTTCTGTTAGATTTTTATATTTTATTAAAAATACTGATGTGTCTTGTGTGCTAATACAATTTTTTAATTCGTTCAACATTACATATACTTTACTTACAGTATATTGTTTTTGTTCATTAATATTTGTATTAGTTAATAATTTAGAATAACTATTAATAGCAGATTGAACATCATCTGAAATACTTTGCCAATTTTTTGTATCTAACTTAGCATATCCTTTCAATACATTTGCTTTTGTTTCTACTAATACAGTATATAATTCTTCTTGATTTGAACCCCTTAAAAATTTTGGCAAATAGTCATACATCTTTGTTAATTGTTGCAATGTTTCCTCTTTTTTTTCATTTTGTATTATTTTTGTCAAATTATCATACTCAGTATTAAAAGCCAAGACATCTTCTTGATTAACATTTAATTGGTATAAATCTAAAGTGATATTTGGAAGAGAAGTATATAAATTTTCTATTTCAGATTTCATGCTCCCCCAATTAATATTCTTTTCACTTGTTAAGATATTATTATCTTCTAACTGAAATTTTTTATTATCATTTTTTTGTTCATTAGACGTTTCTCCTTCTGCTCCGCTAGAACTACTAGCACCACCTTGTCCTCCACTTTGTGAGCCAGATCCTTCAGCACTAGAAGATTCCCCACCTGATGATTGTCCACCGCCACCAGAAGAACTACTTTGGTCAGAACTGCCTCCCTGTGATGAACTATTATCACTATCAGATGATTTTTCAGTTGTTTCTTTTGAAAGTTCACTAGTAGCAATTTTATAATTTCTGCTTTCTATATTATTCATAGTATTAAATAAATTAACTAGTTTTGATTCAAGGAATTGAATTTCAGAAAATACTTTCTCATTTTCACTTTGTCCGAGCATCTTTACTAGCATTAGTATAAACTGTGAATCCTAAGACTGCAACAACTATAGCTAATATAACATAAGCAATTCTTTTTATATTCTTCAAAATTTCATCAAACCTCCTAAAATCCATTTTTTCTAGTATTTACAATTTTGTTTTACTTTATTCTATGTATAAATTTTATTATTTTTTTTATACTAATAAAAGAAAATAGGAGAAATTATGTTAGTAAGTGTAAATTTATACAGTCAAAAAAAAGGTGAATTAAATAGGTTTTTAAGCCAGTTTTACAATACAAATTTGGATATGGAAGAACATTTAAACTGGGAAAAAAAATATGCTAATCCTATTGAATTAGCAGAAATAATTGGCACCTTTGCCGATAACTATGATGATTATGTGTTAAGTATGTGGATTTGCTTGGACAAAGATGTTTTTGTGCGTGTGTCAGAAAAAAATGCAGATGACATCATAAAATATCTATATGAAAGATACCCTTACTAATGGTAAACCTGTCCCAAAAAGGGACAAAATGGGTACATTGGTGCCTGTCCCAGAACGGGACATTAACGCTCAAGGATTATTGTGACAGGCCCGTCATTTGTTAAGGTAACTTTCATATGTGCACCAAATATGCCTTTTTCTACGTGTATATCATTTTTTTCACATTCTGTGCAGAAATATTCGTATAATTCACTTGCTTGCTCTGGTTTTGCTGCTTCTATAAATGATGGTCTGTTTCCTTGTGTGCAGTCAGCATATAAAGTGAATTGGGAAACTATTAGTAATTCTCCTCCTATGTCTTTTAATGCTAAGTTCATTTTGTCATTTTCGTCTGTGAATATTCGTAATTTACATAGCTTTTTTACTAGATAGTCTGCTTGTTCTTTGGTATCGCTAGTGGTAACTCCTAGCAATACCAAAAAACCTTTTTGTATTTTTCCTATAATTTTTCCTTCTACTTCAACTTGAGCATTTTTTACTCTTTGTACTACAATTTTCATTTTTTGTTTCCTTTATAATTTTATATTTTAATTGTCCTGTTCGCTATCGCTTTCTTCGTCTTCTAAGTTAATGTTTGATTCTACTTCAACAGTTTTTTCTAAATTTGTTTTTTCTTCATTATTTTGATTCTCGTCACTTTCTTGATTTTGTTGTTGTTCTTTTTCCTTTATGTCGTCTTCTAATTCTTCCATTACAATTTGTTTTTCTGGTTCTTTTTCTTCTTCGACTTCTATATTTTTTAATTTTTCTAAAACTTCTACTTCTTTAGCTGGTTTATCTGTTTGCTTTGCACCACAGTTTGGGCAAAATTTATCATCTTTTTCAATTTCTTTGTAGCATTTTTGACATTGTTTTTTGTCCTTTAGTGCTAAACATTGTTTTAATAAGCTATCTATTTCATCACTTAAAACATCTATTTTTGTGCATTCTTCTTCTAAATCTTCTTTTATACTTATTTCTTCCTCTCTTATATGTTTTTCATAAACTTTTTTTCCTATTTCTTCATAAATGTCTGCAATTTGTGTTCTTAATTCTCCTATTTTAAATTTCATTTTTGTTTCCTTTGCTAGTTTTCCTGTTTTATCTGCTGTGATTTTGTATGCTTCAGATGCCTTTTTTCCTAATTTATCAAAAAATTCCATTTTTCTCTCTCCTTTTTCTTAAATAACTAAAATTTTATAAAAAATTCCATTATATTTATTTTATTATTTGATTTTTAAATAATATTTATTCACTTTTTTTATTTCTTGTCATTAATTTTTTTACAGCTTCTTGTGGATCTAAATTTTCATAAATAACTTTATAAACCATTTCCACTATTGGCATATCAATTTTATGTATTTTACTTAATTCATATGCTACTTCAATATTATCTATACTTTCAATAACCATTCCAACTTCTTTTTTAGTTTCTTCTAATGTTTTACCTTGACCGATTAATTTTCCGGCTTTTCTATTTCTGCTGTGTTCACTAAGACAAGTTACTATTAAATCTCCGAGTCCACTTAAACCATAGAAAGTTTCTTTTTGTCCTCCTAATTCAACTCCTAATCTTGTCAATTCATTAAGACCTCTTGTGATTAAAGCTGCAAATGTATTGTCACCCAAGCCTATTCCTGCTGCTACTCCTGCACAAAATGCAATAATATTTTTTAATGCACCTCCAAGTTCAACTCCTTTTACATCTTTTGAAGTATAAATTCTCATTTCTTCACACATAAAAGTTTCTTGTATTTTTTCTAAAATTTCTTCATGCTTTGAAGCTACTACTAAAACTGTTGGAATTGCAATAGATACTTCTTCTGCATGACTTGGTCCTGATAAAACTCCCACTTTAGCAGTTGGTAATTCGTCTAAAATAACTTCATCTAATGTTTTTAAGCTTTCTTTTTCAAAACCTTTTGAACATATAATAACAGGTTTATCTCCTACATATTGCTTATATTGTTTAAAAGTACTTCTTGTGAATTTTGATGGTGTTACATGTAAAATAAATTCAGCATCTTTTATAACTTCTTCAAAATTATTAGAACATATTATATTTTCATGTATTACTAAACCTGGTAAAAATTTGCACTTTCTTTCATTATTTATCATTTCTTTTTCTTCGTCATTAAATGACCATAATTTAATTCCATTTCCACAACGTGCTAGATGTGTAGCTAAAGCTACTCCCCAACTTCCACTTCCTATTATAGCAATTTTACTCATTTTTAATACTACCTCCTCTTATATGAATAAAAAATATATTAAACTTTATGTATATTTACTTTTTAAAGCTCAATTTATTTTCAGTTCCGTTTAGCAAACGTTGAATATTACTCCTATGATTATACAAAATAATAGCAGCTAAAATAATACTATATATCAAATATGAAACTCCTGTTTTTCCAGATGTTAAAACAGTATAACTATCATTAATAAATAATGTTAATACTGGGAATAAAATAGCTGCAACACAAGATCCCAAAGATACCATTCTTGTTAAAGCAATTAAAATAAGGGCAAATACTAAGCAGATTAATCCAATTTTCCAATTACTCATTAATAAAATCCCTAAAGAAGTTGCAACTCCTTTTCCACCTTTGAATTGAAAAAATATAGGGAAAGTATGACCTATTACAACAGCAACTCCTGCAATTTGTAGCAATAATTCTTTATTAGTATCTTTCACAATATTTCCAATTATTATAGAAATAATAATTGCAACTACTCCTTTTAAGATGTCGCAAACTAAAGTTAAGGCTGCTGCCCTTTTCCCAATACTTCTTAACATATTTGTACTTCCAGCATTACCGCTTCCCTTTTCTCTTACATCAAATCCTGCCATCTTTTTACTAATAATTACTGAAAAATTTATACTTCCTAATAAATATGCTATAATTGCCATAATAATATATTCTACCATTTTTCATTACTCTCCTTTTTCATTTTTTTCTCTTACCATAATTCTTATTGGCGTTCCTTCTAATCCAAATTCTTTTCTAATTTGATTTACAAGATACCTTTCATAAGAAAAATGGAATAGTTCTTTATTATTTACAAAAATGACAAATGTCGGTGGCTTTGTAGAAGCTTGTGTGCCATAATAAATTTTTAGTCTTTTTCCTTTATCTGTTGGCGGTTGAACAATTGCAATAGCTTCATTTATGACTTGATTTAAAACTGATGTGCTTATACGCATTGCATTTTGCTCAGCTACATTGTTTATAAGTTCGAATAATTTATGAACTCTTTGACCAGTTTTCGCAGATATAAATATCATTGGTGCATAAGATAAATATTTTAGTTTATCGTAAATTTCTTTTTTGTATTTTTCCAAACTACCTGTTTCTTTTTCAACAGCATCCCATTTGTTAACTACAATAATTACACCTTTACCAGCTTCATGTGCTTCACCTGCTATTTTAGCATCTTGATCTGTAACACCGCTGGGTTGCATCTATCATCATTAAGCAGACATCTGCTCTTTCTATTGCAAGTAAAGTTCTCATAATGCTAAATTTTTCAATGGATTCATTTATTTTACTTTTTTTTCTAACACCTGCTGTATCTATTAAAACATATTTTCCACTTTCATTTTCAAAGTCTGTATCAATAGCATCACGCGTTGTGCCAGCTATGTCACTTACAATAGCACGATTTTCTCCCAAAATTTTATTTATTAAAGATGATTTTCCTACATTTGGTTTTCCTATTACAGCTACTTTAATGCTTGTATTTTCATCTTCGTCTTCAGTTTTTGGTGGAAAACTTTCATAAATTTTATCTAAAACATCTCCTATACCTATTGCATTTGTACTAGAAATTGGATATGGTTCACCCATTCCTAAATTATAAAACTCGTAGGCTTCTTGTTTATCTTTTTCATAATTATCTGCTTTGTTACATACTAGCACTATTGGCTTCCCAGACTTTTTAAGCATTAATGCAATTTCTTTGTCTGCTGCTGTTACCCCTTGCCTAATATCTGTAAAAAAAAGAATAACATCTGCCATATTAATTGCAAGATTAGCTTGATTGCGCATTTGTGATAAAATAATATCATCTGTATTTGGCTCTATACCACCTGTGTCTATAAGTGTAAAATTTCTACCTCTCCAATTTGTTTCTGCATATATTCTATCTCTTGTTACACCTGGTGTATCATCTACAATAGAAATTCTTTTACCTGCTAAATAATTAAAAAAGGTGGATTTTCCTACATTTGGTTTTCCGTATAATTGCTACAATTGGTTTCATTTCTATTCACCTCTAGCTTTCAGCTATAGTATATCATTTTAATATTAAAAACGCAACAAAAAAATAAAGCTTGATAACTTTATCAAACCTTATTTTTTATACATTATATTTTAGCTATTCCTCCAATAATTTTGCTATCTTTAACAGATTTTAGCCATTTTGTTCCTCCTGATACAACTACTATATCGCCTTTTTCTAAAATGCCTTTTTGTTTTAATTTTTCGATTCCGTCTTCTACCATATCATTTATTACTTCTTTAGTTTCTACATAAATTGGTGTTACATTCCATACAATTGATAATTGGTTGAATGTTCTTCTATTGTCAGTAATTGCTAAAACTGGGCAACCAACACCTAATCCAGCAAATCTTCTTGCAGAATCTCCTGTATTTGTGTAACATACAATAGCATCTGCATTTAAGTTCATTGCCATAACAGATGTTGAATATGCAATTTTACCTTCTAAATTGTCAATTTGGCAAATTTGTTTTTCTCTAAATCTTTTCCAGTAATCAATTTCTTTTTCTACCCTGTTTGCTATTTTTACCATAGTTTGCACACATTCAACAGGATATTTACCCATAGCACATTCTCCAGATAGCATAACTGCACTAGTTCTATCATAAATAGCATTTGCAACATCACTTGCTTCTGCTCTAGTTGGTAATGGATTATATGTCATAGTTTCTAGCATTTGTGTTGCTGTTATTGCTGGCTTGCTAGCTCTATTACACATTTTTATGAATTTCTTTTGCATAACTGGTGGTTCTGTAAAATCTGTTTCTGTTGCCATATCTCCACGAGCAATCATTTGAACATCAGCACTGTCAACAATTTCTTGCATGTGCTCTAGTCCTTCAACATTTTCTACTTTTGTAACAATTTTTATGTCTTTTCCACCATTTTCATCTAATACTTTTCTTACTTGGTCAATGTCATCTTTGTTTCTTGTAAATGACATTGCAACATAATCATAGTCATGTTCACAAGCTGTTTTTAAATCATTAATGTCTTTTTCTTTTAAAGCTGGTAAACGTACTGCTGTAC
>CANQTU010000004.1 GCA_947626925.1 uncultured Clostridia bacterium | reverse complement strand
CCAGCGGTCAAGCTGTTCTTCATAATTTTTTAATTCTGGATATACGTCGCGGGCTTTTACAACTTCATCCTCTGTTTATAACCCGCTATATATTACAGCAATTTTAACTATTGGATGAGAAGCATTGCTTAAGAGCCATTTTAATGTTTCATAAGCAATATTAAAATTTTCCACTGCAGCTACTAACCCAGTAGGCTCTATCTCACGCCTCACATAGCTATCTAGATCTTCTGCTGTGAGCTTGGTGCTACCCGCGGCCGCTTCCCGCTCATACATATTGCCATTTTTTAAATAGGCTAATACTTCTTCACGAGTTTTTAAATTGTGAATCTGCTCCATTTTTTCCAGAATTTCCTTAGGTAAAAACCGTCTTGTAATCATCTTGTTTTAGTCCTCCTTTACCATAGTGATTATTACTTGATTACGTTATCCATTATATCATAATATTTTAAAAAACGCAATTTTATGCTTTTATTCTATGTTAAAAAACATTGAAACAAAAAAAAGATTTCTCAATATATACTGAGAAATCTTCACTATATAACTATTTTATGCCCTTGGATGTGCTTTTCTATATACATTTTTTATTCCTTCATCTTGAAATTGCATATATACTTGTGTAGAAGAAATATCAGAATGTCCAAGCATTGTTTGTATAGCTTTTAAATCTGCTCCATTTTGTAAAAGATGTGTAGCAAATGAATGTCTTAACACATGTGGTGTAATATCTTTAGTAATATGTGCTTGTTCTTTATAGAATTTAATAATTTTCCAGAAACCTTGTCTTGTTAATCTAGTGCCATTAACATTAACAAATAAAGCTTGCTCTCCTTCTGTTTTTATTAAAATATCTCTTGCTTCTTCAATGTACTCTTTTAATGCTTTTAATGACATATTTCCTAATGGTATGTTACGGCTCTTTTCAGCATGTTTACAAGTTACATATCCTTCGTCTAAATTCACATCTTCCATATTTAACGAAATAATTTCTGTAACTCTCATTCCTGTTGCATAGGCGAACTCTAACATAGCTTTATCACGAATTCCTTTTAAATCAACATTTTTTGGTTGATCTAATAATAATTCTACTTCTTTTGCAGTTAATACACTTGGAACTCTTTTTTCAATTTTTGGTGATTGAATTTTTTGAGTTGGATCTACTTTTATTTTTTTATTTTTTAACACAAATTGATAGAATGAACGGATAGATGCAATACATCTAGATATACTAGATGCTTTTTTACCTTCTTCTTGTAATTCTTTAATATAATCATTTATGTCTGATTCCTTTACTCTATTATAGTGAATTTCGCATGCTTCTAAATATTTTCTAAATTGTTTTAAATCTCTTTTATAAGATTGTAAAGTGTTTTCTGATAATTTCTTATCATTTTCTAAAAAATCAAAAAAATGTTTTAACTGTCTCTCCATTTGTTTCCCCTACTCCTTATCATAATTTTAAAATAATTTATTAACATAAACTATATATGTTATATCAAAGAATTTAAAAATTGTAAATACATTTTTTAATATTTTTAAAAATATTTTATAAAAAGTTTTAAAACATTAGTAGATAACATTATTTCAATTACAGATGACATAAGCAATATTAATAACATAAAAAAAGAAAAAATTGTATGTCTAACTACTTCTATTTTCACATTTTCCTTTTTTCTATCTTTTATGATAGACTGATAAAGCTTAAATCCACTTACAGCTAATGCCAAAATTGCAGGAATAAAAAAAATGCTTTGTAAGAGTAATAAAATAAGCACAAATATTATTCCTTTAGATAATCCCATAATACTAATACAAACAGAAATGGTATAACCTAAACAAAATCCTCTATAAAGAACAATTCCAAATACAATTGGTATACCTATTACTGTAGTTCCAAAGAACCATAAAATAAACGCTAACAAAGCATTTTGTATCATACTACTTTTTAATAATTCAATATAATTCAAGCTTTCTATATTTTTCATCTTTTCAATAAAAGAACTTAAATAAGTACTAACTTCTGATTTTGATGTTTCTCCCATATGATTAATAAAAAGTACACCTAAAAATATTCCTATAATGAATATTAATGCTATAATAAAATATTCTTTTTTATTGTTGGTAATATGTTCTTTTATAATTTCTAATACTCTTATTCGTTTGTTTTTTTTCATAAATTTTCTCCTTATCTTTATACATAATGTGTATTCAATAAGGAGTTTTTTAGAACAAAAATTTATATTTACCTAAGCTTTTACTTTTCCATAGTTTCCTCCACCACCAGAGTGTATTTGCATCTTTCCTTCTCTTGCATTTACAATATAGTTTGCAACTTTTTCTCCTACTACTGCTTCCATATCGTCTTTTGATAGTTTGTGTAAGATGTTCATTTCTGTTTCAAATGTGTCTAATAGTTTTTCTATTGTTTTTCCTCCTACACCTGGTATAAATCCAAGTGGCACTTGATATATGTATGGTGGTCTATTTGCAGGGCTTTTGGTTTCTTTTTTGTCTTTTATTAGTTCAATTCTGTCAAATACTCCAAATGTAACATTCTTTCCACCACACATTGGACAATTTTCAACTGGCTCTTTAGTCTCAATTGCTTTATTGCAGTCATCACAATATGTTCTGTGGTACTTTCCAAGCTTTGGATCTAATCCATAATTTGCTAATACTTTTCTTCCTTGTTCATTTTTTAATGCCATTACAATTTCTTTAAATGAAATGTCTTCTACTTGCATTTTGTTGTATTCTCTTGCTATTTTAGGTAATGAATGGGCATCTGAATTTGTTAGGAAAGTTTTTGTTTCTAATTCTGAAATTGTATCAGCTAAATATGTATCAGAACTTAGTCCTAATTCGATAGCAAATATTTTGCTAAATTTTTCTTTAAATATATTTTCTAATCTATCAGTACAATTTCCATAGTAACTTTTATGTGGTGTAAATACATGTGCTGGTATTAAAATACCATTATACTTTTCCACAATATCAATTAAGTCATAACCTGATAAGTCTGACCTTTGTGTGCTTAATGTTATGTTTTTTATGTGTTTACTCATTTCATTTGAAAATTGTTTTATATCTTTTAAATGAGGGAAAAAGCATACATTATGTGCACTTCCACATTTTCCATTTCTTCCTTTTTCTGATGTTTCCACTTCGCTACCTAACAGAATACATACTTTATCTTTATAAATAATTCCTCCGTCTTCTAATTCATAAGCATCTCCTGTTTTTAAAAATCTTTCGATATCTTCAATTACATATGGAGATGCACAGTCAATAATTCCAACTACATTAATTCCTTTTCTTTCTGCACATTCTTTTGCAATGTTAGCAAAATTTAGTGTTTTAGCTGCTGTTATTTTTATTGGTTTTCCTGTTTCACTTCTTCCTATGTGTACATGTAAATCTGCAAATATTTCGTACATTTTATTTCTCCCTTTTGTATTATTGCTTTACCTTACTTATTAGTAACAATTTTTGGATCATCATATATATGTGCCATAATTTTTTTCGTAGTTTCTTCACTAAATAAAGGTCTGTTAGCACCTTCAATTTTGCTAAGCATTTCTTCTGTTATTTCATCATTTTGCTCAGCAATTAATTTATCTATTTTAGGCTCAAATTCATAAATTACTTTTTGAATAAATTTTGTTAATTCTTCTGTTTCATTATATATTTTTACTAATCTTCTTAATGCTGTCATATTTACTACATCATTCATTTGAATTTTTTCTAAGAATTGAACAAATTCAATAAAAGTATTTAAATAACGATTATATTCATCTTTTA
This sequence comes from uncultured Clostridia bacterium, assembly GCA_947626925.1. GTDB lineage: Bacteria > Bacillota > Clostridia > TANB77 > CAG-508 > CAG-269. The sequence continues at coordinate 30,969 of CANQTU010000004.1, read as the reverse complement.
AATTTCTATGTTCAAGTAAAACTAGAGCTTCATCTGGTTTAAAACCAATTCTTTCTGGTCTGTCTAATAACATTCCACCAAATTGATCTACTAATTCTAAAATATCACTTTCTCTTTCTCTTGGGTTGCTACCACTATACCTATTAATTTCCTCACATATTTTGCAAAATCTTTTATCAAATCCCATTTCTCTTAAATACTTGGCACCTTCTTTTGCATAAGAGTGGATTTTTTCAATATCTTGTGCATTGTCTATTTTTTTGCAATTGCATAGTAAACAAGCAGTTAATACAGAATTTTTATCAACTTGAATTTTTGAATAATTTAGAAATAATCTTGCAATTTCAGTTTTAAATATTACAGATTTATCAAAAAATACTTTTGTCTTTTTTGATAAATAATATGCTATTTCCATTTTTGCATCTAGTTCTTCTTCTTTTAATATATAATCTGCAAAGGTATCCATTTGATTCCTCCCTATAATTTATTATAATGGAATCGACAAAATATTTCAATGCTTTTTCTTGATGTAACATAAATGTAATATTATATTTTTTTTATAGCTTCTCGTGCTAATTCATCACATCTATTATTATACTCATTATCACTATGACCTTTTACTTTATGAAATGTTACTTGATGTATTTTTGTTAATTCATACAATTCTTTCCACAATTCTTGATTTTTTACTGAATCTTTTCCAGAGGTTTTCCAATTATTTTTTACCCAATTATAAATCCAGCCTTGCTCAAACGCATTTACAACATAGGCACTATCGCTATATAGTTCTACTTGACATGGATATTTTAAAAGTTTTAATCCTTCAATTACAGCTGTTAATTCCATTACATTATTAGTTGTTTCTTTTTTTCCGCCTGATATTTCTTTTTTATTTTCTTTATACATTAATATGGCTCCCCATCCCCCTGGTCCTGGGTTACCTGAACATGCCCCATCTGTATAGATAACAACTTTTTCCATAAATTAGTCCTTTCTATTTGTAATTTTTATATTTTTATGATACTATTATAACATAAGTAAAAAAATTAAATCAAGAAGGGATTTTTATGGGGAAAGTTTTAGGTATTATTGCAGAATATAATCCATTTCATAACGGTCATTTATATCATTTAGAGAAATCTAAAAAAGATACAAATTCTAACTATTCTGTAGCTGTTATGAGTGGAAATTTTACACAACGTGGAAGTACAGCTTTAGTTGATAAATGGACAAGAGCACAAGATGCTATTCGTTGTGGTGTTGATTTAGTTATAGAACTCCCTACTTTATATGCAACTTCTAGTGCTGAAAATTTCGCCGAAGGTGCTATAAAAATCCTTGATTCTTTAAAAGTTGTTGATTACATTTCTTTTGGAGCAGAAACACCTGATATCGAAATTTTAGATAAATTTGCTGATGTTTTATATCGTGAACCTAAAGAATATCAAACTTTATTGTCACATGAATTAGGTTAAGGTCTTTCTTTCCCAAAGGCTCGTGAAAATGCTTTAATGATGTACTTAAATAATATTAGAAAATTTGCTAATATACTTTCTTCTCCAAATAATATTTTAGGTATTGAATATTTAAAAGCTTTGAAAAAATTCAAAAGTAAAATACAACCTATTGCTATTGCTAGATATGAAGTCGGACACAATGATTTAAATTATGCTCAAAATGTGGCAAGTAGTACTGCTATTAGAAATATTTTAAAAAATGATAATATAAACTCATTATCTTCGCTTATGCCAGCTAATAGTTATTCTACATTGTTGCAAAAAATTAAAATGGGACATGTTATTCCAGATATTTCTGTTTTTGAAAAACAAATTATTTATTTGTTAAGAAAAATGGATCTTGCTGAAATTGCTGAATTACCTGATGTTTCTGAAGGTTTAGAAGTTACTATAAAAAAGGCTGCAAATTCTTGCAATACTATTGTAGAATTTTTAGATATTGCAAAATCTAAAAGATATACAACAACACGTTTGCAACGTATTTTAGTATATGCTTTATTAGGAATTACTAAAAAAGATATTGCACTTTCTAAAAAAATACATCCTTATGTTAGAGTTTTAGGTCTAAATAGTAGAGGGAAATTTCTTATTTCTGAAATTGCAAAGGCAAATCCTAGGTTAGAAATTATTACTTCTGTGAAACGTTTTTATGATAAAAATTCTAATAAGAATTTAAAGGCTATGCTAGATAAAGATATTTGGGCTACTGATGTTTATACAATTGGATATAATGGAATTTCTACAAATAATTTAGATTTTACTAATAAAATTATAACTTTATAAAATTTATAGAAAAAACCTCTATCAATCAATAGAGGTTTTTCTTGTGATTACTTGTTATGCCGAAACGAATCCTGTTCCTTCACAGGTTTTGCAATCTGTTTGAACTGCACTTGAGAAACCTGTGGGTAAAAAAATTACCCTCGTTCCTCCGCATTTCGGGCAAAGAGTCTTTCTAGATGGTAATAAAAGTATACCATTTCCTCTACAAGTATCACACTGGAAAGGGCGACCTAAATCATCCATAAAAATTTCGCCACTTCCATTACAGCTAGGACACTTAATATATTGCATCCCTTGTTCCTCCTTTTTGTTTTTTTGTCGTTTCCAAAGATGTAATGAGGAAACATAAAAAGTTGTAGTGTAATTATAACACGTTTCAAATAATTATGCAAATGTTTAAAATATTACATTTCTTGATTATTTATGTAAAATATGGTATAATTGAAGTACTATAAGTTTTATAGTAGATACTATTAGTTAAGCACATTATAAAGGAGGACATTATAGTATGGAAAACTTAATTACAGTATCTAAGGGTGGCAAGGAAGTAAGGAAAACAATTACTAACTTTCTTATTGGACATATCCTCAATTCGTGGTGCTTTTTGCACAAAAGCGCCGTAGATGAATTGGACAAAGGCAAAGATGATACCGAAAGGATTTTTATCACCCCTATAAGAGGGGATTGGTACTTTCTTGCATCTATATGTACAGAGAAGTGCAATTTTGTTTCAACAGATATGCCTGCAAAAACCTACTTTATAAAAGTAGAGTAGCGCCTCCCAAAACAAAGTAAGCCGGTAATTTCGGCTTACTTTGTTTTTATTTAATAATAAAGTTGCACTTTTATTTTATTTTAGATATAATAACCATACAAAACTTAATCAAGGGGTGCAAAAAAAATGGAACATTGGACAGTTGATGATTATAAAAATTTTACAAACAACAATAATAAAAAAAGTAAATACAGAGCTACTAAGGTATCTATTGACGGGCATACTTTTGACAGTCAAAAAGAAGCTGACTATTATTGTGAATTAAAATTAAGATTACAAGGTAAACAAATTAATGGTTTTTGTTTGCAACCAATTTTTATTTTAGCACCTGGTTTAAAATATAAAGCAGACTTTATTGTCTTTCATAAAGATAATTCTACCGAAGTTGTTGATGTTAAAGGTTTTAAAACAAAAGAATATATTGCAAAGAAAAAAGTTTTTGAAGATAAATTTAATTTAAAAATAACAGAAATAGAATAAGGATTTAGTTTATCCTAAATCCTTATTTTTTTAATAACTTTTTTAATTCTTCATTTCTTTTTACTTTCTTTGTTGTAGTTTTTATTAATTCTTCATCAGTTAATATCATATTTTTTATATATTTGTATGGTGGAAATGTTTTGTTTATTTCCTTTATTTTATTCCACATAATTTCTTCTAATTCTTCAAATTTGATATTAGGATATTTTTCATTTACCACTTCTTTGTTATACACTATTTTTACTGAAAGTTTAACATCATTTTTGTCTTTATTACCTGGAATAGCATAAACTAGACATTCTTCAACCTCGTCTAATCTATTTATTACCATTTCTATTTCATCTGGAAATACTTTTTTACCATTTTTTAAGACTATCATATCTTTTTTTCTACCAGTTAGAAATAAATATCCTTCTTTATCAAAATATCCTAAATCTCCTGTGTAAAACCATCCGTCTTTTAATACTTCTTTTGTTGCTTCCTCATTTTCGTAGTAACCTAACATTACATTAGGACCTTTTACTCTAATTTCTCCTATGCCATGTTCATCTTGATTTACTAATTCTAATTCTACATTTTCCATTGGAAATCCTATAGAACCATGTTTCATTTTTCTGCAATTTTCTGATGCAATAACAGGAGAAGTTTCAGTTAATCCATACCCTTGGACTACTTGAATTCCTAACTCGTTAAATCCTTTTGCTACTTTTCCATCTAAAGGTGCTCCACCAGAAATAACAAACCTTAATTTTCCTCCCAATTCGTCTATAATTTCTTTAAATAATTTTTTTCTAATATCAATATGTAATTTTAATAATAAATTACTTAGTTTTTTAGCTATATTTACTATTTTAGTTTTTCCCTTTTTGGCTACTCCTTGCTCTATTCTTTTATATATTGTTTCTATTAATAGAGGTACACCAACAAAAACAGAAACTCCATATTCTTTTAGGTTATCTGCAATATATCTAAGTCCATCTGGAAATACAGTATTTACACCATATGCAATCATAACTATCATACAAGTTGAACCAAAAACATGGTGAAATGGTAAAAATGCTATATTGGTATCTTCTTTTCTAATGTCTTCTACTAATTGCATACTATATACATTAGATGCAATGTTTTTTTGTGAAAGCATAACTGCTTTTGACTTAGATGTTGTTCCTGATGTAAATAACAATATATTCATTTTGTTTTTATCAATTTTGGCATCAATAAATTCAGTATTTCCCGCTTCCAAAAGTTGTTTTCCTTGCTCTTTTAATTCTGGTATAGATAAAAAACAAATATAATTTTCAATATTTGTATTACCTCTTTTTTGGATTTCTTCTATATTCTCTTTATATTTTTCATCAAATACTACAACATCTGCTTTACTTCTAACTAGGCAGTTTTCTAATTCGTCTACTTGTAATTCTTTATCTAAAGGAATACTAACTATGCCACCTAATAAATTAGCTAAATGAGTAATAACCCATTCGTAACGGTTTCTTCCAACTATTGCAACTCTTTTGTTTTTAAACCCTAAATCGTAAAATTTTGTGCCTAAATTATTTACTTCCTCTAACATTTTTGTATAACTAATTTTTTCATATTCTACTTGTTTATCTTTTTTATGTTTTATGGTAAAAGCTGTTTTTTCGTTATATTTTTTAACTGAACCATAAATAAGTTCTTTAACATCTTCATATTCAGTAGCTTCTAAATATTTTTCTCTTTCCATAAACCTCATCCTTTATCTAGTATTTATTACTAGATTAACACAGATAAAATATCTTGTCAATAGTTGACTAACCTTTCTAAAAATGATATTATGGAGACTATAAGAGGTGATATTGATGGACAAAGAAATAGAAGCATTTCATCTACCTAGATGGAAAGAACTTCCTAATATTGATTTATATATAGACCAATTAGTTTCATTATTGGAACAATATTTATCTGGATATATAAAAAATGATAATGAAAAAGAAGATAAAATTATAACTAAAACCATGATTAATAACTATGTAAAACATGGTGTTTTAAAGCCACCTGTTAACAAAAAATATAATCGTGAACATATGGCTTCTTTGTTTGTTATTTTTACATTAAAACAAGTTTATAGTATGAATGATATAAAAAAATTAATAAGCTTGGCAATTGCAACTTCTTCTGCAGAGCAAGCTTATAATCGCTTTTGTTCTGAATTAGAAAAGGCTATACGTTTGACATTTGCAAAGAAAAACTATAAGAAAGATAGCGATTTATCTCATGAACAGTATATTTTAAGAAATGTGGTTCAATCTTTTGCAAATAAATTATATGTGCAAAGAATTTATTTAAAAAAATAATTACTATCATTAATAAATATATAAAAATTCATTAAGTTATAATTCTAAGCTTGGTGAATTTTTTTTAATTATTATTGATATATTCTAAACATTTTTGTTCTAGTAATTTAAAATTGCAACTTAAACCTTTATAAAATTCAGTCATTCTATTTTTATTATTTTTAGTAACTATACTATAAATCTTTGTTGCTTTTTCTATAATTTTTTCTTTATTTTTTGGAATATTTATATATGAATATTGTTCGGAAAGTAATCTTTTATATCCATAACTTCTATTTTTTATGTCTAATAAATAAACTTTTTCTTGAGGTACTGGTATCATATCTGAAAATCGAATAATCCCTAAGTCATTTTTAGTCTTAGGATTTATAATTTTAAAAAAAGTTAGATTATTTTTGTAAGTTTTATGTTTTTCTTTTGGAGAAAATAAAGGTGCAAAATAATAATGTTTTTCAACAACAATTACAACTCCTATATATGGCCTTTTTTGATTTTTATTATATGCTATATGTTTATCAAATTTACTTAAGTAATTAATATAATTATCATCTATGATATAGAAATTTAATTTTTCTAATTTTATTTTCTTGTTCTTTTTCATGAATTCCTCCAATGTAAACAAATATGGGAGATACTTTTTTAGTATCCCCCATTAAATTTTTCTGGAAACTCGTTTATAGTTTAAACTAAAGGCTCGTTTCTAACCTAATGTTAAATAGGATATTCGTTTATAGGATTTATATCCTAAAGGCTCATATCTAACCTAATGTTTATATAACACTATTTATGAAATTAATCAAAGGTTTGTGCTAACCTAGTTTATTTGATAAATTTCTTTATCATTAATAGTATATTCATTATATACTATTTTATTTACAAAATCAAGACTTTTAAACAAAATTTCACAATGCTGTAACAGTTATTTACTAATTATAGCCCTTTTCAATTACAGCTTCTTCTAGTTCATTAACTCGTTTTAAAATTGAAACCAATAATTTTGTTAAAATTAATTTAGTATTTTTAACATTTATATCAATACCTTTAGCTATGCAGGCTTCCTTCAATTCGATATACTCTTTTTTTAATATTGGAATCATAGATAAAGAAATACAAACCAATAATTCTATGTCATCTGGATTAACTTTAATAAGTTTTAAAGGTGTACATAGTTTTTTTATTGTATTTGCAATTTCTTTTACTGTTGTATTTTTCGAATAAGTATATGTAATATTACACACTAATATTAGTTTTACACCAATTAAAATAGCATATATATAGTCTGCTAAAAAGCAGTTAATTACTACTGTTAGCAATATAAATGGTGATAGTTTTGCAATATTTTTTATAGCATCTAAAATTGACACGTGAGTTATTAGCATTGCCATAACATTAATTAAAAATATTACTAACAAACTTATTGTATTTCCAACAAAAAAGATTAAAGTTGCATATATTATAAAAATTAAAAATGTTATTGTGTTTTTCATTTATTAATCAATTCCTTTATTTTTGCCACAAATTCATTTATTGAATAGTTTTCTAAGTTGATTGAAATTCCTTCTTTTTTTAATAGCTGTATTAATTCAAACAAAAAAGGAATTTTAATGTCATATTTTTCTAATGTTTCAAATTTTGTAAATAAATCTTTTTTCTCAATTTCTTCTGCTACTTTCCCTTCTTCTAATACAATAATTCTATCTGCTAATAGTATTTCTTCTGCAACATTTGTGATATACACAATTGTATATCCTTCTGTTTTTAATTCTTCAATAATTTTGTATATTTTTTCTTTTCCACTACTATCAATCATAGTTGTAGGTTCATCAAAAATAAGATATTTAGGCTGTTTTGCAAGTACTTCTGCTATTACTACTCTTTGTTTTTGACCCAATGATAATTCATATAAATCTTTGTTTATATTTTTATCTAAGTGGACTTTTTGTAAAGATGTTTCAATTCTTTTTTTTATTTCTTCTTTACTTAGGTCTTTTAATGCAAATGATAATTCATCTTCTAAATTATTGAATATAATTTGATTATCTGGATTTTGGAAAACAATACCCATTTTTTTGCGGATATTCTCTTTATTGTTTTTATCTGTTATGTTTAAATTATCAATAAAGATGTTTCCTTCTTTTGGTTTAATAATTCCTGCTATTAATTTTCCTAAAGTTGATTTTCCAGAGCCATTTTTTCCAACTATTGCAATAGTTTCCTTGTCTTTTATAGTTAAATTAATATTATTTAATACATTGTTATTTTTTTTGTATCTATATGTTACATTTTCTAGTTTAATCATTTTCGCTCCTTAAATATTTATTAAATGGAGTTCTTAATACTCTTTCTAAAAATAGTATAGTAATTACTTTTACTGGTATTAATACAACTTCTTTTACAACTCTTGCACCAGCTAAAACAATAAATGCAGAGCCAGATGTTATACTTACCCATAGAGTATTTAATCCCATATTTACAATTGCTGTTACTAAAACAACTGCTAAAATTGTTCTTAAAATAAATTGTTTTTCTGTATATGTATTTTCTTCTTTTTTATACATAAGCATTCCATAAATAAATGCTGCTATACCTGTGCTAATTGTATATCCTACAAAGTATGGGCCACTTGGGAATAAAGTAGCACCTATTAAATCTCCTAATACATTAATTAAAATTGTCCATTTTGGACCTAGCCAAATCGCGCATAACATTGTTGGTACAAATGAAAAACTTATTTTTACTATTGGAGTTTTTATAGATAAAAATCTTGATAATACAATTAACAATGCTAATAATAGTGCAGATAATATGATTTTTTTGCTTTTTGACATTTTTTATTTCTCCTTTTATTTCATTTTTTCTTTTATTTTTACTAAAGTATTAAGTGCATCAATTGGTGTTAATTCATTTAAGTTTATTTTATCAACTTCATGAGCTATTTCAGCTAATTTATAATTGTATAAATCAAATTGCCCTTCCATTTTCTTTTTGTCTTGTTTTTCTTTGTTTTTTCCTGTTAAGACATTTTTTCTTTCTAGAGAGTTTAGTATTTCATTTGCTTTTTGAGTTACCATTTTAGGTACTCCTGCTAATTTGGCAACATGAATTCCATAGCTTTCGTCAGTTCCACCTCTTACAATTTTTCTTAAGAAAATTATATCTTCTCCTTTTTCTTTTACAGCTATTGAATAATTTTTTATTCCTTCTAATTTGTTTTCTAATTCTGTTAATTCATGATAATGAGTAGCAAATAGTGTTTTCGCACCACATTTTTCTTTGTCAGCTATAAATTCAGCAACTGCCCATGCAATAGATAAACCATCATAAGTAGAAGTTCCTCTACCAATTTCGTCTAAAATTACTAAGCTATTGCTAGTTGCTTCTTTAAGAATAGTTGCAACTTCCATCATTTCTACCATAAATGTACTTTGTCCCATACTTAAATCATCTGATGCTCCTACCCTAGTAAATATTTTATCAACTACGCCTATTTTTGCAGTTTCTGCCGGTACAAAACTTCCTACTTGTGCCATTAATGTTATTAATGCTACTTGCCTCATATAAGTAGATTTACCTGCCATGTTTGGTCCTGTTATAATTGATAACCTATTTTCCTGTTTGTCAAGGTAAGTATCGTTTTCTACAAATCCACCTTGTCCTAATATTTTTTCAATAACAGGATGTCTTCCATTTTTTATATCAATTATTCCAGATGAATTTACTTCTGGCATGCAATAATTCATATCTTCAGCTATTTCTGCAAAAGATGTTATAACATCTAAATTTGAAACGACTTCACTTGTTTTTTGTAGTCTTTTTATATTTTTAGAAATTTCTTCACGAATTTTTACAAATGCTTCATATTCTAAGTTTACAACTTTTTCCTCTGCTCCTAAAATTTGATTTTCCAAATTTTTTAATTCTTCTGTTATATATCTTTCTGCATTAGCTAAAGTTTGTTTACGTATAAATCTTTCTGGTACTTGATTTAAATAAGATTTTGTTACCTCTATAAAATATCCAAATACTTTATTAAATCCTACTTTTAAATTTTTAATTCCCGTTTTTTCTCTTTCTTCTAATTCTAGTTTAACAAGCCAATTTTTTCCTTCAGTTTGCGCTGTTTTTAAAGTATCAATTTCTTCGTCATATCCTAATTTAATTATACCTCCATCTTTAATTGTCATAGGAGGATCATCAATAATAGCACTATCTATTAATTGATAAATATCTTGTAATTCGTCTAGATTTTTTGCTAATTCTTTTAATAAGTTGCTTTTACATTCTGATAAGCATTTTTTTATTTCTGGTAATTTTAGTAAAGAATTTTTTAGTGTAATCATATCTCTAGCATTAGCATTTCCATAAGCCATTTTACCAGCTAGACGTTCTATGTCATATACTTTTTTAAGGTTATCTACAATATCTCCTCTTAAAATTAGATTATCTTTTAATTCTTTTACTCCATCTAATCTTTTATTAATTTCTAAAACATCTACTAATGGGTCATTTAACCATCTTCTTAAACATCTTCCCCCCATTGATGTTGAGGTTTTGTCTAATACCCATAATAGTGTTCCTTTTTTAGATTTATCCCTCATTTTTTCTGTAATTTCTAAATTTCTTCTTGCATTAATATCTAATGCCATATATCTAGATAATGGATAAAGAACTATTTTGTTTATATGGTCTAAAGTTGTTTTTTGTGTTTGTTCTATATATTCTCTTAAAGCATGAATAGATGCAATAGATAAATTTCTATCTTGCATATTTTCTATTTTTTTGCCTTGATTATCCACAATGTTAAATTGTAATTCTAAATTTTCTAGTTCTGTTTTAAAAAATTCGTCATTAAATTTTGTTATATATATGTTTTCAAATCTTTCTTTTATTTTGTTCATTTCTTCTGTGCAGTCTGCCATCATACTGTTAACAACTAATTCTGATGGTGTATATCTTGCTATTTCATCTAATAACATTGGAAAATTATTATTATCTTTAATTTCAGCAGAGTAAAATTCTCCTGTTGATATATCACATATACTTATACCAAAGTAAATGCCAGATTTAAAAATTGACATTATATAATTGTTCTTTCTTTCTTCTAGCATATTACTTTCTACTACTGTACCAGGTGTTACCACACGAATAACGCCTCTTTTTACTATTCCTTTAGTTGTTTTTGGATCTTCTAATTGCTCGCAAATTGCTACTTTATAGCCTTTACTTACTAATTTTGCTATATACATTTCAGCAGCATGATGCGGAACACCTGCCATAGGTGCTCTTTCTTCTTGTCCACAGTCTTTACCAGTTAAAGTAATTTCTAATTCTCTTGCTGCTAAAATAGCATCATCAAAAAACATTTCATAGAAATCGCCTAATCGGTAAAATAAAATACAGTCTTTGTATTGTTCTTTTGTTTCGATATATCTTTGCATCATTGGTGAATATTCTGCCATTTATATTTCTCCTTTCAAATACCACATATGTTCTGAAATAATTTTTAATTCGACCATTTTTCCAATTAGTTTTTTATCTCCTTCAAAAATGACTACTTTATTACTATCAGTTCTACCTGTTAATAGATTTTTATTATTTTTGCTTTCTCCTTCTACTAAAACTTTTTGCATTGTTCCAATATATTTTTTGCTTGTTTCCCCAATTTGACTTTCAACTAAAGCTTTTAATTTATCAAATCTTTTATGCTTTTCTTCTTCTGGAATTTGATTTTCCATTTTATCTCCTGGTGTTCCTATTCTTCTTGAATAAATAAACATATATACTTGCTCAAATTTCACTTTATTTACTACATCTAAAGTGTCTTCAAATTCTTCTTGAGTTTCTCCAGGAAAGCCAACAATAATGTCTGTTGAAAATGTTACATTAGGAATTTTATTTTTCATTTTTTCTACCAAAGCTAGATATTGCTCTTTGGTATATTTTCTATTCATTTCTTTTAACACTTTTGTATTTCCAGCTTGCAAAGGTAAGTGCACCAACTTACATACTTTATTACAATCCCTTATTGCTTCTATTACATCATCTGTAAAATCTTTTGGGTGTGGAGATACAAAACGAATTCTTTCTATTCCTTCAATTTTGTTAATTGCTTTTAACAATGTAGCAAAAGAGTTAACTCCTTCGTATTCTTCAAATTCTATTTTCTTTTCTTTTTCTACTCTTAAATATGAATTAACATTTTGACCTAATAGAGTGACTTCTTTATATCCTTGTTTTGCTAATTCTTTTACTTCTTCAATAATTGCTCTTGGCTGTCTGCTTCTTTCCCTTCCACGTACATAAGGCACAATACAATAACTACAAAAATTATTGCAACCATTCATAATTGTAACAGATGCTTTTATTTTACTATCTCTTTTTATTGGCAATCCTTCATAAATTTTGCCGTCTATGTCAATAACATCTTCTAATTTTCTCTTCTCTTCCAAAATTTTATATAAATCCTCTGGAAATTTGTGTAACGTATGTGTTCCAAATATTATATCTACAAATGGATAGCTTTCTTTAATCTTTTTTGTAATGTGCTTTTCTTGCATCATGCAACCACCTATTGCAATGATAATTCCCTTTTGCTCTTTTATTTTCTTTAATTCTCCTAGTTTTCCAAAAAGCCTATCTTCTGCATTTTCTCTTACACAACACGTATTAAATAGTGCTAAATCTGCTTCTTCTTGCTTTTCAGTTTTAGTATATCCCATTTCATCTAACATTCCACATAGTTTTTCAGAGTCGTTTTCGTTTAGTTGGCATCCCATTGTTACTATGATATATTTTTGCTTTTTGTTTTTGTTGTTTTCTCTTACTTTTTTAATGTATTGTTTTTGTATTTCTATTTCATTCATTTTGTGCTTATTTCTCCTTTTTTTATGTCTTGTCTTATTTTATTACAAAATCCGCTGTTTTTCAAGTTTTTTTGGAAGACTTTTTTTGTCCCGTTCTGGGACAGGCACCAATGTACCCATTTTGTCCCTTTTTGGGACAGGTGCCTGTTCTGGGACAGGCACGAGTTTACACTTTTCGTGCCTGTTCTGGGACAGGCACAAGTTTACACTTTTCGCCTGTTTTGGGACAGGCACAAGTTTACATTTTTCGCCTGTTTTGGGACAGGTTTATAATTGGTGCGTTTTTGTTTTTAGATATACTTGGTAGATTTTCTATTGAATTTTTGAATTTTGTGGCAGCAACACTTAGAAATGGAAAATAGCGCCATTAGTGACGCTATTTTAATTTTATTTATTTGATGGCTGAAGATAAAGAACGACGCGGAACCCTAAGTGGCCGAAGCAGTTGCTTGTAGTAGGGTCGCCGCCCGAGCGAACTACTGGGTCACCGCCACCATTGTCGCCAAAACTACCACCACGGATAACGCCGTTCTTAGCACCTGCTACGTCGGTAATCTGTAGGCCTGGCATTGACTCTGTAGGTTTGTTTCCACCTGCATTATTTCCATTTTCTGTTGTCCATTCCCACATATTTCCAGCCAAGTCATATATGTTATATGCTTTGAAGTCGTCACTTGCTCCGGTTGACAATTCTAGTCTATTTGTTCCTACTCCTTTTGGCCCTTTCGGTACTTGTCCTTTACTATATGTCTCTGCAAAATGCCAGCCAGTATCATAAGTGTGCAATGCATATAAGGTATTTAGATTTTCATATTTGGTTGTTTTATTATTATAATAATTTCCCCATTCTGTTGAATCTAATAAATTCTTAGTCTTATCATATTTTTTTATTATTCTACATGTTGTATCCCATGCATGTGAATCTATCAAATAGCTTTGTACTCCATTATTTCTTATCATTCTTTCTGCTGCATTTTTAGCATGTGTTTGATCTATATAATTCCATGCTTGTACACCCTTTTTACTTACTGGAATATATGAATTATCTGCATTTTTTTCTGTGTTTCGTTTATATGATGCCCCATCTGAATTAGCATAAAATTCTGTTGCCTCTTTTGGTACTCCTGCTTCATATCTTCCTATATAAAATCCTCCAATTTCCTTGTTCTTTATGCTATTTTGTATTTTTTCTTGGTTAGGTTGGCTGTCTCCCCATTGTGAAGTTGTACCATTGTAGCTATATTGTTTTGATGACCAACCTTCCTCTGTATTTCTTTGTTTATTAAATTCGTCTATTGTACATGGTATCCATACAAACTCATTTCCTTTTTCATCTACTACTACAACTCCTTCTGCAATAGTATTCTCTCCCTCTATTTGTGTTGGTGCAAATCCTGCTGGAATTGGCACCGTTCCATCTTCTACTTTATAATTATATCTTTCTGTATTCATTGCTGCATTCATAGCTGCTAATTGTATTTGTTCTTCTTCGCTTGCTTGCTCTGTTTCTGTTTTGGCTGTTTGAGCTTTTGTTAGTATTCCATTATTCCCTGTTAACGTTGCGATACTTACTCCTGCAAGTATTAAAAGTACAATAATTGTTATTACTAATGCGATTAAGGTTATACCTTTTTGCAATCTGCCTTCTTTTTTGTGTTTTAGTTTCATAATTAACTATTTCCTCCTTGTATAATATATATTTTTAAAAAATTTAATAACTTTTTAAATACAAAAAAGATAGCAAATAAAACCTATTTTCTAGGTCTTATCTACTATCTTTCTTATTTCTATTTTATTTAATTTTTTACTTATTTCTTTATTTAGTAAACATAAGGTGTGTGTGTGTGTGTGTGTGTGTACAGCCTCAAGGGTTTTAGCTTCTATTCTTTTCATTTGTTTCATTCCTCTTTTTTATTTTCCTTATTAAAAGTATAACTTATACTTTTACTTTTGGCAAGACTTGTAACTTAATTGTAATATTTTTTATTTCAAATTTTCATAAAAAGCTTCTTTATATTCTTCTACCTTTTCTAAACTTACCTCTCCAATTTTAAATAAAATTTGATTATTCAATATTTTGCTACGCTTAAAATATTTTCTACTTTTCCTTTATGCCATTCCTCTTCTACAGGATATTCTTTAAATGCTTCACTAATATCTTTTATCTTTCCATGCTCTTTTGCAATTTCTAAAAATTTATTATTCATATATTTCACCTCTTTATATATATGTAATATTTTATCATATAGTTTATTAAAAATCAAGACAAAATTTCTTTTTTATGCAAATTTCTTTCAAAATTTAATTGTCTAGCATTGGTATTCATAAAAAATAACCTTACGATTTTGTAAGGTTATTCACATTTAATTGTTCATTATTTTAATTAATACATTCTAATACAAAGTTGAACGAAAACCTGTTCCACTAGTGCCCGTTTCCTCGTTTCCCAAAGATCGAAAAGCCACAGCAAACACTCCAGATCCAGCATCTCCTCCCCTAATAGCACACGGTTGTTTTTCGTCTTCTAAAGCATGTTCTAATGTCCATTCAGCTATATTTCCGGCTATATCATAAATATTTAATACGCAAAACCTTTTATCTATTCCTGGTGTTAGTAATACTCGTGCATTTTCATCTGCTGGTCTTGTATATCTTTTGTTTTCTTCTTTTGCTACATCTTTAAAGGTTTGTCCAAAATTTGTTGAATACTTTCCTTTTGTTATAGTAAAAGTTGAATTTTTGTAATTTCCCCAACTACTAGAATCTTTTCTTAATTCCTCTTGTGTTTTTCCATTCTTAGTTTCTATAAATTTTAGCATTAAGTCCCATTGAATTCCAAACATTAAACTACTAGTATAATTTCCTGAATTCACACTTTTTGCTAATTGTTGAGCTTGACTACAGGTAACAAAATTATATGGGTATGCTCCCTCTTTACATACTGCATCTGTTAATTTATCACTACTGGTTTTTCTTTGTGTTTCTGTTCCCATTTCATATCGCCCTACCCAAAATCCTTCGTTTGTATACACACTTTTTAACATCTTATTCTTTAACTCATTATAATCTTCTGGTTTTGCTATTCCACATCCATCATACCACTCATCATTCCATTTACGATTTTGATTTAAACTTCCTTCGTTATATGGTTCTGTGTATTTTTTTAAATCATTGTAAATTTTATCATAATCATCATTCGTAAAATCTGAAATGTTAATTGTTGCTGTAGTATATATATCAGCTGTTTTTGGCACTTCTATCCATACGTAACTATTTTCTTGGCTGTCTACAATTACTAATCCATCATCTACCGCATTTTCTCCTTTTATTTGTGTTGGTGCAAATCCTGCTGGGATTGTTACTGTTTTATTATCTTCTGTTGTGTACTCATAACTTTGTGTATGCATTGCTGCGTTCATAGCTGCTAATTTTAGCTGTTCTTCTTCGCTTGCTTTTTCTGTTTCTGTTTTTGCTGTTTGGGCTTTTGTTAGTATTCCGTTATCTCCTGTTAGTGTCGCTATGCTTACTCCTGCTAATATCAATAATACAATAATTGTTATTACCAAAGCTATTAGCGTAATTCCCTTATTAAATACTTTTTTTGTTTTTTTCTTTTCTTTCATTACAAATCCTCCTATATCTTTTGTTTTCTCTTTTTCTACTATTATTCCTATTTTAAAATATACATATACATTTAATTTCAATATTTTTAAAATCAATAGCAGCTTATGTAAATAAGTTACTACATATTTACATTTTTGTCAATTACTTTTTTGAAAAATTTTATGAAAAAATATATCTAACTTTTATATTTATAGAATAAAAAAAAGACTGAATAATTTCAGTCCAATTTTTGCTTGCTTATGCAAGTCCATATTTCTTTTTAAATTTGTCTGCTCTACCACCAACTGTTTCTTGTCTTAAATTACCTGTCCAATATGGATGGCATTTTGAACAAACGTCTACTTTTAAATCTTTTTTTGTTGAACCAACTTCTAATACATTGCCACATGCACATGTAATTGTTGTTTGGTTATAATTTGGATGTATTCCTTCTTTCACTTTCAGTTCACCTCTTTTTCTCGTAAAAATAATTTGACTGTTTTTTATCATAACATATTTTTCAATTTTTTTCAAGTCTTATTTCTTATTTTGTTCATTTTGTTGTTCCTGCATATATTGTGCAGAATATAACATTTCTTTATTTAATGATAATTTGTTAACTAATTTTCCCATAATATTGAAAATACAAGCTATAATTAAAATAAGCATACCAATTTTTTTCCAATTTTTTTGTAACATTTCTTTTCTTCCTTTCAAAAATACTACATATTAATTATACTTTTATTTTTAGATTTTGTCAATATTTTCGCGTTTTTTGGTTACACTATATTTGGTGATTTATATGAATAAAAAAGTTTGGATAATTGTCGCAATAATAGTTGCATTACTTGCAGTTGCAGGTTTTTTCTTTTATTTTAGAAATACATCTTCTCGGGCCTAATGAAAATTATCAAGCAAGTAGAACTTCAACAGATAATAATCCTAACCAAGAGCAAGAAAATAATTCTAACACAAAAGAAATAACACAAGGTATCGCTGATGCAGAAGAAGCTAATAAACCTAAAGAAGAACAAATTGCTACATTTAGTACCAAAGTATATAATAAAGAATCTGCACGTCAAAATAATATTAACATTACTTGTGATACTTTAAACGGTACAGTTGTAAAAAAAGGAGATACTTTTTCCTTTTGCAATACTGTAGGTCAATCCTCAGAAAGTAAAGGATACCAAAAGGCTGACATTTTTGATAAATACGGAAATAAGAAAAAAGGTCTAGGTGGTGGAAATTGTCAAATAAGTTCTACACTATATAATGCTGTTTTGTCTGTCCCAACTTTAGTTGTTACTGAAAGACATGCTCACAGTAATTATGTACCTTATATTGAAAGAGGAAAAGATGCAGCAGTTGCTTATGGTAGTTATGATTTTAAATTTAGAAATGATTCTGAAAATGATATTAAAATACTAGCATCTTCAGATGGAAACTCTGTAACTACCACATTGGTTTCTGTTAAATAGCATATTTAAAATTAACTTGAATAAGATGTTATTAATAATTGGAGGTATATTTATGTATCGATTTAAAATATTAATACCATCTTTTCTTGTTTTTACTTTTATTTTTTCTTTTATATTACCAGTTTTTGCTGATGAAACTAACTATGTTTGGTCAGATGAAGAAATTATTAGTACAAATGCTGAATTAGAGCCAACTGAGGAAGAAAAAAATGATAATGATAATTCTAATAAATTAAATTTGGAATCACCATCTGCTATTTTAATTGAACAAACTACAGGGCAAATTTTGTATGAACATAATGCTCATGAACAATTACGTCCTGCTTCTGTTACAAAAGTTATGAGTATTTTATTAATTATGGAAGCACTAGATAGTGGTAAAATTTCTCTAACTGATTCTGTTCCATGTAGCGAAAATGCTGCTTCTATGGGTGGTTCACAAATTTGGTTAGACCCTCGCGAGTCTTTAACTGTTGACGAAATGCTAAAAGCTATTTGTGTTGCGTCTGCTAATGACTGCGTTGTTGCTATGGCAGAATATATTGCAGGTTCTGAGGAAGCTTTTGTTCAAATGATGAATGACAAGGCAAAAGAATTAGGCATGCAAGATACTACTTTTAAAAATTGCCATGGTTTAGATGAAGATGGTCATGTTACATCAAGTTATGACATTAGCTTAATGTCAAGGGAACTTCTTAATAATCATCCTCAAATAACTCAATATACAACAATTTGGATGGATTCTTTGCGTGATGGAAAATCTGAACTTTCTAATACTAATAAATTAATTAGAACTTATAAAGGTGCAACTGGCTTAAAAACTGGTTCAACAGGGTTAGCATTATATAATTTATCTGCTAGTGCAACACGTGATAACTTGTCTTTAATTGCAGTAATTATGAAAGCACCCTCTACAAAGGTACGTTTCGCAGAGGCACAAAAGTTGCTAGACTATGGCTTTAATAATTTCACATTTGAGCAATTTGGAAAAAAAGATGATGTTGTTAAAAATATTCGTGTTGATAAAGGTGTTATTTCTAGTGTAGATGCTGTCCTTTCAGAAAATGCTGGTACTTTAATGGAAAAAGGCAATAACAAAAATGTAGAACAAAATTTAACTTTAGATGATACTGTTTCTGCTCCAGTTTCTGCAGGACAAAAATTAGGGGAAATTTCGTTTTCTTTAGATGGTAAGGTTTTATCTACTGTAGATATTGTTGCAAAAAGTGATGTTGATAGGCTTAATTTATTTACTATGTCTAAAAGGGTTATATATTCGTGGATTGATTTATTGAGAAGCTAATAAAATTCTAAAAGAGGGGCAACTTTGAACTGTTCCCCTCTCTTTTTTTATTCGTCTTCCATTGTCTCATCATATTCAAACTCATAAGTTTCTTCTTCTGGTTCTTCTAATTTTTCATTTATCTCAGACTCTTTAGCTTTTCTAACCTTTTCTACTTCTTTCTCAATTTTTTTCTCAATTGCTTTTTTATCTTCTTCTTCCTTT
This sequence comes from uncultured Clostridia bacterium, assembly GCA_947626925.1. Classification (GTDB taxonomy): domain Bacteria; phylum Bacillota; class Clostridia; order TANB77; family CAG-508; genus CAG-269. Next base: position 11,624 of record CANQTU010000004.1, on the reverse strand, counting down.
TTCATACTTTTATTATGCTTATTTTGCATTTCCTTTAAGATTTTTTGAGTTTCCTCTTTTTTATTTTGCATACATTTATTCATCATATTATTTGCTTTTTCAATTAAATCTGGCACATAGTCTAATAACTTATCTAAAGATGAACTATGGTCCACTGGCATTAATTTCACATTATTAGATTGAATAACTAAAAATGCAACTGGGTTAATAGTAACTCCTGCTCCACTACCACCACCAAATGGTAGCCTATATTGAATTTCCTCTTCTTTTTCTCTTTTTGTGTATTCGTCAATAGTTTCTCCTTTGAATTCACTACCACCTGCTGCAAATCCAAAACTTACTTTGGATATTGGAATAATTACAATATTATTAGATGTTTCTATAGGCTCACCAATAATAGTATTTACATCTATCATATCTTGTATACTATTCATAGCTGTAACCATAAGCCCTTCTATTGGATGCTCGCTCATAATTTTCCACTCCTTTATTCTCTTTTTTATTTAAAATATAAATTACATTTATAATATGGCTTATTTTTATTCCAAATATACCTGAAATATATATATTTACCAAATTTTGATTTTGATAAATTGGGTTGACTGTAAATTTTTGATTATCTAGATTTTTTATCTTTTTTCTAAGTAATATAGCAATTACTGTACTAACAACTGGAACAATAATTGAAGTTAAACTAGCATTTTCTGTACCAATTGAAATATTTAAATTAATTTTTTGAATTAATAAATCTAACTTTTTTATGGCTGTAAAAAATCTTTTATCGAATTTTTGATTATCATCTAATAATTTTAAATCTATAGACTTGATTTTTTCTTGTAATTTTAGTTTTTCTAACTTGGTTTTTGTTATATTTATTTTTAAAATAGGTAGAATGTTCAATGCATATAATTTTATAATAATAACATAGTCCTTATTTATATGCCTTTGTGTTTGTGATTGAAATCGAAAATTTTGTATTTCAATTTGTATTTTTGAGAAAAACAAAATTATATTTAGCACTATGAAAGTTAGTAATATAAAAAGAAAAACCAACCCTATCTCCTCCTTTTAGAAGGTTTAGAATTAGTTTTTCCACAATTTACAATTTTAAACATATTTAACTAATTTTCTTCGATTTTTCAACAGTAATATCACCAAATAATCTTTCTTGGTTAGTTTCTACTTTGTTTCTTCTAGATAATTCTAACAAACCAGAAAAAGCAGTAACTACTTCATTTTTATTATGTTTTTTTATAGAAAATAATTTGTTGAACACAAATCTTTTTTGTTTTACTAATACCTTAAACATTTCTTTTACTTTACTTGCAACAGTATAATTATCAGTAATAGCAATCTTTTCAATATTTTTAGCATTTTGATTTAATTTAACACTATTTCTTTCAACTAAATTTTTATAAACTTCTGGTATTAAGGTATTTTCGTAATTCTTTTCTAACTTTTGTTTTGGAAGTTCAACTTCTTCTTGCGTTTTAAAATATCTTCTAGAAAAATCTAAATAATTTTCTTTAAAAACTTTACTAATTTCCTTGAATTTCTTATATTCAACAATTCTACGAATTAACTCTTCTTCAGTTAATTCTTCTTCCTCTTGTTCCGGATTTGGCAACAAATTTTTAGACTTTAAAAAAAGCAAAGTAGATGCCATAACCAAAAACTCACTAGCAATTTCTAAATTTAAACTTTCTTGCTCCTTTAAAAAAGCAACATACTGATCAGTAATCTCGCTTAAATTAATGTCATAAATATTCATTTTGTTTTTATCAATTAAATGACATAACAAATCTAAAGGACCTTCAAAATTATCAATTTTGATTGCATATTTCTTCGTCTCCAAAGTTAAAATTGCCATAATTTAAAATTTACTCTCCTCTCAAAGTGTCCCGTTCTGGGACAGGCACCAATGTACCCATTTTGTCCCTTTTTGGGACAGGTCTGTCTTTAATGTGAACAAGGCCTTACTACATTTTACTGTTTTCAATAGCTTTTTTTATACTTTCTATTTTATACCCCTTTTTTAACAAAAACTGTTTTATTTCTTCTTGTTCCATTGATATTGATTTTTTATATATTATATTTTCTGCTGATTTTATTTCGTATTCTTCTAATTCTTCTTTATTTTGTGATATATAGTCTTCTATTTTGTTTTTATCTAGTCCTTTTGATATTAGTTTGTATTGTATTTCTTTTATTGATAGATTTTTTAATATCATAAAGTTATTGACAGTTTTTTCTATAAATTCGTTGTCATTAATGTATTTGGCTTCTTTTAAATATTGTATTATATCTTCTAGCATATTTTCTTCTATTGTTGGTGTAAATTTTTTTCGTATTTCTTGCTCTGTTCTTTTTTTGTATAGTATGTATTTTAATACTTTTGTTTTTTGTTTATCAAATTCTTCTATTGTATACATTTGTTTTTCCTTTCTTTTTTGACATTTTACTATAAATAAAAAAAAATAGCAAGATAGAAATTGCAATATTACTATCTTGCTATACTAATATTTTATTATTCTTCGTCATCATCTACAACTGGTAATTCTTCTCCAAGGCTTTGTTCAAAGGCTTTTGCAAAGTTGTCTCTTACTTTGTTTTCTACTTCTTGCAATACTTCTGGATTCTCTTGAAGGTATTTTTTTACATTTTCTCTACCTTGTCCTATTCTTTCGCCATTGTAACTAAACCATGAGCCAGCTTTTTCTATTATGTCTAAATTAATTGCCATGTCTAAAATGTTTCCTGCTTTTGATATTCCTTCTCCATATACAATATCAAATTCTGCTTCTCTAAATGGCGGTGCTACTTTGTTTTTTACTACTTTTACACGTGCACGACTACCTTTAAATTCCCCATCTTGTTTGATGTTTTCTATTTTTCTTATATCCATTCTGACTGAGGCATAGAATTTTAATGCTCTACCACCTGTTGTTGTTTCTGGATTTCCAAACATAACTCCAATTTTTTCTCTTAATTGGTTTATGAATATTAATACTGTTTTTGTTTTATTAAGTGCTCCTGCTAATTTTCTTAATGCTTGTGACATTAGTCTTGCTTGAAGTCCCATGTGAGAGTCTCCCATGTCGCCATCTATTTCTGCTTTTGGTACTAATGCGGCAACAGAGTCAACTACAATAACATCTAATGCTCCACTTCTTACTAGACTTTCTGTAATTTCTAATGCTTGTTCACCTGTGTCAGGTTGTGATACTATTAGATTGTCAATATCTACTCCTAATTTTTTAGAATATACTGGGTCTAATGCGTGTTCAGCATCAATAAATGCTGCTTCTCCTCCCATTTTTTGTGCTTCTGCAATAATGTGTAATGCCAATGTTGTTTTACCAGATGATTCTGGTCCATATATTTCTATAATTCTGCCTCTTGGTACTCCACCTATTCCTAATGCTACGTCTAAGCTTAAAGCTCCTGTTGGTATTGCTTCTACCTCCATTGCCTTAAATTCCCCTAATTTCATAACAGAACCTTTACCAAATTGTTTTTCTATTTGACTCATAGCCATTTCTAATGCTTTTTTTCTTTCTGTGTTTTCTTCCATGATTTTTCCTCCTTATTTTTTGAACTTTTGTTTGACAAATTTATTATACAACAAAAATTTGTTTTGTCAATACTTTTTTTAAATTTTTATTTATACCAACCTTCAATTCCATAAAATTGATTGAACCAGTTTGGTGTAATTTCCCCTACTAATGCAGAATTATACACTACTGTATACTTATTATTGTATAGACTTATGTATGGAACATCTGATTTATAAATTTCAATCAATTTTACATATTTTTCTTTTATTATATTTTCGTCTGTTGTATTTTTTACTTCGTTCATAATATTAGAAGTTTCTTCGTTGTAATAATTAGCAATATTTCCATCTCCAAAATAAGTGTTTAAATTAGGACTTGGCGAAAGTGTCATACTGCATAATGCTATGTCATAACTTTTACTGTTTAGATTTTTTTCATATTGATCATTAGATGCTTGAACAATGTTAATGTGGATACCTTGCGATTCTAATTGCTGTTTGATGTTTTCAGCTACTGAAACTTTTGATGAATCACTAGATTTTACTAATAAATTTATTGCAATTCTTTGTGTTTTTCTATTTTCTGTTTTCTGCCAATTTCCAGAACGATAAACCCATCCATTATCTGTTAAAACTTGTTTTGCTTGTTCTACATTATATCCTGAACTTGCATCTTGTCCTTGTGCTAGCCAATTTCCATAGTCTAAAGGAAAACTACTTGAATAACATTTATTGCCGAATATACTTGAAACTATATTTTCTTTGTCAATAGAATATGATATAGCTTTTCTTACTTCTTGTCTTTTTAAAATTTCATTTTGTGTATTAAATGCTAAAAATGTATGTTCCCTACCTTTTAATTCTTTCGAACTATACCCAATTGTTCCTATATATTCTTGCAAATTATCATTTGTTGTTGCAACTAAATCAATATTACCAATTTTAAAACTGTTATATAATTCTCCTATTGATGAATATAAATTTACGGTAATATTTTCTATTGTTAAGTTTTTTTCTTTATTCCACCAAGATGTGTTTTTAGTTAATATAAGATAAGATGACTCAACAGTTTCGATTTTGTATTTTCCTGTTCCTACTGGTGAAGCATTTTTTCCTGTGTTTTTAAAGTCTTCTCCCTCATAGTAATCTTTTGATAAAATTGGAAATGTTAATTGATATTCAAAAAAAGGAATTTCTTTGTCTAAGTTGATTTTTACTGTGTAATCGTCTACTATATCTATTCCTGTTACATTTTGTACGTTGTAAGAATATATTGATGATACTTCTTTTAGTCTATCAATTGTAAATCTTACATCTTCTGCTGTAAAACTTTCTCCATTTGACCATCTAACATTTTCTCGTAATTTAATAAGATATGAATTGTCACTTTGTTTTGCCCATTGTGTTGCTAAACATGGCTCTGCTTTATAGTCTGCAGTTAAAGTAACTAACGGTTCGAAAATCAATTTTGAAATGTCTTGTACATTTTTATTATTACTAAGTATAGGGTTTATGGTGTCTAGTGAAGCTATTCCTAATTTTAGTTCTTTGATTTTTTCTTCTTGACTATTGGCTTGTTCTTCTTGCTTTTTTACTTCTTCGTCTTGTCTTATTATGAAAATTGCAAATAACAATAAAATGACTATAAAAATAATAAAAACATAGCGTATCCAATTTGATTTCATATTCCACCTCTATTCTTTTGCTATCATACATTAAATTGATGGATTTTTCAAGATGTTTTCTTAAAATTTCACTACATTTTAGTATTAAATAATTATATTTTATCATAACTTTGTGTGTCGCAACTTCCATAATTAAAATACTTGTATGTAAGTTGCTCCAATCGCACTCGTTTCACTCGTTTGGTCGCTTACGCAGTTATGAAAAATATAATTATTTAATACTAAAAAATTTAAGTGATATATTAAATTACAAAACAGGCTGTAATGAATACAGCCTGCATATTTTATAATTTTTAAGTTCTTGACTCTACAATTAGCTTGATACCTGTTCTGTCTTCTCCTTCAACCTCGACTTCTGCAAATGCAGGTATGCAAACTAAGTCAACTCCTGCCGGTGCAACAAATCCTCTTGCTATTGCCACTGCTTTTACTGCCTGATTTAATGCTCCTGCTCCAATTGCTTGCATTTCTGCTTTGTTTGATTCTTTTACTAATCCAGCTATAGCTCCTGCTACTGAATTAGGGTTTGATTTTGATGAAATTTTTAAAATTTCCATTTTCTTTTGCCTCCTATAATTTTATTTTTTGTTGCAACTTTTACGTTTCTTATTTTACAATATCTGGAAATATTTGTAAAGTGTTTTCTGGAAATTTTTAGGAAATTTCATCGCAATTTTTTTATGCCTTCGACAAAAAGATTTAAAACTATTGTAAATATAATCTTTTTATATTTTTTACTTTATTATTTGCATCATCTACATCAAATATAACACCATTTAACATGCATTCACCATTAGCAATTTTATATCTTTCTGGTAAAGTTGTTTCGAACCTTTTTATAGATGCTTGTATATCCATTCCTATTACTGAATTTTTAGGGCCAGTCATTCCAATGTCTGTTATGTATGCCGTTCCTTTTGGTAAGATTTTTTCGTCTGCTGTTTGTACATGTGTATGTGTACCAAATATTGCAGTTATTTTTCCATCTAAATAATATCCCATAGCAATTTTTTCAGCTGTAGCTTCTGCATGAAAATCAATAAAAATCATATCTACTTTATTTTGTAGTTGTTCTAATAATTCTTTTGCTAAAATAAATGGATTTTCTGAAAGTACATTTATATCTACTCTACCAATTAAATTTATTACTGCTATTTTTTTATTTTGACAAGTATATATATTATATCCTTTTCCTACTACTCCCTTAGGATAGTTTGCAGGTCTTATTAATTTTGGGTGGTCTATAAATTTAAATATGTCCTTTTTTCCCCATGTGTGATTTCCCATGGTTATTACATCTACGTCTAATGCTAAAATGTCATTAAAATTGCTTTGAGTTATTCCCATTCCTTCTGCTGAATTTTCACCATTTACAATAACAAAATCTATTTGTTCTTCTTCTTTTATTTTTGGTAATTGTTTTTTTAATTCATTTACTCCACTTGTGCCTATTAGGTCTCCTACTGCTAAGATTTTCATTTTTCTCATTCCTTTCCATTTTGCTACAAATATAATACTATAAATCTTGGAATATGGCAAGGATATAATTGTTATAAATAAAAATAAAAGCGACTGGAAACATTTTATTTTAATGTTCCTAGTCACATAATTAAAGCTTTCAATTTATATTTAATCATCCATTACTTCTGGTTGTTGTATATTTATTTTTTTTGATTGTGCTTTGTTTGATGCTGTTTTTGCTTCTTTTTTATCTGGTTTTGGCATTAAGTTTTCGTAACTGTCCATGTTCATTAAAACCATAGAACCATATCCGTTTTTTGTTAAATAAACTACTTCTCCTTCCCTTTCTACTAATTCTTCTATATTAGTAAGATTTTCTTCTAAGTCTGTAGTTGGTAAAATGTGTAACATCCAAATTCCTCCTTTTTTTCTTTATTCTGTAAATAGTATTTCCATTTTTTTGCTATTTATAATTGAAAAATGAGAATTTTGGAAATTCTTTTCTATTTATTACAGGATGTTGTCAACTATTATGCAGAATTTCCCATAATGTAGTTCTACATAACATAAAGGACAAAACGAAACGTACGAACTACAGTGGAATCGTTACCGATACGGTAGCGGTGAGCAGCTGCAACAAACCCTTCAGCAGACGAGTCACCAGCAGCTACATACGCCCCTCCGCGCTCAACATAATAATTTCCATTTCCGACACAGTTCAGCAGTAATTTCATAATAGTTTCCCTCTAAATCATATATGTTACATACTTTATCCGCTTCATTTTGACCGGACTGTTTTAAAGAATCTAAATGTCTAGTAGGCGAAGATTTAGTTACATAGAATTTATTTTTATCATCTACAAACTTCATTACCATATCCCATTGTATTCCTGTTATTAATCCACTTTTTACTTTCGTACCATCTTCCACTTCAAATGTTTTTGCTTTTTCCTTTGCTTCTTCTGCTCTTATATAATTATATACATATGCATCTTTTTTGCTCACTAATTCACCTGTTATTCCAGAATTTTGTGTTCTACTACTTAAGCTCGTTGCTGAACCATCTCCTGCCTCATATCTTGAAATATAAAATCCTTTTTTACTTGTTACCAAATATTTCTCTTTTTCTGCTTCTGTTCCTAATATATTCACTCCATTCTCTAATGTTGGCAAATAACCGTGACCAGTTACTAGTTTCTTTGGTATTCTCATCTTTCTCATCACGTGGATATTGATTATTTCTTACATAACTATCAGAATCTATTACTGGCACCCATACAAATTCATTTCCTTTTGAATCTATTATAACTAATCCATCATCTACTGTGTTTTCTCCTGGTACTTGACTTACTGCAAATCCTGCTGGAATTGGTACAATTACTTCCTCATTATTATAAGTAGATTTATATTCTTCTCCATCTAAATTCATTGCTGCTTCCGCCATTGCAATTTGTTTTTGTTCTTCTTCACTTGCTTTTTGAGTTTCTTCTTTCGCTGTTTGGGCTTTTGTTAGTATTCCATTATCTCCTGTTAACGTTGCTATACTTACTCCTGCTAATATTAATAGCACAATAATTGTAATAACTAAAGCTATTAAGGTTATACCTTTTTGTAATCCGCCCTCTTTTTTGTGTTTTAATTTCATGATTTCTCATTCCTCCTTTTTTTTTATTTTTTATATTTTAAATTTAAAAACTTTTTGAACGCAAAAAAGATAGCAAATAACACCTATTTTCTAGGTCTTATCTACTATCTTTCTTATTCTTATTTTATTTATTTCTTTATCGTTTTCTTTATTTAGTAAACATAAGGTGTGTGTGTGTGTGTGTGTGTGTACAGCCTCAAGGCTTCTAGCTTTTATTTTTTTCATTTGTTTCCTCTTTCTAATTTTATTATCTATAGTATAACTAATATTTTGCATTATTTCAATACTTGTTACAGAATTGTAATAAAATTCTTCTATTTTGTGTGCACAATCTTTATCAAATTTTATAGACCTGTCCCAAAAAGGAACAAAATGGGTACACTTGTGCCTGTCCCAGAACGGGACAAAAAAAGATGTAACTAGGTTCTGGTCCTAGTTACACCTCGTTTGTTATTTTGCATAGTCTACGACTCTTGTTTCACGCATTACATTAACTTTTATTTGTCCTGGATAATCCATTTCGTTTTCAATTTTCTTTGCAACGTCTCTTGCAAGAATAGTCATTTTATCGTCTGATATTCTTTCTGGTTTTACAATTATACGTATTTCTCTACCAGCTTGTATTGCAAATGATTTTTCTACTCCTTCAAATGAGTCTGCAATTTCTTCTAAGTTTTGCAATCTCTTTATGTAGGCTTCTACTGTTTCTCTTCTTGCTCCTGGCCTAGATGCTGATATTGCATCAGCTGCTTGTACTAGTACTGCTTCTAATGTTTGTGGTTCTACATCACCATGATGTGCTTCTACTGCATTGATTATAAGAGGATTTTCTTTGTATTTTTTAAGAACTTCTACTCCTATTTCAACATGGGTTCCTTCCATGTCATGGTCTAATGCTTTTCCAATATCATGTAAAAGCCCTGCTCTTCTTGCTAGTTTTGGGTCTAAACCTAATTCTTCTGCCATTATTCTTGCTAAGTTTGATACTTCGATAGAGTGGTTTAATACGTTTTGACCATAACTTGTTCTGTATTTTAGCTTTCCAATTAGTTTTACTACATCAGGATGTAGTCCAATTACACCTGTTTCTAATACTGCTCTTTCTCCTTCTTCTTTTATGGTTGTGTCGACTTCTTCTTTTGCCTTCTCAACCATTTCTTCTATTTTTGCTGGATGTATTCTTCCATCATCAATAAGTTTTTCTAGAGCAATTTTTGCAACTTCACGTCTTAATGGGTCAAATCCTGATAATACTACTGCTTCTGGTGTATCATCAATGATTAAGTCTATTCCTGTTAATGTTTCTAATGCTTTTATGTTTCTACCTTCTCTACCTATAATTCTTCCTTTCATATCATCATTTGGAAGTGCTACGATTGATACGGTAGTTTCTTGTGAATGGTCTGCTGCACATTTTTGTACTGCATAACTTAAGATTTCTTTGGCATTTTTTGTAGCAGTTTCTTTTGCCTTTTGTTCGTGTTCTCGAATTAATGCTGCTTTTTCGGCTGTTATTTCTTTATCCATTTCAGATAATAATTTAACTTTTGCCTCTTCCTTTGTTAAAGATGCTATTTTTTGTAGTTCAATTACTTCTTGGTCGTGCAATTTTGCAATTTCTTCTTTTTGTTTTTCAACTTCGTCTAGTTCTCTTTCTAAATCTTTTTCTTTTTTCTCAAAGTTTTGCTCGCGTTTTTCTAAATTTTCTTCTTTTTGCATTAATCTTGTTTCTTGTTTTTGTACTTCGCCTCTTCTTTCTTTAATCTCTTGATCTAACTCTTTTCTGTTATTCATTACTTCTTCTTTTGCTTTGAAAATTTCTTCTTTTTTCAAATTTTCTGCTTCTATTTTGGCTAAATCAACTAGTCTTTTTGCTTCATTTTCTGCTCCTTGTATTTTAGACTCAGCAACTTTTTTACGGTATACCATTCCTATTAGTACACCTATTGCTAATGAGATTAAGACAGCGGCGATAATGATTACAATGTTCATAATCATACACCTCTTTCTTATTTAATTTTCAATGTTCGAATAAAATATATATTTGGTTTACATTCAATATATTTTTTTCTTTCCTATTATATTTTACCCTTATTATTGTAAACTGTCAAGGGATTTTGAGCAAAAAGGCGAATTCGTATGATTTTTTAATTAAGTATTATATAAGTAATTTCCTTTAGCACTTAACTTCTAATTTTGCCAACTTAAAACTGGATAATCATTGGAAACTAATTTAAATTTTTCTCCTAATATATCTAACATATATGGCATTTCAGAATCATCATTGCATTTTGCAAAATTACTAATATGGGAAAGCGCGTCATAATTATGTGTGCCATATCCATCAAAAAATAAAGATGAGCAATCACTCGCTGTGGAGTCTTCAGCAAGACCCAAAATCAATTTTATATAATCTGCATTACAGTTTAGTCCCAATTTATTAATATATCCTTTGTTATAACAATTTTTTAAAACACTACCAATTAGTTTACCACATATCCCACCACAGTGAAAATTACCAAGATTGATATTAAATTCAACAGTATTCAAATTATAACAATTTTCAACGTTTCCTCCTCTATTGACGAGACCAACTACACCGCCAATAAAAGAAAATGTATTATTATCATTACTGTCACAAGTTATAATTGTTTTTCCATTGTTAAAACAATTAGATAATTTACCGCTATTACTACCAACTATCCCACCTGAAACACCTGTTTGTTTTCCACCTGTGCAATCTATAGTAGCTAAATTATAACAATTTTTTATATTCGCATCACTCTCTGATGTAGCACAAATCCCGCCAATCCAAGATTTTGCATTACAAACAGAAGTAAGATTTCCAGAGACAAAACATTCTTCTATGTTTTTAAAATTCCTACCGGCTATTCCACCAACCGCACAAGCATTTGTACCACTTGTTGTTAAACTTCCAGTATTATTACAATTTTCTATTCCTAATTTTTTTATTGTACCATAATTGAGTCTAAATAATCCAATTGAAAGAGTATTTTGATTATCTTCTATCTTTTGATTAATATATAAATTTTTTATTATTTTTCCATTCCCATCAAATGTTCCTTTAAAACTTTTTTCACCAGATGCACCTATTGGTATAAAACCATTTTCTGATGTCAATAATTTTTTCAATTCCCCATTATATCCATATTCGCCATAGTCTTTTCTATATGGATTTACATACGATTTTACTGAATTAAAATCTAAACTTAATCCTAGTTTTACTGTTTCCTCTGTATATGTTTCTCCTTTTGTT
>CANQTU010000003.1 GCA_947626925.1 uncultured Clostridia bacterium | reverse complement strand
CATGCAAATTTTTATCTAAAAAATTTTTTTAAAATTTTTTTGGAAAAACTATTGACAATTAATAGTTAGTCTTTTTACATTTATTATTATGAAATTTTAGGAAATAATTTTTTGAAAAAATTTTATTGAATAAATCTTTCTGAATAAAATTTTTAAATGGAAGTTAACTTCTTAAATATAATAATACATTTTTTTCCATTTGTAAAGTATTTTTCGTCGCAAAATTCGACTTGATATGACAATCAACCTGTCCCAAAACAGGCAAAAAGTGTAAACTCGTGCCTGTCCCAGAACAGGCACTCCTATAAAATAGAGCCTATAATTCCAGCATCATTGCCAAAAACTGCAGTTTGAAAAATTATATCGTCTCGTCCTTGTTCTTTCATTTTTTGCATTAGTCGTGGAAGCAATATTTCGGCAAAATGAACGAAACTTCCACCAATACCTATTATTTCTGGCTCAAAGATAGAAACTAAATTTGATATTCCTATGCTTAAATCTTCAATAAAAGTTTCTATTACATCTTCAATAATAGTGTAATTTTCATTTTCAATGTTGTTATTTCTTAGTATTTCTAGAAGTTGTTCTCCTGATACTGTTTCATCAAAGTTTAAAGCTTTTCTTAAGTTATTTTTAAAAACTTTCATAGAAGCATATCTTTCAAAACATCCATTTTTTCCGCAATGGCAAGGTATTCCATCTTTTTGTATGATCATATGACCAATTTCATAACCTGTCTTCTTTTCTACTGTTACTGGTTTTCCATCTAGAAAAATAACACCACCAATTCCTGTTCCTAAGGTTAGAAATATACTTCTTGTATATCCTTTTAAGCATCCATACTCTTGCTCTGCTAAGCCTGCACATTTTGCATCATTTCGTATTTTTATTGGAATATGTATTTCTTTACTTAATTTTTCTGCCATTGGATAATTTGTAATTCCTATATTGCCTGAAGAAAAAATATATCCATCTTTATTTATTCCTGCAATTGATATTCCCATTTCTATTGCATTATATTTTTCTATAAATTGTTTGGCATGTTCTACTATATAATTTTCTATAGATTGTTCGATATTTTGCTTTTCCTTATTAGTTAATCTTTTTTCTGTTTTTTCAATAATTTTTCCATTTTCATCAACTGCCCCAATAGCTATATGACTTCCACCTACATCAATACCAATTTTCATTTTAAAATTCATTCCTTTCTTGAAAACAAAAATGTGCAAAGGGAAACGTCCCCAATTGCACATTTAGTTTTATACTCCGTATGCTGAGAATAAGAAGTTACCCATATATACTTGTACACATGGTACTAGGACTACTAGTACGAAGAATATTAATACTGCTCCAACTATTGCGTATACTATTTGTGGTAATGCTTTCATAATTTTTGTCATGATGTTGTCTATATCAATTTCCATATATTCTACTAATTTTGCCATCATTTCTGTTAAGTCTGTCTGCATTCCTATTTTTAACATTTCGGTTATCATTGGTTTTGCTAAACCTGAGTTTTCAAATGGCTCTATCCATGATGATCCTATTAATATGTTATTTATTGATGTTTCTATAATAGATAGCATAACATAGTTTTTAACTACGTTTTTACTTACTTCAATTGAGTCTTGTATTCTCATACCATTTTCTAAGTTTAATAGCATGGCTTTCATTAATCTAGAAAAGTCTAAGGCAAATATTAATTCTCCAAATACAGGCATTTTATATTTGAAGTAATGGAAGTTATATTTTCCTTTTGGCGTGTTTATATAGAATAATATTGCCGCCACTATTGCAACTACAATTAATGTAGGTATGTACCAATACATAATGACTTTGTCTACAAAGTCTGCAAACCATAATGTAACTGCTGGTAAGGATTCTTCTGTTCCTAATTCATCAAATATTCCTTGAATTGCTGGAATTGCTACTAATGTACCTACTACTAACATTACTAATAGTAAAGCGAATTGAGCAATGTTTGGAATTAAAATTGATCTTAACTTTTTATTTAATGCTTCTGTATCATCTAGATATTTAACTGCTTGCTCTAATGAATTTGTAAGTGATCCTGATAATTCTCCTACTTTTATCATGTTTATGTATATATATGGAAATACATTAGAATAGTATTCCATTGTTGTATACATGTTTTCTCCTGCTTCAACACCTGCTAATATATCCTCTAAAATACCTTTAAATGATAAGTTTTCGGTACTTTGTATAATAGTGTCTAATGCATGTATATTATTGAAATTTGCCTTTTTTAGTAAATAAAAGTTTTGTGTAAATACTACTAAATCTCTTTGAGTTATTTTTTCTGTTTTTGCAAAATACAAGTTTATTTTTTCTTTTGTTGATAATGTTTTCTTTTTCTCACCTAATTGTGTTGTATTTACATTTTTCATTATTTCTTGTATATCTGTAACATTTCTCTTTTTCTTTTTTGTATTTCTATTAGAACGGTAAGAAAGTTGTTCTATTGATATTGGTAATAAATTACCATTTTTTAATGATTTTATTAAATTCAGCCTACTAGGTGATTCAACTCTGTTTTTTACAATTACGCCCGTTCGAGTTATAGCCTTATACATGTACATAGGCATGGCGCTTTTCCCCCTATCTTTGTAAATTTTTATTTTTTATTATTGTCACGTTTGATTTTTAATTGCATAATTGTCCTATTTAAAATTTCCAAATTCTTTTCTTCTATTTGAGATTTTGCTAAATCTAATGTAATTTTATCTTTTACAAAAAGTTCTGCTAAAGAATTAATAAGACCAATACTTCCTTTATCTGAAGCACTTTGAATAGCATCTTCAATTTCAGATACACTTAATTTTTCTTTACGTATAATACCAGCTACCACATTATCAACTACCATAACTTCTGGTACCAATACTAACTTTCCATCTACCCCTGGCAATAATCTTTGTGATACAACTAATTTCAACAATGCTGATAATAAGTATTTAACACTAGCTTGGTCTCTTACTTCATAGAAATTTATCAATCTATCTATTGTTTCTGCACAAGATTTTGTATGTAATGTTCCTATTACTAAGTGTCCAGATTCAGCCATTTCAATAGCTGCTTCCATTGTTACTTTATCACGAATCTCTCCAATTACCAAAATGTCGCAGTCTTCCCTTAATGAGTTTTTAACACCATCACTAAATGTTAAGCTGTCTCGTCCTCTTCCTATTTCTTTTTGCACAATTAATGATTTTTTAGAATGATGCTTATATTCTATAGGGTTTTCTAATGTTAGAATTTTTTTGTTTTGATTTTCATTAATATGATTAACTAAAGCACTTAAAGTTGTACTTTTACCAGAGTTTGTTTTACCTGTAACTAGAATTAATCCTTGTGGTTGGTATGTCATTCTTCTTACAATGTCTGGTACTCCTAAAGATTCATAGCTTGGTAATTCATTTTTTATTAATCTTAAAGTACAAATTGGAATATCATCAGATAGAGAAATATTTACTCTTAAACGTATATCTTTATATTCATAAGACATATCCAATTTTCTTGTATTATTAAATACCTCATCCTTTTCTACGTTACCTTTTACTAAGTAATCATATAATTCATACATATCATCTGATGTTAAAATTTTGCTATTTGGTACAGGAACTAAATTTCTCGCAATTCTAAGCATTGGTTTATTATCACAAATTAAGTGTACGTCAGAAGCGTCAGCTTTTATAGCTTCATCTAATAATTTATCTAAATTCATATTTTCCTCCTTTATTTTAGAAAATCAAAAGTTGTCTATTTAATTCTTCTAGAGTTGTATAGCCATTTATAACCTTTTTAATTCCGTCTATAACTAATGGCTTATAAGATTGTTGTAATGCTATTTTTCGAATTTCTAAACTAGATTTTCCTGACATAATAGCCTCTTTAACTTCATCAGTTAAATCTAAAATTTCAAAAATTCCAATCCTATCATAAAATCCTGTATTATTACAATATTTACAACCTGGAGTATCATAAGTTACACCATTTAAGTCAAAATCTACATCATATTTTTGACCCATTGCTGTTATAAGTTTCTTTTCTTTCTCATTAAATTTTCTTTCTTTACAACATTTTGGGCATACTCTTCTTACCAATCTTTGTGAAATAGAAGTAGCTAATGTGCTTGAAATATCATAGTCTGATAACCCCATTTTTCTTAATCTTGTTACTACCTCTATACTATCTATAGTATGTATAGTAGACAATACATAATGTCCTGTTTGTCCTGCTTGAATTGCTATTTCGCCTGTTTCTGTATCTCTTATTTCTCCTACTAAAATTATATCTGGATCTTGTCTTAATACTGTTCTTAATGAACTAGAAAAAGATGATTTATTATCAATTTCAATTTGGTTTAATCCTGGAATTCTAATTTCTACTGGGTCTTCAATTGTGGTTATATTTATTTCAGGACTATTTAAATAATCCATTATACTATATAAGGTTGTAGTTTTACCTTCTCCTGTTGGTGCTGCAATTATTGTTATACTATTCTTTTTTTGAATACTCTTTTTTAGATTTTCTTCATCTCCAGGAAATCCTAAATCAAATATATCTCTAATATTTGAATTTTTCTTTAGTAATCTTAGCACAAATTTTTCGCCATATACATTTGGTTGTGAAGATACACGAATATTATAATCTTCATATGTTAAAATTCTACCATCTTGAGCTTCTTGTTTTTCTTGATGCATATTGGAAATAGCTTTTAGCCTTCCTATAATCTGTTGTTGCTTTTCCTTTTTTATTTTTGCTGCTGTAAATAACTCTCCATCTATTCTATAACGAACTCTAACTTGTTCAGCCATTGGTTCAATATGTATATCGCTTGCTCTTCTTTTAATACCTGTTTTTATAATACTATCTACTAATCCAATTGCTGTATCATTATTTTCCCCAACATCAAAATCTGTTGTTGCTTCTCCCTCCATAGATTTTAGTATTCTTTCAATATCACTTTCAAAAGTAATATAGCTGTCCATTACCAATCCTTTGTTTAGTAATAACAACTTAACAGAATTCATATTGTTGTTGTTTACTGTGTTTGCAAAGCATACTTTTATTTTTCCAGCAGATACTTCAAATGGAATTACTTTATTTTTTTGAGCAACATCTAAAGAAAAATAATCTGTTAATTTAACTTTTATTGTATTATTTGTTAGAATAATGCCTTTTTCTCCTAATATGTCACCTATTGCTTCAATTAATGTAGTTGGTTCACATGCATTTAAAATATATAAAATATCGCCCAATTTTTTTCTTGGATGTTCTTTTTGATATTGTAATGCATTTTCAATATCTTTTTGCTTTACAATTCCCCTTTTTACAAGTTCAACACCAATTGGTTGGCTTTTTCTTGAATCCATTATACTTACCTTCTTTCGTATCTTTCTATTTTATTATACAACATTTTTGTAGTTTTTTGTTGATTTTTATAGAATTACATAAATTTACTAATTTTTTAATGTATATGTTACTGTTTTTTCGTCAATGTCTTCCATTTGTATTGCTACTGTTACAACACTTTTACCATTTTTTATTTCATATGCAAAATTACAGCTTTGTACATTTCTACATATTTTTATTTTATTTCTATAAATCCCCTTATTATCTTTAACAAATGTATATTGTACACCATTATCAAAAACTACATAATCATTTTGACAATCTAAAACTTTAATATTGCTATGATTTACCTCATCTGTAAAAAAAGTAGTAAATTTTGTATATTCTGTTAATGGATTAATATTTTTTGAAGCTGTTTTCATATTGCTAAAGAAAAAATTACTTATTATTGTTAAAGTTGCTACTACAATTACCATAACAATAATATAAACTGTTAATGAAATAAGTGTAATACCTTTTTGTGATTTCATTAAAGAAATTCATCCTTTCTTGTATAAATTAATCATTTTTTGTAATAATTGTTGGTAATGCTACTGTCTCAGTTTTACCTTTAAACTTATATTGAATTTCAACTGTCATTTTTTTAACTATAGCCGGCATTTTTTCTGGATGCATATGATGATAATCTTCTATAAGCACTCTTCTAAAATATCCTTTATGTCCAGGAACTTCTTGCGTTGGCATATATTCGTCTATGTTATCTACTCCCAGTGTTTCCCCGAATAGAATCAAAATCAATTTCATTTTTTATTGTTTCAATTTCTTGCACAGCAATGGTTATAGCTTCTGATTTATATTCCACTTCTTTAGAAGAACTGTTAAAACTATAAATTAGAAATGCTATAAGTGATACAAATATAAAAATTACAACTACTGATATAGCTATATCAATTCCAGTAAAGCCGTTTTCCTTGCGTATTTTCATACTTTGTTTCATTCCTTTCCAAATTGCCAATTATATATTAATATTTAAAATTATTAGTATATAATACCATTAATAGCATAATTACATTGAATGTTCCTAAAAAGAAACCTATACTAATATTATTTGCAATTTGTTTTTCTGATTTTTCACCTCTTCTTTTTATGTGTTGAAGTTTATATAACAAAATATAAAATAAACTAGCAACTAAAGTAAATAAAATTGTATTATAAGTTATATATTCTTGTGTGAAAATTGCCATAGTTATTATTGTTAATAATATACCTGTTAAGTAGCTATTTTTAGCAAACTTCTTTAATGTTATTGTGTCTAAAATTAAAACAATTATGTAAAAGATTAAGTATATACCATATCTATATATACTAGCTTGTCCTATTATGCATAGATATATTATATACATAATAGATATTACAATACCATAAATAGATACTAATTTATCTATTTTTCTGTTTTCTTTATCTATTCCTAGCATTAGCATAATAAATGTTAAATATAAAACCATTATGAAATATTCTATTGCTTTTGATATAGTTAGTGTTTCAAAGTTTAATTTCATAAAAAATGCAAGTGCAACAAATAATAAACCAGATAATACTTCAAATATTAAATATCTTGGTCTTATTTTTTGTTTGCAATATCTACATTTTCCTTTTAAAGCTATATAACTCACTATTGGAATCAAGTCTAAAAAGCCTAATTTATGATTGCAATTAGGACAATAAGAATGTGTATGTGTAATATCTTGCCTTTTTGGAATTCTGTATACGGCTAGTGTGTAAAAACTTCCAAATAATGTACCAATTATGAATATTAGTATGTAAAAAAATATGTTCATTTGGTTTTCCTTTTCTTTTTTAAATTTAGCCATACACACAAAGTGTGCGTATGGCTTCTGTTTTAATTAATTCATTTTTATTACTAAGATGTTGCTTTAGTCGTACTTACAATTTTTCCATTTTCGTCAACTGTTACATTGTATCCATTTACTTTCACAATAAAATTTTTTCCTGATGCAGTTGCTGTTGCTGTATATCCTTCAGTTGCAATAACTCCCTCTAATGAATCTTTACTTATTACACTATAATCTTTATTAGTTTCAACTTCATTAGTATAAGTTGGGTCATTTTTATTAGCTAAAATTGTTGCTAATGCTATTTTTACAACTTCTTCAGCTTCTGCTTGGCTTGAAGCTTCCTTTGATTGTGTAGCTTTGTTCAATATACCATTGTCTCCTGTAAGCATAGCAATTGAAACACCTGCTAAAATTAATAATACGATAATTGTGATAACTAATGCAATTAATGTAATACCACTTTGATTCTTTTTCATCGCATTTTCCTCCTTTTTCTTTAGATTTAATATATATCTTGATTTATATTGATTTTCAAACCAATATAACGTTAAAAACTAATTTATTTTGTTCCTTTGTCTTGGAAAAACTTTCCACCTGAAGTTGTAGTACTATCACTGCCATTGTTATTATTTTGTGAAGCAGTAGAACTATTATTATTATTATTATTTGTTGTTGATGATGATGTTCCTCCTGTACTACCAGAATTTCCTGAACTTTCTGCTGTTGTTGTATTTCCTGAAGTTGTATTTGATTGTGTTGTTTCATAAGAAGAAAATGGATTAGCTTTTCCTGGTTTATAGTCTTGTACTCTTTTATAATTATTTAAATCTGTTGAGTCAACTTCATAAGTCATTATTACTTGGCTTTCATCTATTGTTTCAGATTCTGCCAATTCTTGTTTTACATCATCAGGAGTTGTGTATGATACTGGATTAGGTATTGTTTTAGTCATAGGAACATAATTATATAATAAAATACCTAATATCAATATTATAGCCAAGCATAATAATAATATAATAATTATTTCTTTAAAAACATTTTTAGCCATTTTTTTCTCCTTTAATTTTATTGAGCTACATTTGTATTATTTTGTGTATTATTTGTTGTATTTGTGTTCGTTGTGTTTGCTGTATTAGTTGTATTTGCTGTATTTGAAGTATTAGTTGTATTTGTATCTTCGACATTAGCATCTTCTGTATCTGTTGTAGCAGGTGTTGTTTCTGAAACATCTTTTATTGCAATATCTTTACATACAAATGTTGCTTGTAAATTTGTACCTTCACCTGGTAACATTTTAAATTCTTCAATTTTAAATCCTAAAGTACTATCATTTTCAATATCAGATATAAAATCAGTAATTGAAATATAACTTCCTGTTACAGTAAATCTTAAATTGTAGGTATCTTCTGTTGTATTATTACCTTTTACTATATCCATTTTTATTACAGCGCCTTCACTAGTAGCATGATTTCCTAATTTTACCCATAAAGTTTCAACTTCGTATCTGTCTAAATGATTTGCAGATTGTACATCTCCTTCTGAGCTAACAGCTGTCATATCTATATAATCTTGTTTTGATTTTGCTAATTCTTTACTACTACTTTGTACATCACTAACAGCTTGTTTATAATCTGTTTCAGCTAATTTACTAGATTGTTGTATTGTTTGGTCTAATTCATTGCTTTTTTGTTGTATACCTGTATAGCCTAATACTTCTAAGTTTCCAATTGCAAATCCTTTAATGCCAATAAATATGGATAGTACTAATAATAATCCAATTAAAATTAATATTAATAATTTTTTCATGGCAAGTCTCCTTCGATTTTAACGGTTACTACATTGTTATCTTTTTGTCCAGCAGTTGATATCACATTTGTTAATATAACATCAGTTTTTATTTTGGCTTTTAAATAACCTAATTGTTCATATTTGTTTGATTGTGCATTAATAACAATATGAGTATCTGTTGTATTTTCAATTGATGTTAATTGGACATCTTCTGGTACAATAGACATAATTTGATTTAACAAATTTGGAATTGCATTTCTTGTTCTGTTTCTTTCAGAAACTTTATTGTTTGCTTCTTCTAGATTTTTTATTAGGTTCGTATATTCATTAACTTTGGCTTTTATTTTTTCATTGTCTGAATTTGCTAATTCTATTTGTTCATTAGTTGATGCAATAGATTGCTCAGCTTCTTGTTGCTTTTTCTTCATTTGACTTGAAAGAAGTCCTGAAAAAGTACTATAAATAATTACCAATAATAATAGTCCTGATGCAATACGTATTAGTCCAGTTTCTGTTTTATCTAATTTTTGCCCTAAGTCCCATGTAAATATACCACCTAGATATTTTCTTTCTTTTTCTGTTTTTTCTGGATTGATTTCTATTTTTAGCCAACTAGGAATTCTATCACTTAATGTTTGATTTTTAAAATTAATCCCTGTTACTCCTTCTCCTATTCCCATAAGTCCTAATGAAATGGCAGAGTTTACTTCTATATAATCTTTTATATTGATATCTCCAGTTGTTTGTATAAAATAAGGTCTTAATATTTCACAATGAACATTACTAAGGTATTCTTGGAAATATAAATCAATATTATTAATTAATGCTGCTGTACCTGTAATATACACTTTCCTTATTTTATCTGGATAGGTGTTTATTACATCTTTTACTTTTCCTACTATTTTATATAATGTTGGCATTATATCTTCTAAATAACTAGATTGTTGTTCTTGTAGCTCTCTACCTTCTGATGTGTATATTGTTGTGTTTTTACAAATTTCATAAGCTTTTAAATAAGAATTTTCTTTTGCATTTATTTTTGTTAAAAATTCTTCGCTTCCCTCTTCAATTTTATCAATACTATAAATGTTACTGTCTAAAATTGTTGTTATAGTTGTATCTTTTTCTATATTAACTACAAGTGCACTTTCATTGCTATCAATATCAATTAAATTTGGAATAGCCATAGATATAGGAGATACATTAGATAATTTGTATCCCTCTATTTGTTGCATTTGTTTATTTAATTCTATTTTATTTGCAGAGATATGAATTACTTTAATTTTTTCCTTTTCATCTTGATTTTTGACAAGTGCATATCTAGTTTCAAATACATTTGGATTATATCCTTTTTCTGCACAGAATGATTCAAACTCTGTTTTTATAGCTTTTTGTAAATCCGTTTTTGTAAGCATAGAAAACATATCAAAATAATTATATAATTCTTCTGATAAGTTGATACTTATTGGGGTTCTTTGGCTGTATGTTTCTTGGATTACTTGTGCAATAGCTTCGCCAATTTTATCATAAAATTTTATACCAAATGCATCTACTTTTATTCTGTCATGATCTTTAGAAACTTTTGCATATTTAATTAAATGTTCTTCAATATATAGCCCTAGGCAACTTGAATTCGCCATTGTTTTCTCCCTCTTTTTTAATTGATATATTTTTATTTTTTACAAATTCTAAAAATCCATACTTGAATAATTTACACATTTCTTCAAATATATCTATATTTTATATTTATTTGCTAAAAAGTCAATATTTTTAACATACTTGTAATGTAAATGTAATACAATTGTAATACTATTTTTTCTCTATTTTTTTCTGCAATTTGCAAATAAAAAATCCATCTGTTTTTTCATTTTGATATATCTGCATAAAACCACTTTTTTCGACAAATTTTTCAAAAAATTTATCTTTCATTATTTTATTAATTTCTTCATCAATTTTCTTTATTGAAAAATTTTTGTGTTCTTTTAAAAATTCTTGTATAATATATTCATTTTCTTCTTTTAAAATACTACAAGTTGAATAAACCAATTCGCCACCTTTTTTTAAATAATTTGAGCAATTTTCTAATATCTGTTTTTGCAATTTTGCGATATTTTCTATATGTTCTGGTTTTCTCTGCCATTTAATATCCGGCTTTCTTTTTAAAACTCCTATTCCTAAACAAGGTACATCAAGTAAGATTTTATCAAAATACTCTTTATACTCTTCTTTATATTCAGTAGCATCTTGTACTTCAGTATTAATAATAGTAATTCCTAATCTATTAGCTGTTTGTTCTACTAGCTTTACCCTATGTTCATGTAAATCCCAAGCCTTAATTTCACCTTTATTTTGCATAAGTTCTGCCATATATGTAGTTTTACCACCTGGACTACTACAAGCATCTAAAACCTTCTCGTTCGGCTTTGGATTTAAAATTAGAGGAACTAAGCCAGATGCTTCATCTTGAACTGTAAACATTCCATCTTTAAACAATTTTAAATTTTCAATATTTTTTATCCCATTAATTACTAAAAAATTATTAATAACTCCATTTTTAACTTCGGTCTCAACAATATTATTTTCTATATTTTGTAACTTTTCTCTTAGAGTATCCATATCTGTATTTAAGGTATTTACACGAATTGAAAAATCAGGTTTTAAATTTGAAGCCTTGCAAATTTCTTCAACCACTTCACAACTGTTCTGCTCTAATAACTTATTAACAAGCCACAAAGGCATAGAAGTAGTTTTAGAAATCCTTTCGCAATCATCTTTTATATTAAAAAACTCTTCATAGTCTTTAATATCCACATTTCTCAAAACAGCATTAACAAAATTACTACTAGCCTTATGTCCATACCTTTTAGCTAAATTAACACCTTCATTAACAGCAGCAGACTTTGGTACTCTATCCAAAAACACAATTTGAAAAACGCTCATTCTTAAAATATTCAAAATCCAAGGAGAAATCTTTTTAATTTTCAAACTAGAATGTTTCTTAATAATCTCATCAATAGTCAACTTCCACGAAACAGTACCATAAACAAGTTCTGAAACAAAACCAAAATCCCTAGCCTCAAATCCTCCTGACTCTTTCTCATTCTTCCTAGCCCACGAAAAGGCCTTATCTAATGCAATATTAGAATAAGCACCATTTTTATCAATATCATACAGCACCTTCAAAGCCAGTTCTCTAGCTCTATCTATCATTTCATTACCTCCTAATGTCCCGTTCTGGGATCCCGTTCTGGGACAGGCACTAATGTACCCATTTTGTCCCGTTCTGGGACAGGCACTAGTGTACCCATTTTGTCCCTTTTTGGGACAGGTCTTTTTATGAATTATATAATTAATTAATAAAAATTTCTACTTATTTTGTATATTTTTCTAATTTTCGGAAAAGATAGTTGTAAAAGATTTTTGGAGGTTGATTATGGATATTAAAAAGCATTTAATTATTACTGGCAATTCAAATATTTCATGGAAAGATGCTATTGTAAAAGCTGTTGCCGAAGCTTCTAAAAGTATTGATTATCTTTCAGAAGTGAAAATTTTAGAACAAAGAGCTAGTATTGATGGAGATAAAATTATAGAATATTTTGTCGATTTAGATATTAGCTTTACACTTGATTTAGAACGAAATAAAAATAAGTAGGAGGTGTATTTATGGATCCTTTGGAAACTAAGCAAACTTATCAAGAGTATGTAGATAAAAAGTCACCAAATTCTCCCATTTTGAAAAATTGTTTAAATGCTTTTTGGGTTGGTGGATTAATTTGCACTATTGGACAGATTATTCTTAGTATATGTAAAGAAAGAGGTTTTGATACACAAACTTCTGGTACAATTGTTTCCATTTTATTAATTGGATTTTCTGCTTTTTTAACTGGTCTTAATTTATTTAATAAGATAGGAAAATTCGCAGGTGCAGGTTCTTTAATTCCTATTACTGGATTTGCAAATTCAATTGTATCACCAGCTATGGAGTATAAATCTGAAGGATATGTAATGGGCGTTGGTAGCAAAATGTTTACTGTTGCTGGTCCTGTTTTAGTTTTTGGTATTTCCGCTTCTATTTTAGTAGGAATAATTTATTTGATTTTTACCACTCAAAATATAACTTTGGTTTAATTATAAAAAAAAATTTTTAAAGACAATAATTGAGATAGGAGATGATGTTTTGGAAAAGCTGGGAAAGCAAACTATTAGATTTAACACTCCTCCCACTATATTAGATTGTGCATCTATTGTTGGTCCAAAAGAAGCTCAAGGTCCTTTAGCAAAATATTTTGACCAAACTTTAGATGATGAATTTTGGGGAGAAAAAACTTGGGAAAAGGCTGAAAGCAAAATTATAAAAGAAACTGTAAATACTGTTATTTCAAAGTCTGGCGTTCCTGCTAATGAAATTGACTGTATGTTTGCTGGTGATTTGTTAAACCAGTGTATTTCTTCTAGTTTTGGTTTAAGAGAATTAAGTATTCCTTTTTTTGGGGTATTTGGTGCTTGTTCTACTTTTGTAGAGTCTATGAGTTTAGGTGCTATGGCTGTCGAAAGTTTTGCAAATAACGTATTATGTGCTACTTCTAGCCATTTTTGTAGTGCTGAAAAGCAATTTAGATTTCCATTGGAACTTGGAAATCAAAGACCTCCAACTAGCCAATGGACAGTTACAGGAGCTGGTGCTGCTATTTTAACAAAAAGTGGACAAGGTCCTTATATTACTCATATTACACCTGGAAAAATTGTAGATATGGGCATAAAAGATGCTAACAATATGGGAGCTGCTATGGCTCCAGCTTTTGGAGATACATTAATTACACACTTTTTGGATACAGGCAGAAATCCTAGTTATTATGATGCCATCATTAGTGGGGATTTAGGTCATATTGGAAAAGAAATTGCTATTGATATTGCAAAAAATCAAGGTTATAACATCAAATCAAATTATAATGATTGTGGAGTTTTGATATTTGACAAAAATGCTCAAGATACTCACTCTGGCGGTAGTGGTTGCGCTTGTTGTGGTACAGTTTTTTCTGGTTATTTCTTTAAACAATTAAAAGAAAAGAAAATGAAAAAGATTTTATTAATTGCAACTGGTGCTTTGATGAATTCTACTAGTTCTCAACAAGGAGAATCTATACCAGGAATTGCTCATGCAATCAGTATAGAAATGTAATAATTTTGGTAAAGTAAGAAAGGAATGGATTTTATTATGAATATTAATTGGGCAAATGTTTTTGAGTGGACTATGTTGTTAAAATGTTTTGTTACTGGTGGCATTATTTGTATTATTGGTCAGATTTTAATTGATAAAACTAAATTGACACCAGCTAGAATATTAGTTATTTTTGTTACTACTGGTGCTGTACTTGGTGGATTAGGAGTTTATCAATATTTAGTTGATTTTGCTGGTGCTGGCGCTACTGTTCCTCTTACTGGTTTTGGCTATAATTTAGCTAAAGGTGCTATCGAAGCTGTACAACAGTCTGGATTAGTTGGTGCTTTTACTGGTGGTGTTAAGGCTGCTGCCGGTGGTATTGCTGCTGCTGTGTTCTTTGGTTATTTAGCTTCTTTGATTTCAAAACCTAAAATGAAAAAGCAATAAAAAAGGAATAACTTATATGTTATTCCCTTTTTATTAATCTCTTACGCTTTTTTTGCTACTTCTGCAATTTCAGTAAATGCTTTTGGGTCAGTTACAGCAATTTCTGCTAACATTTTTCTGTTAATAGTAACATTTGCTTTCTTTAAACCTGCAATCATTTTGCTGTAAGTTGTTCCATTCATTCTTGCTGCAGCATTAATTCTTGCTATCCATAATTTTCTAAAATTACTTTTCTTATCTTTTCTTCCTACATAACTATATGCTAAAGATTTCATAACTGCTTGGTTAGCATTTCTAAATCTATAACTTTTTGCTCCATAATAACCTTTTGCTTGTTTCAAAACTTTTTTATGTCTTGCTCTTGTTGTTCTTGCTGTTTTTACTCTTGCCATTTATATCACCTTCCTTTTAATTTTCCATTCAATTTTAGTTACCATATGGTAATAATTTTTTAATTGTATTTTCACATGTTTTATCAGCATAAGCATTTTGAACTTTTCCTGATTTTCTTTGTCTACTTGTTTTGTTAGCAAGTAAGTGTCTTCTGTTTGATTTTGTTCTTTTTACTTTTCCTGTTGCTGTTAAAGAATATCTTTTTTTAGCAGCTTTATTTGTTTTTAATTTTGGCATAATGATAACTCCTTTCGTTTATTACTTTTATAACAGACATTATTTATCTGTTTTTTTAGCCAAGATAGTAAACATATTTCTACCTTCTAGCTTTGGTGCCTTTTCAACAGTTGCAATATCGCTTAATTCTTCTATAAACTTATTTAGTACCACTTCTCCAGCTTTTGAATTATTAACTTCTCTTCCTCTAAATCTAACTGTTATTTTAACTTTGTTTCCATCAGTTAAAAATTTTCTAGCATTTTTGCTTTTGAAACCAAAGTCATGTTCTTCGATATTAGGGGTTACTCTTAATTCTTTTATTTCAAGAGTTTTTTGCTTTTTCTTAGCTTCTTTTTCTCTTTTAGCTTGTTCAAATTTGTATTTTCCATAGTTCATAATTTTACAAACTGGTGGATTACTATTTGGTGCTACTAATACTAAGTCTAAATTTTTACTTTCTGCTCTTTCTAAAGCATCTTCTAGTGAGATAACTCCTGCTTTTTCTCCATTATCTTCTATAAGTTGTACTTCTTTTGCTCTAATTTGTCTGTTGATTGGTAATTCTTGTTTAATATAAAACACCTCCATAAAAAAATTTGACTTTGTTACAAGTCAAATCAAAATAAAGCATGAGTATAAAACTCTAGACTTATTTAATTTCTAACCTTTTTCGTCATTTCGATAAGGTGAGAAGTTTGACTTCTTCTTGTAACGTTAAATATTATATACTATTTTTATAGGTTTTGTCAAGTATTTATCAAAATTTTGTTAAGGGTTTCGTGGTTGCCAAAAGGGACGGTCTTTTTTGGCAACTCGGATAAAATTGAGAACAGATTTTTCTATTCTCGCAAAAATTTTATATTAAATAAAGAACAATTCTAAATCCTCTATACCATTTAGCAGAATCAGAATCCCAACCACCGATACATTCTAGTTGATGCAGGATATTCGGCTTTACTATTTTGTGTTCCACCGACGCAAAACAGGATCACGATAATTATTTACAGCGTTTTTATATTTCTCCGCAACCCATTCTTGAACATTTCCCTCTAAATCATAAATATTTTTAACTTTATCACTTTTATTAAATCCTGAATATTGCAATAATTCAATATGTCTATTTACATCAAATACCTTAACATCAAATATTTTATTTGTTCCATCTTTACTTCCATTTACAAATCCTAACATAACATCCCATTGAATTCCACTAATAAGAGCACTTTTTACATTGTTATTATTTATAAATGTTTTTGCAATTGATTTGGCCTCTACTTGAGAAACATTATTATATATTGGTACATCTTTTTTACAAACTACTGATGGATTTCCACTCCATAAATAATGTTGATTTCCGTTCTGCAGTACTTATTGAAATATCTCCATCTATTCCAGCTTCATATCTTCCTACATAAAATCCACCTGATTCTTGTATTAATTGTTTTTCTATTTCTTCTTCATTACCAGATTGACCATTTACTAATTCATCTGGTAAGTAATTCTCATCAGCTATTGCAAAATCATAATTCGTATAATCAGTATTTCTCATATAATCAGTTGCTACATTTTCAACTGGAATCCAAACAAATTCATTTCCATCACTGTCTGTTATTACTAGCCCTTCTTCCACTGTATCTTCTCCTTCTACTTGTGTTGGAGCAAATCCTGCTGGAATTTGTACTTCTACACCATCTTCTGTTGTGTAAGACCATTGTTGCGTATGCATTGCCGCATTCATAGCTGCCAGTTTTATTTGTTCTTCCTCACTTGCTTTTTCTGTTTCTGTTTTTGCTGTTTGTGCCTTTGTTAATATTCCGTTATCTCCTGTTAACGTTGCTATGCTTACTCCTGCAAGTATAAGCAAAACAATAATTGTTATTACTAAGGCTATTAATGTTATACCTTTTTGTAATTTACTTTCTTTTTTGTGTTTTAATTTCATGATTTCTCATGCCTCCTTTTATTTTAATTTTTTATATTTTTAAATTTAAAAACTTTTTGAACTCAAAAAAGATAGCAAATAACACCTATTTTTTAGGTCTTATCTACTATCTTTTTTATTTCTATTTTATTTATTTTTTTGTTATTTTCTTTGTTTAGTAAACATAAGGTGTGTGTGTGTGTGTGTGTGTACAGCCTCAAGGCTTCTAGCTTCTATCTTTTTCATTTGTTTCTTCCTTCTCATTATTTATCTTTAATACTTATATCTATTTACTAATAAAATATTACATATTTACATTTTTGTCAATTGCTTTTTTGAAAAAATTTATTTCGCCTCAATTTTATTTTTCCCAATTTCTTGATAATTATAAGCAATTATAGTATAATTGCTTTATTGAAATTAAAATTTACGCAAGCAATTTTGAAGATGTGTCCCAAATTGCACAAAAATGTGCAAAAAGAAACGTCCCCAATTGCACATGGAGGTTAGAAATGATTGATATTAAGTTTTTAAGAGAGAATCCTGACGAGGTTAAGGAGAATATAAAGAAAAAATTCCAAAATTATAAACTTGTTTTGGTTGACGAGGTTCTTGATTTGGATATTAAGTCTAGAGAGGCTAAGTTAAATGGAGATAATTTGAGAGCTCAAAGGAAAGCTTTAAGTAACCAAATTGGTGGGCTTATGAGGGCTGGTAATAAAGAAGAGGCTGATAAAATTAAGGCTCAGGTTAATGAGATTAATTCTAAGTTAGAAGATAATGAGAAGTTAGAGAATAAATATGCTGAGGAAATTAAGTCTAGAATGATGAAAATTCCTAATATGATGCATGAGTCTGTTCCTATTGGTGAAGATGATAGTCAAAATGTTGAAATTGAAAAGTTTGGCGAGCCTATTGTTCCAGATTATGAAATACCTTTTCACGGAGACATTTTGGAAAGTCTAGGTGGTCTTGATTTAGATAGTGCAAGAAGAGTTGCTGGTAATGGTTTTTACTATTTAATGGGAGATGTTGCTAGGCTTCATTCTGCTGTTTTGACTTATGCTAGAGATTTTATGATTAATAAAGGTTTTACTTATTGTATTCCACCTTATATGATTCGCTCTGATGTTGTTACTGGTGTTATGAGTTTTGAAGAAATGGATGCCATGATGTACAAAATTGAGGGAGAAGATTTGTATTTAATTGGTACAAGTGAGCATTCTATGATAGGAAAATTTAAAGGTCAAATTCTTAAAAAACAGGATATGCCTTATACTATGACTTCTTATTCTCCTTGTTTTAGAAAAGAAAAAGGCGCTCACGGTATTGAAGAACGTGGAGTTTATAGAATTCATCAATTTGAAAAGCAAGAGATGATTGTTGTTTGCGAGCCAGAGGATTCTTGGAAATGGTATGATAAAATGTGGTCTTATACTGTAGAATTCTTTAGAAGTATGAATATTCCAGTTAGAACTTTGGAATGTTGCAGTGGCGATTTAGCTGATTTAAAGGCGAAGTCTTGTGATGTTGAAGCTTGGAGTCCTAGACAACAAAAATATTTTGAAGTTGGTAGTTGTTCTAATTTAACTGATGCTCAAGCTAGAAGGTTAGGAATTAGAATTAAAGGAGAAAATGGCAATTATTTTGCTCATACTTTAAATAATACTGTAGTTGCCCCACCTCGTATGTTGATTTCTATTGTAGAAAATAATTATCAACCAGATGGAAGCGTTATTATTCCAGAAGTTTTAAGACCTTATATGGGCGGCTTGGAAGTAATAAAAATGCCAGAAAGGAATTGAATTTAATATGCTAATTAAAAATCCTAAGTTTGAAATTTCTAGTGTTAGTCCAAAACAATATCCATCAAATGGATTACCAGAAATTGTTTTGGTAGGAAAATCAAATGTTGGAAAATCAAGTTTTATTAATACAATGTTGAATAGAAAAAAATTGGCTAGGACAAGTAGCGAGCCAGGTAAAACTCGTCAAATTAATTTTTATAATATTGATAATAACTTCTATTTTGTTGATTTACCTGGTTATGGCTATAGTAAGATGTCAAAAAAAGAGCAAGAACAAGTTGGGAAGTTCATTGAAGAATATTTATTCCACCGCAAAGAAATTGCTTGCATTGTGTTTTTAATTGATATAAGACATAACCCTACTGAAAATGATAGGTTGATGTACAATTATGTGATTTCTGCTGGTTTGCCTTGCATTATTCTAGGAAACAAAGCTGACAAAATTGCGAAAACAAAAGTTGATGATGCAATTAATTCTTTGCAGAAACAATTAAATCCTTTAGGCGATATTCCATTTTTACCTTTTTCTTCAGAAAGGAAAATTTATCAAGATGATGTGTGGGAATTACTAGAAAATTATCTTAAATAATTTCAAAAATATATGGCAAGTAAATTAATTTTTTATATTAAAATTGCACCCAAGTTGTTAGATATTTTATCTAACTCTTGGATGCATTCTAATTAGAGTTTCTTAGTTTTGTTTTTAACAACATTTACATTTTTTATCTTTTTTATTTTTACAACAAAATATTAAAATAAGTGATAATATGAATAATAATCCTAATACAACTGCTAAAACAATAATTGCTGCTAAGTTAGCAAGTATAGCTGCTGAAATAGCTGCTCCTATTAATAATCCTATTACTAAAGTAAATGCTGCTAATAATATAATTGCTACAATTCCTAAACAGCTTCTTTTCTTTGTACATTTTTCTTCTCTGTTGTCATAGCAATAAATAGTTTCTTGTGGCTCCATGGTAAAAGTCACCTCCAATATAGTACCTTGTTTGATACTATATTATATGATATGACAAATTTCGATAATTTGTGACATGAATTTGTGACTTGCAAAAGAGCGAAAGACATTTATTCTTCCGCTCTTTTCTCTATTTTTGTAATTATTTTTATTGCTTTTTCTCTTGGTAATGTTACTACATGTTCACAGCCTTGACATTTTAATTTAAAATCAACACCGATTCTAGTAATTTCCCATAGTTTACTGCCACATGGGTGCTGTTTTTTTGTTCTTACTATATCTCCTATGTTATAATCCATTTGCTATCTCCTACTTTCTTTTTGTATATTATAACATATTTTTATTTATTCATTGCTGTTTCAAATCTTTTTGCAATTCTATCTTTACCTAAAATTTGCATAATTTCATACATATCTGGTGTATTAGTTCTTTTTGTCAACGCAACTCTTAATACAGTACTTACATCTCCAACATGTGCCTTATATTTTTCTGGATTAGCTTTAAATTCTTTTACTTCTTTTGCGTAACCTAACTCTCCAGCTAATTCTTTAATATTATCAAACCAAGTTTGCTTATCATTTTTGTCATCATAGTATTTTTCAAGATACAAATTTAAAATTTTCTTAATTTCTTCTTTGTCATTTATAACTTGATAAGGATATTCTTGTGTGTCTTTATAAAATTCTTCATCATACATATATGATATATTTTCTTTTACATCTGACCATTTTGCAATATCTTTTCTTGGTTTTTTATTTCCTCTTTCAATGCCTAATACTTTTAAACCATATTCTTTGTCTTCCAATAATTTTACTAATTCTGAATCATATTTTTTTGCCCAGTTTGAAGCTTGTTTGTAAACTTCTTCTGCTGTCATTCTTGATATAACTGTTTTACCTACGTCTAATAATTTTACCATATCAAACAAAGCTCCACTTACACTCATTTTATTTAATTGTAATTCAAATTCCTCAATAGGTTTATCTGGATTTGCTCTTCTCCAATTTTCAAATGTAGAATTTGCTATATTTAACAAATATTCTTTAACCGCTTCTACCGGAATTCCTTCTTCTTCATAATAACTAACTGCTGCTTCTGGGTCTTTTCTTTTACTTAATTTTCTTTTATTACCATTATCATTTTTCATTATAGGCGCAATATGAGCATATTTTGGTGCTTTAAATCCCATCTCATAAAATAATTGTAAGTGCAATGGAACTGAAGATAGCCATTCATCTCCACGAATAACATGTGTTGTTCTCATTAAATGATCATCAACACAATGTGCAAAATGATATGTAGGTAACCCATCTGCTTTAATAATAACTATGTCTTGGTCATTTTCTGGGAAATCAACATTTCCTTTAATGATGTCATGATGTTTTATTTTTCTATCTTCTCGACCTGGAGATTTAAAACGGATTATATAACTATCACCATTTTTTATTTTTTCTGCCATTTCTTCAACTGTATTATTTCTACATTTTGCCCAAACTCCGTAATACCCTGGTCTAATTTTTGCAGATTCTTGTTTTGCTCTTATTTGCTCAATTTCTTCTGGTGAACAAAAACATGGATATGCTTTTCCTTGTGCAATTAAATATTTAGCATAAGCTTGATAAATATCTTTTCTTAGCGATTGTTTATAAGGTCCATAGTTTCCTTTTCCTTCTGTTTCAGAAACCATTCCTTCGTCTGGTTCAAATCCAAAATTATTTAAAGAGGTAATAATTTCATTTGTTCCATTTTCAACCTCTCTTTTTTGGTCTGTATCTTCAATTCTTATAAAGAAAACTCCATCAGTTTGCTCTGCTAATTTTTTAGCAATTAAACCTTGGTATAGTCCTCCAATATGTACAAATCCAGTTGGGCTAGGAGCAATTCTTGTTACAATTGCTCCTTCTTTTAAATTTCTTTCTGGATATTTTTCCTCATAATACGAAATGTCTTTGGCGTCTGGGAAAATTAAATTTGCTAAGTCTTTATAATCCATTTTTTGACCCTCTTTCACTTAAGTTATATTAATTAGTTGGTTTATCCGTAAATTCGGAATTTCCGAATTTAGTTATCATTTCTGTCTTTGTATATAATTCTTATATCTATTTTTTACACTTCCATTATTATTGGTATGATCATAGGATTTCTTTTTGTTTTCATAAAAATGTAATCGCGTAAGTTTTCTCTTGTTGCTGATTTTATTGTTGCCCAGTCAGTAATTCCTCTTTCTTCGCATTTTTTAATTTCATGCCTTACCACTGATTTAACATCATCCATTAAATTTTCTGATTCTCTTACATAAACAAATCCTCTTGATATTACGTCTGGACCTGCTATTACTTCTCCTGTTGATGAGTCCATTGTTAATACTATTACTATTAAACCGTCTTGTGATAAGTGTTGTCTATCTCTTAGAACAATACTTCCTACGTCTCCTACGCCTAGACCGTCAACTAATACTCTACCACTTTGTACAGATGTTGTTAGTGCTGCTCCTTCTTCGTTGATTTCTAACACTCGTCCATTTGACATCATTATTATGTTGTCTTTGCTTATTCCCATGCTTTGTGCTGTTTCGCTGTGTGCAATTAGTTGTCTATATTCACCATGAACTGGTATAAAATATTTTGGTTTTGATAATGCCAAAATTAGCTTTTGTTCTTCTTGGCATGCATGCCCTGAAACGTGTATTGTTTCTAATGAACTATATACAACTTCTGCTCCAATTTGCATTAAATCATCAATTACTTTTGATACAAATTTTTCGTTTCCTGGTATTGGAGTAGCTGATATAATAACTAAGTCATTTGGTGTTATTTTTACTTTTCTATGGTCGCCTGCTGCCATTCTTGTTAATGCTGACATTGGCTCTCCTTGACTTCCAGTTGTTATTATTACTAGTTGCTCGTCTGTATATTTGCTAATCATATCTATATCAATGAATATATTGTCTGGGCATTCAATATAACCAAGCTCTTTTGCAGTTTCTATCATATTTATCATACTTCTACCACAAATAGCTATTTTTCTATTGTATTTTACTGCTGAATTAACAATTTGTTGAACTCTATGAACATTTGATGCAAATGTTGCTACAACAATTCTTTTTGTACAATGCAAAAATAGTTTGTCAAATACTTCGCCTATTGAACTTTCTGACATTGTGAAACCTTTTCTTTCGCTGTTTGTACTGTCTGACATTAAAGCTAAAACACCTTGGTTTCCAATTTCAGCAATTCTACCAAAATCCATTGTTTTTCCGTCAATTGGTGTGTAATCTACTTTAAAATCTCCAGTATGTAAAACTGTTCCTGCTGGTGTGTTTATAGCAAGCATAACAGAATCAGGAATGCTATGAGAACTTCTAATAAATTCTACTTTAAAGTATTTTCCTAGGCTTATTGTTTGCCCTTGTACTACTTCATTTAATTTTGTACTTCTTAATAATTTGTGTTCTTCCAATTTATTGCGAATTAAACCTGCTGTTAATTTTGTTGCATAAATTGGTATATTAATTTTCTTTAATAAATATGGAATACTTCCAATATGGTCTTCATGCCCATGTGTTATAACTAAACCTTTTATTTTATCTACATTTTTTTCTAGATATGTTGTGTCTGGTATAACTAAGTCAATACCTAACATATCATCTTCTGGAAACGAAATTCCACAGTCTATTACTATAATTTCGTTTTCATATTCAAAAACCGTAATGTTTTTTCCTACTTCGTGTAATCCTCCTAATGGGATTATTTTTAATTTTGATGCCTTAAATATGTTTTGATTTTTCTTTTGATAAGGTTTTCTTGGCTTTCTTGTAGTCATCTCTCTCTTTTCATAATTTCTTTTTGGTTTATTTTGTGTTTTTTCTTCTGTCATAAAATCTCCTTTCTATTTTTTTCCGTTCTCTCATTAACATTATTCACTTTATTTTCTCTCTTAATACATGTGAATATACCTTTTTATAATTTTTAAAAATCTCATTCCTAGTAATGTTATTCATTACTAAACACTAATGTTTAGTATACCATATTTTTCCATAAAAGTCAAATTCCACATCTTTGGCATAGTCCAAAATGTGGAATTTATTTTTATACATTATTAATTATTTTCTCCTCTACCTTCTGGAAGTGCATCTGGAGCATCAATTACAATTCTTATTCTTGTAATTGCTTTAATTGCTCTTACAAATTTGCTATTTTTAAATCTCTGCCATAAACTTGGTCGTACTTCAAAAGTACTTTCTTCTTCGTATTGTTGTTGTTCTACAGTTTGTTGTTCAGGTTGTTTTTGCTCTTCAACAACATTTACATATGTTTCTTCCAATGGTGTTGGAATTGATTTTAGAGCATCTGCAACTTCAATTCCTATGTAGCTTAAAGCTTTTGATCTGTCTTCAATTCTTTCCATATCTATTTCAATATGTAAGTTTGTTTCTAGGTTATTTATTCTTGCATTTAATAATTTTATAGCATCTTGATAGTTTTCATCTTCTTTATCTTTTGCTTTTCCTACAATTGTTAATGTATCTATTATATCTTCTGTGAAATTGCTTTCTGCTTTTTTAACTTGATCTTTCCAATCTTTTTCTTTGTTTTCTGTTGCTTCTAGTAGAATTTTTAATTCTCCAGCTGCTGTTATATTTTGCTCTCTTTGTCTAATTAGTTCTTCTATTTTCTTTGTATTTTCCTCAAATTGATTTGTTGCAAATTCAACTAACCCATAAGCTGCTCTATATACGCTTGGTGGGAAATTCTTCTTTTTAGGATATTCAATTAAATATGTTTTTATAGATTCAATTAAATCTTTGAAGTATGAATCGTCCTCTAGTTGTACAATTTGTTTCTTACTTTTTGGATTAATTAATCTTTGTACTTTATCTATATTTGATAATATTTTTTCTTCTGTGATGACCATTCTCACATTTACTATGCCTGATTTTGACATTGCAAAAGTACCTCCTTTATCTTACGCGTGATTACTTTTTACCTATTCTTTTATCATTATACATTAATCGTCAAAAAACTACAATAGTTTTTTCTTAATTTTATATTACATTTTTGTTACATTTATATTTCAAAAATGTTACAATGGCTTTTTTTGTGTTTTTTGGTAATCTTTTCCGCATTTCCGTAAGGATTTTTGTCTAATTAATTTAATACTGTTTGTATTTCCTCAAATCTTTTTATTTTTTGTGTTGTCGTTTTTATCAATTCTTCATTTGTAATTGTTATTTCTCTTACATATTTATAAGCTGGCATTGTTTTATTTACTTTTTTTATTTCTTGCCAAATTAACTCTTTTAATTTTTCTTCATCTGTTGTACCATAAGTTTCTTCTATTATTTCACTATCATATACAATTTTAGCACATATTTTATAATCCCCATCAGGTTCTGGCTTACCATAAACAAAGCTTTCTTTAATTCCTTCTATTTTATTTATTAAAGTTTCAATTTCTTCTGGATAAATATTTTTTCCATTTTTTAAAACAATAACGAATTTTTTTCTACCTACAATAAATATATAACCATCCTCATCAATTTTTGCTAAGTCACCTGTATGTAACCATTTTTCATCATCAATTGCTTCTTTTGTTGCTTCATCATTATTATAGTATCCTATCATAATAGATGGTCCTTTTGCTACTAATTCTCCTACCCCTTCTTCATTTTCATCTATAACTTTTGCATCAAGACTTGGAAAAGCTTTTCCAATAGATCCTAATCTTCTATATTTATCATCTTCTGAAGCTATAACAGGTGAGCTTTCTGTTAAGCCATAGCCTTGGTATAAACGAAGTCCTAAATCATTAAATCCTTTTTCTACTTCTGGGTCTAATGCTGCACCTCCTGCTACAAATAATTTTATTTTACCTCCAAGATTATCATGAATTTCTTTAAATAATTTTTTTCTTAAATCAATACCAAATTTTAATAAAACTCTACTTATTTTTATACCTTTTTGCAATGTTTCCATTTTACCTTTTTTAGCTATGGTTTTCATTACTCTTTTATACATAGATTCAAAAAGTATTGGTACTGAAATCATTGTT
The DNA here is from genome assembly GCA_947626925.1 of uncultured Clostridia bacterium. Lineage (GTDB taxonomy): Bacteria > Bacillota > Clostridia > TANB77 > CAG-508 > CAG-269. The sequence continues at coordinate 12,507 of CANQTU010000003.1, read as the reverse complement.
GTAATTTGAAATTCTTTAAGATTATCAGCTATATGTCTAATTCCTTCGCAAAATGCTATACAAGAACCTTTTGAAACAGGATATAAGAACCCTACTGTACATTCGAATGTATGATGTAATGGTAAAAATGATAAAAATACATGTGTTTCATCAACAGCTATGGTTGAGGCAATATCAAATAAATTGCTACATATATTTTTGTGTGATAACATTACAGCTTTAGACATTGCAGTTGTTCCAGATGTGAATAACATTATACTCATTTCTTCGTTGTTTATTTTGCTATCTAAAAATTCTCTGTTTCCGTCATCAATTAATTTTTTTCCTTTATTTATAAGTTCTGCTTGTGAATAAACTCCATCTGTTTTACTTTCTAAATCCATTGAAATAAAATATTTTACATTGGTATTTCCTTTTTCCTTTATTTCATTCATAATTTCATCATAAGAATTTGAATAAAAAATAGCTTCTACTTCTGAACGTATAATTAAATTTTCTATTTCGTTATTTGGTAAGGATTTATCTAATGGTACTACAATTCCTGTTCCAGTAACTATTGCTAGATAAGCAACACCCCACTCATAACGATTTCCTGATATGACAGCAATTCTTTTATTTTTTAATCCCATATCAATTAATGCAGTTCCTAATTGATTTATATCATCTCTAAACTGCTTATGAGTTATATATGTAAATTCTTCAGGATTTTCTGTTTTGAATTTATACGCTGGTCTATCTCCAAAACGTTCTCCACTTTTTTGAAGCATTTCTTTTAAATTTTCATATCTTTCAACTTTATGAATTGGCTTTCTCATTTTACTCTCAACCCTTCTACTACAGTATTTTCAAATTCTTTAAACAATTTGTCTATTTCTATTTTTTCTTCACTTCTTATTTTATATACTAGGCTAGAACAAATTAGCCCATATATTTCAGAAGCAATTGCTTGTGGATTTCCCTGTTTTATTTCTCCTGCTTTAATTCCTTCTTCAACAATTTTTTCTATTTTATTTACATACTCTAAAATGTGTTTTTGGCATTTTTGGTGTCTTGTTTCATGTCCCCAAAATTGACTTAGTAGTATTGTAATTAAATCTTCATATTTTACTACAATTTTTATTTGTATTAGGATAATAGCTTTTATTTTATCAATATAGTTATTGAATTTTGATGTTTTTATATCAATACTATTTTGTAGAAGTTTTATTCCTTCTTCTACTAAAAAATTAAAAATTTCTTCTTTGCTAGAAAAATGATAATATAATGTTCCTTTTGCTACACCAACAGTTGCTGTTATTTCTTCTATACTTGTTGCATCATAGCCTTTTTCAGCAAATAGTTTCATTGATGTTTCAAATATTTTTCTTTTGGTCTTGTTCATATTTTTAACAACCTTTCACTTTATTTAAATCTCTTTTCTGCTTGTATTATATATTTTATTGGCCTTTTTGGCAAGACTTTTTGTCTTATTTGAACATATAGTCACAAAAATAAGTTTCTCTAAAAAAGTAATTGGCAAAACTGAATTATAAATAAGCTAAAAAATGTAGGAAACCCTACATTTTTTCTTTTTCGCTTATTTCAGCATATTTTTTCAATTTTTCATATACTAGGTAATTTACTGTACCTGATGGGAAATGTCCATCTTTATCTTTTTTACCAGCTGGAACACCAGTTAGTACTTCAATACCCTCTTCAATTGTAGAAACAGAGTAAATATGAAATTGTTTGTTTTTAACAGCTTCTACAATTTCATCAGATAATTGTAAATTATCAACATTTTGTATTGGTATCATAACACCATGTGAACCGTCTAGGCCTCTCATTTTGCAGATTTGGAAGAAACCTTCTATTTTTTCATTAACTCCACCAATTGGCTGAATTTGTCCTTTTTGATTTACAGAGCCAGTTACAGCAATGGATTGATTAATTGGTATGCCAGATAAACTAGATAATAGCCCATATAATTCTGTACTAGAAGCACTATCTCCGTCTACACCGTTATATAGTTGTTCAAAACAAATACTTGCTGTAAGGCATAAAGGCATATCTTGTGCAAACATCTCACCCAAATAACCTGTTAAAATTAAAACACCTTTTGAATGTGATGGACCAGATATTTCAACTTCTCTTTCTATATTAACAATTCCACTCTTACCTGTGTAAGTATTAACAGTAATTTTAGCTGGTTTTCCAAAAGTATAATCACCAATTGTCATAACAGTTAAACCATTTAATTCTCCAACTTCATAACCAGATGTATTAATTAAAAGAGTATTTTCCTTTATCATTTCTAAATATTTTGAATCATATTTTTTAATTCTTTCAATTCGTTCTTCTAAAGCTTTGTCTATAAATTTAGAAGTTACTACTTTTGATTTAGCAAGCTTTGCCCAAGTAGCAGCTTCGCCAACTACTTGAATTAAATTATCAAAACGTGTAGAAAGTTTGCTATGACTACCTGCTAATTTAGAAGAATATTCAACTAAACGAGCCATGCCAGATTTATCAAGATGTGGTAAATTTTCATTTTCACAAAAACCATGAACAATTTGTGATAATTTATAAACATTTTCTTGATTAATTTCAGCATCATCTTCAAATTCTACTTTTATTTTAAATAATTTTCTAAAATCTGAATCCATAGACAAAAGAGTTTGATAAATACTAGCATTTCCTATAATTATGACCTTCAAATCTAAAGGAATTGGCTCAGGTTTTAATGAAACTAGAACCATTGAGGAACGCTGGTCTGTAGTATTTTCAATGCTTAATTCTTTTACTCTTAAAGCCTTTTTTAAAGCATCATAGCACATAGGGTTAGCAAGCAAATCTTTTGCCTGAAAAATAATATATCCGCCATTAGCACGTTGCATAAGTCCTGGTTTTAACATAGTATGATCTGTTTTAAGAGAACCATAATAATTTTCGTACTCTAAAGAACCAAAAATATTATGATAAGAATAATTTGAATCCATAATTACAGGTGCACCCTCACGAGTTGAATTATCAATAAATAAATTAACACGATAATTCAAGCAAGGATCAGGCTTTCTCATATTTGGACCCTGTTGTTGAGGTTGCGAAGAATTTTTGTTAATTTCGTCCTCTAAAAATACAGGTATATTTTTTAACACATCTTGTTTAACATCATTTAAAAATTGATTAATTTTTTTGTTTCTTTTATATTTAGATTTTAAAAAGTTGATATGTGCATTTACAGTAAGTAGGGCAACATTAGATTGCCATTCAGAAATTTTTTTATCAGATTGACGTTCAATTTCTTTAATTTGATTTATTACTTGCATTATTTGTTCTTGAACAACAACAGATTTCTCCTCATATTGTTGCTTAACTTCTTCATCTAATTTATCAAATTCTTCTTCTTCAATAGCTTTTCCATCAACTATTGGCATCATATAAATTCCGTTTTGTGCAGCTTTAACTTGAAAATTATATTTAGAAGCTTCTTCATTTAATTTATCCAATAAAGCTGAACGTTTTTCTTCAAATTCTTGTTTTATTAAAGTTTTTTCTTTTTCAAAATCATCATTATTAAAAGTTTTTTGAATGTCTTTCCTAATTTCTTTTATAAATCCATCCATAGACTCTTTAAATTCTTTACCTTGCCCAGCAGGCAATTCAACTGCAATTGGTTCATTTGGATTATCAAAATTATAAATATAACACCAGTCAGAAGGTACCTTTTTCTTAGAAGCAATTTTATTCAAATAGCTTTTTGTATACATTGTTTTTCCAACTCCGCTAGGTCCTTCTATATAAATATTATAACCTTTAACATCTACTTGCAATCCAAATTCTAAAGCTTTTATACCACGGTCTTGTCCAATTCCTGTTTGTATAGATTCTAATTCTTCTGTAGTATCAAATTTAAATAGATTTGTATTACAAGTCATCTTCAAATCTTTATAACTTAATTCATTTTTGTTTTTCATTTGTTTCCTCCTAAATTTTTTCTTAGTATATCCAGTTCAAAGTTATTTTATATTAGTTCTAAAAAAAAGTAAAGGGTTTTTTATTATTTTAGCAAGTAAGTATAAAAAATAGCGCCGTTGTGGCGCTACGTAAAATGTGCAAAAAGAAACGTCCCCAATTGCACATTATTCTTCTGGTGCTGATACTGGGCAAACTCCTGCGCAAGTACCACAGCTTATGCAAGCTGATTCATCTATTACGAATCTTTCGTCTCCTTGTGATATGCATCCTACTGGGCATTCTGCTGCACATGCTCCACAAGATATACATTTATCTGTAATTTTATATGCCATTTTTTTCACCTCCTAAAACTACATTTGTTTTTATGTTTTGATTTTATTTATTGCTAGTTTCGTTTTCTTCTTTTTCTAATCTTTCAAGTTCTTCTAATTCTTTTTTGTTTTCTAATTCTTCTTCGTCTACTACTTCTGTTGTTGCGTCTTTAATTACTTTAATGTCTTTGGCATCATATCTTTTATAGAAATAGTCATCTCCATCTTTTATTTTTACTTTTACTCTTTCTTTTAATGTTTCAATTCCATCTACTTCGCCTTCGCCATCTTCTGTTTTTACAATTGCTCCAATGTTTGGTAATCTTTTTAGTTTTTCTTCATAAACATCACTTTCATATTTTAGACAACACATAAGTCTACCACAATTTCCAGAAATTTTTGATGGATTTAATGACATGTTTTGCTCTTTTGCCATTTTTATTGATACAGTTTCAAAGTCACTCAAGAAAGAGCAACAGCATAATTCTCTACCACATACACCGTTTCCACCTATTCGTTTTACTTCGTCCCTTACTCCTATTTGTCTAAGTTCTATACGTGTTTTGTAGATAGATGCTAAATCTTTTACTAACTCTCTAAAATCTATTCTACCATCTGCCGTGAAATAAAATAAAATCTTGCTGTTATCAAATTTATATTCAACATCAGTTAATGTCATGTCTAATTTGTGCTCTTTTATTTTCTTTAGACATGTATCAAATGCTTCTTTTTCTTTTTTTCTACATTCTTCAAAATGTTTGTGGTCTTTATAATTGGCAATTCTTATTACTTTTTTTAAAGGTGTTACAATTTTATCGTCTTCTACCCAACGATTTGGAATCATAACTTCGCCATATTCTTCTCCTTGTGCTGTTTCAACAATTACTTTATTGCCTTTTCTTACTTTTAGATTTTTTGGATTAAAAAAATATATTTTTCCTAATTTTTTAAATCTAACTCCTATTATATTTTTCAAATAAATTCCTCCCATAAATTAAACAGTAAGTTATCTATACACATATATTAAATATTAGATTATCTATACTCATATCATAATTTGCATTTTGTTTCAACCTTTTTTTAGTATTTTCCACAATTTTGATACAATTTGTGTATAAAAAATTTTCTTTTGCATGTTTGTATAATATAATATTAATATAATCTAATATTTCGAATATTTCTTCTTTTTCTTTATAAAGTGGCTCTGCTAATTTTGTAATTTCAATCAGATTTTTGTTGGTTAGATTTTCTATTATGCTTTCTATATTTTCATATTCTTTTTTTTTGTCTTTCAATAAAATTGCTTTTCCTATGCTACCTTGAAACATATCTAGTTGGCTTTGAGTTAAATTTGTAATTCCATAATTTTTTTCTAAATATTGTTTCATTAGCTCATCTTCAATTGGTTGAAAATGTAATATCATACATCTAGATTTTATTGTAGATAAAAATGCATTTTCGTTATTGCCTATTAAAATAATGGTTACAAATGATGGTGGTTCTTCTAAGGTTTTTAATAAACAATTTTGTGCTTCTGTTGTCATTTTTTCTGCATCATCTATTATATATACTTTTTTGTTTGATATAATTGGTTTTTCTTGTACTTTTTTTTGTAAGTCCCTAATCTGTTCAATTTTAAGGCTGTTTCCGTCTGGTTCTATGCACATGAAATCAGGATGATTGTTATTTTCTATTTGCTCTTTTTCTACTTCTAAAATTTCTTTGGCTAATTCTTTGGCTAATAACTTTTTTCCAATTCCCTGTTTTCCTAAAAATAAGTAGCTATGTGATATTACTCCATTTTGGATTGAATTTTGTAGTATTTCTTTTATTTGATTATTTCCAATTATTTTTTCAAACATCCTTTACCCTCTTTGATATATACATACTTTTATTCTACTTTTCCCCATTTGTTTAAAGGCCAAATACGAATGGCTACTGTACTTTCAATTTTCTCTAATGGAATACATCCAAATGACCTACAGTCTGTACTGTGGTTTCTATTATCTCCCATTGCAAAAACACAATTTTCTGGTACTGTAAAGCTATCAAATCCTTCGCCTACAATATCTGTTACAATTCCTTCTTGCAAATATGGTTCTTCTAGTTCTTCATTATTTATATAAACTTTTCCATCCATAATTTCTACATGTTCACCTGGCAAAGCAATTACTCTTTTAATATAACTTCTTTTTCCTATTTCTAAAAATCCACTTGTAAACCATTCGAAAGCACCCTTTTTATGATATTTTGCAATAGGATTGTCTTTATCTATTTCAGATGCTGAATAAGTAATTTTATCTGGCTCCTCAAATGTTATTATTTGACCTCTTTTAGGTAATGTTTTTGTTGTTCTTCCCCATCTATTTAACCATAATCTTTCATCTTGTACAAGTGTTGGGTACATAGACACTTGCTTTACAATAGTTGGTGTTCCTATAAAATAACGAAATAATACAGCTAGTGCTAATGCAATAACTATACAATAAACCCATTCTAATATTTCTTTTGCTCTTTCGCTCAATTTTATCTCTCCTTTGGTAAACTAATTTTCTACTGTTTATAATCTTTCCCTATTATACATCAATTTTTCTTACTTAGCAATTAAAAATTAAAGATTTTTAACCTGTCCCAAAAAGGGACAAAATGGGTACACTGGTGCCTGTCCCAGAACGGGACATTTTACTGTTTGGTTGGTATTCGTACTACTACTTCTGTACCTTGTCCTACTACACTTTTGATGTCAATACTTCCTCCGTTTTTGTCTAGTATTTCTTTTGCGATGGAAAGTCCTAAACCAGTTCCTCCCATTTCTCTTGTACGTGCTTTGTCTACACGGTAAAATCTTTCAAATATTCTGTTTAAGTCGTCTTCTGGTATTCCTATTCCATTGTCAAATACTTTTATGTATGCATCTGTATATACAAATCCAACGTAGATTTTTATTTCTCCACCTTCTTTTGTGTATTTTATGCTGTTTGTTAAAATGTTTAGTACTACTCTTTCTATATCATATTTATCTGCATATACTGGTGGTACGTCGGCTGTTACAAAGCAATCTACTTTGTGCTTTTTCTTTTTTATTTCTATTGCTAGCTTGTCCTGACATTTTTTTACTAGGTCTCCTAGGTCAAATGATTCTTTTTGTGTTATTTTATTGTTGCTGTCATAACGTGATAAGGTTAGTAAGTCTGTTACTAGTTTTGCCATTCTTCTTGCTTCTGTAGCTATTACGTTTAGAAATTTTTCTTGTGTTTCTTTGTCATATTCTCCTTCTAGCAATGTATCTGCATATCCCATTATAGATGTGATTGGTGTTTTTAATTCATGTGATACGTCTGCTACAAATTCTTTTTGCATATTGTCTAGTTTAACATGTTCTGTTATGTCTTGTATTACTGCAATTACTCCGTCTGGTCTATCTGTTTCATTTTTGAAAGGCGCAAAAAATACATTTATGTATTTGTCTTCTACTTGTATTCTCTGCTCTGTTGAGGTCCAGTTCTCTAAATAAATTATTTTTTCCATATTTATATCTAATTTGAATTTCTTAAAAATATCATTAAATGTATTGTCTTCTGGTCTTATACTTAAAAACTTCTTTGCAGCTGGATTTATTAATATAATTTCACCTTTCATATTAAATGCTATAATTCCATCTGTCATGTGTAATAATATTGTTTCAATTTGATTTTTTTGAGTAGATACTTCGCTTAGTTTATCTTTTAACTCCATTGTCATAGCACCAAATATCTTTTCAAAATTTTGTGGCTTTTTGTCCTTTTTATTGAAAAAAAGTTTTTTTACATTTTTATCTTCTTCTGTTATTTGTTCGGCGCTTTCTATTAATTTATTAATTGGATATATTATAAATCTAGATAAGTATATTGCAAAAAGTATGCTAATTATGGCAAATACACCACATGCTATTGCTAATACTATTATTGTTTTTTGTTGTAATTCTGGAATAGTTAAATCATTTAAATTATATATTGAATGAAGAAAAAATACTCCTAATCCACCAATAATAATTAGTACAATTAAAAATAATATAAAAATAATTCGATTAAATTGTATATTTTTAAACATTCTTTTCATTCCCTTTTAATCTTTTTTTAATATTTTTTTTATTTCTTGATAAATTTTTTCTTCTACATCTTTTGTTGAAACTTTAAGAGCATTTTCACCCATTTTTTTCATTTTAGATGGCTCTAATACAATTTCTTCTATTGCTTTGTTTAATTTTTCTCCTGTTAGTTCCTCGTTTAGTATAATTTTTGCTGCCCCTACTTTTTCCAATACTTTTGCATTATAATATTGATGGTTATGGCTAACATTTGGTAATGGCACAAGTATTGATGGTTTCCCTAAATTTGATATTTCTGTTACTGTCATTGCACCTGCTCTTCCTATCATAACATCTGCTATGTTCATAGTTTCTTCCATATTATAGATATATGGCATTACCTTTACTCCATCAATATTATTTATGTTGATATTGCTGTTTTCCAAGTTTTCTTTCATTATATCAAACTGTTTTGGACCAGTTGCCCATATCATTTGATAATTTTTATTTTGTTTGTTTTTTATAATTTCTAAAATAGCTTCATTTATTTTTTGTGCTCCTTGGCTTCCTCCAGATATTAAAACAATTGGTTTAATTTCTTGTAATCCCATTTCTTTTAGAATTTTGTTTTTTTCATTTATGCCATACTCTACTTTTTTAATTTTTACAGGTGTCCCTGTATAAACAATTCTTTTAGCTTTTTTTATTCTTGGAATTGCATCTTCAAATGAAACTAATATTGTACTAGTTTTTTTAGCTAACATTTTTACAGCTATACCTGGAAAGCTATTACTTTCGTGTATCATTGTTGGTATATTCATTTGGTGTGCAGCTGTAATAGTTGCACCACATATATATCCACCTGTTCCTATAACTATATCTGGCTTGAATTCTTGCATTATTTTTTTTGCTTGCCCAAAGCCTTTATACGTTTTATATATTTTTTTAAAATTTTCTATTGAAATTTTTTTGCTGAATCCATAAGCATCTATGGTTTTTAGTTCATAACCTGCTCTTGGCACCAAGTCATTTTCTAATCCTCTTGTTGTTCCAATAAATATAATTTTTGAGTCTTTTTCTTCTTGTTTTATTTTATTGGCTATTGCTAATCCGGGATTAATATGACCAGCTGTTCCAGCTGCTGCAATTATTACTTTCATTTTTACTATTATTCCCTCCTAGACACAAATAAATTTAATATTATCGTTTTGCACTCGCTCTAGAAATATTTAATAAAATTCCCATTTCGCATAACAGAATAAATAAAGCTGTTCCACCGGTAGCTAAAAAATGGTAATGGCATTCCTGTTGCTGGCATAGAAGATGTTACAACAGCTACATTTATTATTACTTGAATTGCTACTAATGCAGTAATTCCTATTGCTACTAAGCTTCCAAACATATCTGGTGCTCTCATAGCAATTAAAACACCTCTCCATATAAATATGGCAAATAATATTAAAACAGCTGCACAACCTATAAAGCCTAATTCTTCTCCTAATATTGAAAAAATAAAGTCATTATGTGGTTCTGGTATGTACAAAAATTTTTGTTTACTTTCTCCTAAGCCTGCTCCAAATAATCCTCCTGATCCTATTGCATATAAACTTTGTATAACTTGCCAGCCTGTACCAGTTGCATCTTTCCATGGATCTAAGAAGGTTAAAACTCTTTGTAATCTATATGGCTCTATAATTACCAATGCTATAATGGCGGGTATTCCTACTACACCACCGGCAGCTATAAAATGCCAAAGTTTACAACCAGCCATAATCATCATTACAGAGCAAATTCCTATTATAACAACAGAACTACTAAAATGTGGCTCTAATAGCAAAAGTAATATAATAGGACCTAACATTGCAATATGCTTTCCAAATCCTTTTATAAACTTTGGTAATTCGTCTCTATTTTTCATTAAAATTCCAGCATAAAAAATTATCATTAATAGTTTTACTACTTCTGATGGTTGAAAAGATAATGTTTCTGTTACATAAATCCACCTTTGGGCACCATTTATTTTCTTTCCTACTAATAATACTAATACTAGTAAACCTGCTGCTATCCACCATGATTGCTTATAAAATTTTTGATAAAATCTATAATCTATTTTTGAAATAAATAACATAGCAACTATTCCTAAAATAGCAAATATAAGTTGCTTTGAAAAATATGAATAGCTATCTCCACTTTCTGCTAAAGCAGATGGTGAACTTGCTGATAATACCATAATTAAACCTATTGAAAGCAATAACAATATGGTAATTAATAAAGTAAAATCAATTGGATTATTCAAAAAACTAGAGAAGTTTTTTTCTTTTTTTCTTTTTGCCATGCAAATTCTTTCCTTCCTAAATTAAATTATCTTTAGTGCAATAAAACATAAAACTAACGTAATTAAACTAAATACAATAACTACTTTGCTTTCTTTCCAGCCTAATAATTCAAAATGGTGATGTAATGGAGCCATTTTGAAAAATCTTTTTCCTGTTTTTTTAAAATATGCTACTTGAATTATAACAGATATTGTTTCTAAAATAGGAATTAATGCAATAATTAATAACAATAAAGGCATTTTTAAATATAGTGCAATTGCAGAAATTACTCCCCCAAGCAATAATGATCCTGTATCTCCCATAAAAACTTTGGCAGGATGTAAGTTGAACATTAAAAATCCTAATACTGCACCTATAACAATACTTCCAAAAATTGATATTTCAGTCATTCCTATTGTCATTCCAATTACTGTTAAACATGTAATTATAATTGCAGATACACTAGAAGAAAGTCCATCAATTCCATCTGTTAAATTTATTGCATTTGTTGTTCCTAAAATAACTATAATTGCAAATGGAATATATAAATAAATTGGTATATTAATATATATTTTTAAAATAGGAATATATGTATCTGTTCCTAAATGAAATCCTTGTATTAGATAAATAACATATATTACAGATATTAATAATAATCCTAGCATTTTATAGCTTGGCTTTAAACCTTTTGTGTTTTTTAAAACTAATTTTTTAAAATCATCAATAAACCCTATCATTCCAAAACCTAATGTTATAATTAGCATAGGTATTAGCCTATTTGCTGTATCGTTTTGTGATTGCATTATTAAATAAATATAAGTACCTGTTACTACTAAAATCATGGTTAGAATCATAATAATTCCACCCATTGTAGGAGTACCTTGTTTTTTTAAATGCGATTGTGGTCCATCATCTCTTTCTATTTGACCTACTTTTAATTTCTTTAAAATTGGTATGATAAGGAAACCTAATATAATAGCTACTATAAATGTTATAATTAATAAACTCGTTTGTATACTCATTTTTTTAACCTTTCTCTTTTTGTATTAAATTAAGATAAACTATCTATAATTTCCTTAACTATAATTCTTTCATCATAAGGATGTTTTTTACCATTAATTTCTTGATATAGTTCATGACCTTTACCAGCTAGAACAATTATATCTCTTTTTGTTGCCATTTGTATAGCTTCTTTGATTGCCTCTGTTCTATCTACTACTACTTTATATTTTCCCTTTGTCTTTTTTATTCCTTCTTCTATTTGTTCTGTAATTTTTTCTGGTTTTTCAGTCCTTGGATTATCAGATGTAATAAAAGTAAAATCTGCAATTCTTCCTGATATTTCTCCCATAACTGGTCTTTTAGCTGTGTCTCTATCGCCACCACAACCAAATACTGAAATTACTCTTCCTCTTGTATAACTTTTTACAGCTTGTAAAATATTTTGTAAGCTCTCTGGTGAATGTGCATAATCTATCATAATTGGTATTTCTTTTTTATTATTTACAAGTTCTGATCTGCCTGGTACTCTTACTTCCATTAAAGATTCTTTTATTATTTCAGGAGATATTCCAAATTTTTGTGCAACACAAATTGCTGCTAAAGAATTGTACACACTAAATCTTCCTGGTATCCCTGTTTTTACTCTTTCATTTCTATCTGTAATTTTCACTTTAAAATCAACATAAGAATTTGTAATTGTAATATCTTTTGCTAGGACATTTGCAAAATTATCAATTCCATAAGTTGTTATATTGTTATCTGGAAATAGTCTAGGAATTTTTGCTCCATATAAATCATCTGTATTTACAATTCCTATTTTACACATTTCAAATAATTTTAATTTTGATTCAAAATA
>CANQTU010000002.1 GCA_947626925.1 uncultured Clostridia bacterium | reverse complement strand
TTCTATTTCAGAACAACAGATGTTACAGGTGTTATTGAATTAGCAGCTGGAACAGAAATGGTTATGCCAGGAGATAACGTATCAATGACAATCGAATTAATTACACCTATCGCTATTGAAAAAGGATTAAGATTCGCTATTCGTGAAGGTGGTAGAACAGTAGGCTCTGGTGTAGTTAGTGATATCTTAGCTTAATCAAAAAATAAAAAAGGTACTACATTAACGTAGTACTTTTTTTATTATAAAAGTTTAATAACTTTTTAAAATCACTTGCTTTTTTCCATAAAGCATAATAAAATAGTGTTATTCAAAATATAATAAAATAAATAAAACTTAGGAGGAATATTAGTGAAAATAATATTAGATGCAATGGGAGGCGACAATGCACCAGAGGCAACAATAAAAGGTGCAATTAACATTATTAACAAAATAAAAGCAGAAATAATTTTAGTAGGCAAAGAAGAAATAATCAAAAACAAAGTAAAAGAATATTATGGAAAAGAAATTGAAGAAATCTCTGATAGAATATCTATCAAAAATGCAACAGAAGAAATTGAAATGGAAGACATACCAACAGTTGCAATAAAGCATAAAAAAGATTCTTCTATGGTAGTTGGCTTTAGAATGTTAAAAGAGGGCGAAGGAGATGTATTTATATCAGCAGGAAACTCAGGAGCATTATTAACAGGAGCAACACTAATAGTAGGAAGAATTAAAGGAATTGATAGACCAGCAGTAGCAGCGAGTTTACCAGCATATAAAAGCCAAGTGTTATTAATTGACGCAGGTTCAAATACTAACTGTAAACCAATAAATTTATTACAATTTGCACAAATGTCAAATATATACATCAAAAATACATATAATATAGAACATCCAAGAATTGGACTATTAAACATAGGAACAGAAGAAAATAAAGGAAATGAACTAGTAAAAGAAAGTTATAAATTATTAAAAGAAAAATCAGAAGAGCTAGGAATAAACTTTATTGGAAATATAGAAGGAAGAGATGCTTTTTCAGGTGAAATTGATGCTGTTGTAACAGATGGATTTACAGGAAATGTATTTTTAAAAACAACAGAGGGAGTTGGAAAATTCGTTAAAAGAACATTTAAAGAAAACCTTATGAAAAACCTACTAACAAAAATCTCTGCTATACCATCAATTTCAACTATCAAAAAGATAAATGAAGCCTTAGACTATAAATCACATGGTGGAGCATTGTTCTTAGGGGTAAAAAAACCAGTAGTTAAAGCACATGGAAGTAGTGATGCAAAAACTTTTGAATATACTATTATGCAAGCAGAGAAATTTGTTGAAAATAAAGCAGTAGAAAAGATGATACAAGAGTTTGAAAAATAAGTGTTTTTGACCTACTCGTATAAAATAAAAATATTTCAAGAATATACTTGACAAATATAAAAACATATAATATAAATGACATATGAGCAATCATTTATAAACTTGAGAGGAGGTGAACTCGAGAAATGAGTTCAGAAGAAGTTTTAGAAAAAGTAAAAGGAATTATTGTTGAACAACTAGGAGTAGCAGAAACAGCAGTAACAATGGAAGCATCTTTCATTGATGACTTAGGAGCTGATTCATTAGACATAGTCGAATTAGTAATGGCATTAGAAGAAGAATTTGATATAGAAATTCCAGATAGTGATGCAGAAAAAGTTGTAACAGTAGGAGATGTAGTTGATTACATAAAGGAAAATGTAAAATAGAAAAAAATCGAGTAGAGAACAAAATTTATTTATTCTCTGCTCGATATTATTATTATACTTAAGTAATAACAATTTCATCTTTTTTTATTTTATAATGAAATATGAAAAAATAAATAATATAATGCTTTCAGTAGTAGCATTATTTAATTTTGCAGACATTGTCTGCCGAATTGGAAAGAAGGTAAAAATGTCAAATGAATTAATTAGTAAAGATGAAATTACAAATGAATTAGTAAATGAAATAAAAGATTTGATAATAAATGCTAGGAATAAAGTAGCACAACAAGTTAATGAAACACTTGTTGATACTTATTGGAATATAGGAAAAGTAATAGTAGAAAAAGAACAATCGGGACAAATAAAAGCTGAATATGGAAAAGCTATTTTACTAAATGTATCGAAAAGATTATCAAAAGAAATTGGAAAAGGATTTTCAAAAAGCAATTTATTTAATATGAGAAAATTCTATTTAATGTATTCCAAAATTCCAGACACATCTGGAATTTTGGGTTGGTCGCATTATTGTGAGTTAATATCAATAAAAGAAGATGCAAAAAGGCAATTTTATGAAAAAGAAACAATAAATAGCAGATGGTCAGTTAGAGAATTACAAAGACAGATAGAAACATCATTATTTGAAAGATTATTGTTATCTGATGGTAAAGCAAATAAAGAAAAGGTATTGCAGTTAGCAAGAGAAGGACAAATACTAAATAAGCCAGAAGATGTGATAAAAGATCCTTATGTTTTTGAATTTTTGGGTGTACCAGAACAAAAACCATTATTAGAAAAAGATTTAGAATACAAATTGATAAATCATATTGAAAAATTCTTATTAGAATTAGGGAAAGGATTTATGTTTGTTGGCTCACAACAAAGAATTACAATAGGAAATGTTCACTATTATGTAGATATGGTTTTTTATAATAAAATCTTAAAGGCATATGTTTTAATTGATTTGAAAATGGGAAATTTGAAGCCAGAAAATTTTGGGCAAATGAATATGTATTTGAATTACTATGAAGAAGAAATAAACGAAGAAGGAGATAATAAACCAATAGGTATTATACTTTGTGCTGATAAGGATAATATAGTTGCAGAGTATAGTATTGGTGGAATGAATAATAATTTGTTTGCTTCTAATTATACATATTATATACCAAAACAAGAAGAACTAATTGCTCAAGTAGAACAAGTTATACGAGAAAATGAAGAAGAAAAAAAGAATAAAGAAAATAAATAAAATATAAAAATTCCAGACGCGTCTGGAATTTTTATAAATGTTTTATTGAAATAAAAAATTTCGCTTTGAATTTAGAAATAAGTTCAAGGCAATTTTTCATGTCAATTTCTCTAAAATATAGAATTTTCTAATTGCAATGGATAGTTTTTAAAGAAATCAAACATATAATTCCACAAATTATTCTTTTGTATATCAGTACTAGCAAGAACATTAAATGAAGCAATATCTATTCCTTGTGAAGAAATTTGTAAAATTCCAAGTTCATCATTTTGTTGAATGGGAGCAATTAGATAAGGATTTACCGTAAGAGAAGCTTCCATACTAGAAATGAGCTCTTTTTTCACAGGAATAACAGGAATTTGAGAAATAGAATCATCTATTTTTATTAATAAATTATTTGAAGTTCCTTTTTCAATCATAAAAAAGTCAGAGTTATTATTTTGCCAATCAATTAAATATTTATTAACAAAATCTTGAATATTAAAATATTCATAAGTTTTGAAAGCATATTCTATTAATTTAATACTATCTTTAGTTCTAAAATTTTTCGTATCTGCCCCTAAAACTACACAAATTATATCCATTTTATCTCTTTTACAAGCAGTTACAAGACAACGATTTGCGCCATTTGTAAAACCTGTTTTTATACCATAAACACCATTTAAATTTCCCAATAATTCATTAGTATTTGACAAGTTTTTTGAATATCCATTAATTGTAACTGTGTAATTTTTAGTTCCAACTATATTATAAAAAGTAGGATTTTTTAAAGCATAATCAGATAATATTGCTAATTCATAAGCAGTGGTATAATGTCCTTCTGAATCTAAACCATGAGGAGATTCAAAATGAGAATTTACAAGCCCTAATTCTTTTGCTTTTGCATTCATTAAATCTGAAAATTGTGGCACACTACCAGCCACGCTTTCTGCTAAACATACAGCAGCATCATTTCCCGAACATAATAATAAACCATATAATAAGTCACAAATGGTAATCTTATCACCAGTTTTTAAACCTAAACGTGAACCACCTGTACCAGCAGCCTTTTTGGAAACTTCAACAGTTTTGTTTAAAGAGCTATTTTCAAGAACAACAATAGCAGTCATAATTTTAGTAGTAGAAGCCATTTTTACTTTATTATTTTCGTTTTTTCCATATAAAATTTTTTTGCTTAAGCGGTCTATAACAACACAAGAACGAGAATTTAAGTTTAAATCCTCGTCGGTTACATTATTTGATGTTTCCAAAGTTAATGCATTTTCAATAGTATTAGGAATATCAAGTGTATTTTCTTCTAAATTCATTTCATCTCCTAAACTAGGATAAGATGCAAAAACAGTAAAACAAATCAATAGAAAAAATATAGTTTTATATAATTTGTTTTTAATAGACATGATTTAATCACCTATAAAAATATATTGCTTAAAAATTAAATATATGCTAAGAGATTAGACAAAAATGGTAAGATGCTACGGAGAAGCCAAAAAACAAAATTAATTTACGTAAAGTCTTGATTTTATTGCAAAAATGTAATATAATTGTAATGTAGGGTGTTTTTAAAGTTTATAAAGTTGCAAATAATATTTCCGTAAATAGAATAAAAACGATTAAAATTACAAGAAAAAAACATCCAAAATTTCCTATTGACTTAAATAAAAAAAAGTGTAAAATATGATACAGGAGAAAATATATCAATTAAAGGAGAGAAAAACAATGAACTTGAAAAAAATACTAACAACTTTAATTACAATTATGGTATTTGCCATTTTCATGCTAGGAGAAGCAATAATGGTATATGCTACAGAACAAACCCCACCAGTATGGATGAGTATATCCGATTTTATGGTTGAATCGCCTCCATTTGGATATTCTATTGGTTTGCCAGGAAATGGTGGTGTAAAACTATGGAATATTAAAAAACAGCTTTCAGAAAATGCTGGATATGAGAAAGCTGATATTTATTGTATAAAAGAAGGAGTTGGATTTACAACTGCAAGTTCAAGTGGATCTGTAAGAAAGCAATCTTATAATAGACATTATAATATGAAAACTGAAAGAAACACTATAAAAAGTGAAAACCAAAATACAGAAACAACAAAATTGGTAGATGGAACAATAGATGGTGGTATTAGCCAATATAATGCACTTTTAGCAGTTCTTGATATGTTATATTTACCAAGTCAATATACAGCTGAAGAAAAGGAAACTGAAAAACAAAATATAGTTGATATAATTAAAGACGAAATTTCAAAACCAGGAAATGCTGAAAAATATAGTAGTGTAGTTGACTTTATAATAGAATATGGTGATGATGATACAATAAATTGGGTAGCTGATAACGATCATACTATAACAGATGAAGATATTAAAGCTGTTCAACAAGCTGCTATTTGGTATTTTACAAATTATGGAGATAACAAAAAAGATTATGACAAAACAAATGAGGTAAGCTGGTTACATTATACAAATGATGGTCAAGACTATAGCAACTCTATGGAAAATTATAACCCTAAAAGTGAACAGCCAAATAACGGAACAGTAGGTGAACTTAGAAATGCACAAGCTGAAATTTTATATAACTATCTTATAAAAACAGCAAAAGCTAATGCAAATAATTATAATCAAAACACAAGTTCAAATGGAGCACCTGCTACATTAAAAACAACAACTTTAAACCAAAAAGAAATTTCAGGTAATTACATATTAGGACCAATTTTTATAGAAAAAGGAACAAGTGGAATACCATACACTATAGATTGTAAAGTTTCCAATGGAGATAGTCCAATACAAACATATACAATATCAGATGAAAATGGAAGTCAAATACAAAGTGATAAAGACGTAAAAAAATTAGTTGGACAAAATTTTTATATTTCAATACCAAAATCACAAGTTAGTTCTATCGATAATATAAAAATAGGTTTTAATATAAAATATACTAGCAAAGAAATAATATTATGGACAAATAGCACAACAACAGGTGATCAAGAAGAACAACCACTTGTTGAAGTAAAACAAACACCAGTTAATGTTGAAAAAGAATTAACACCAGTAAAACCATTAGACTTATCATTAAGAAAATATATTGTAGAAGTAGATGGAGTAGTATTAGAAGAAGCAAATAAATCAAGAATACCAAATATTGATGAAGGAAGTTTACAAACTGGTACAACAGCAAGTTATAAACATAGAAAAGATCCAGTAATAGTTAAAAATGGTAGTGAAGTAATTTACCAATTAACAATTTATAATGAAGGGCAAAAAGCAGGACGTGCAACTCAAATTATAGATCAATTACCAACAGGATTAGAATTCGTAGAGGTAATAGATGATGATGAAGAAAACCCAAGTAATTTTCAAGTAGATTCATCTCATCCTTATAATAAAAATGATGATAATAGATTATACTTAGTAAGAAAAGAAGATAAAAATACAGATTTACCTGCTTACACAAAAGACAATTTAGCTAAAAATAGTGAATCTATAAAAATAAAATGTAAAGTAAATGCTATAGCAGATACAAAAAACAGTAAAATATTAACAAATGTTGCTTGGATTTCAAAAGAAGTAGATGGCGAAACAAAAGAAGAAATAACAAATGAAGTAGGAAAAGATAGGGACTCAGAGCCAGGAACAACACCAAGTGTAACAAAGGACGATATGGACAGCTATAAAGGACATAATGATAACAAATCTCAATTGAATGATAGTGAATTTTATTATAAAGGTCAACAAGATGATGATGACTTTGAAAAATTAGTTTTATTACCAGAAGCATTTGACTTAAAATTAATTAAGTATATTTCATCAGTTAATGGAGAAGCAGTTTCTCCACAAAGAATAAAAGACGTAGATGTAACTAATTTAAATAAAATTGATGAAAATGGAAATTTTGTAGCAACAACTGCAGACTATGATTTAGATAAAAATCCAGTACCAGTTAAAAAAGGTGATATTGTAACTTATACATTTAGAATTTATAACGAAGGTACTATAGACGGTTATGCAGAAGAAATAACTGAAGATGTACCAGAAGGATTAGAATTCTTATGGTCAGAAGAAACAGGTGATGGCTTACAACAAGACGATAGCTTTACTGAAGAAGAAAAAGAAGCAATAGAAAAAAATCATGAATATTTATGGGAAATTAGTCAACAAAATGAAGATGATAAAGTAACAGAAATAAAATCTACATACTTATCTAAAGAATATCAAGATATAAGAGAAGATAATTTATTAAAAGCATTTGGTCATAATGATGGCAATAAAACAGATGCAGATCTTAATTATACAGAGTTATCTGTAAACTTCAAAGTTACATCTGATAATATGGCAGGTACAGTTATTAGAAATGAAGCATGTATTTCAGATGATGCAGACGAAAATGGTGATGATATAGAAGATAGAGACTCTAAACCAGAAGAATGGCCTGGAAAAGATGATCATGATAAATATCAAGATGATGAAGATTATGATAATGTTGTTTTACAAGCATTTGACCTTGCTTTAAGAAAATTTGTTGTTGCAGTAAGCAAAGATGAAACAATTGATGACAGTGAATATCTAAAAAATACAGATGGTTCTTATACAAGACAACCAGATGTTGATACATCAAAATTAAATACAACAGGTGCAGACGGTAAAATGGTAACAACAGCAACATATAATCATACTAAAGAACCAGTAACTGTTCAAAAAGGTGATTATGTAATATATGTATTTAGAGTTTATAACGAAGGTAATGTAGATGGATATGCAGCAGAAATTAAAGACCACTTACCAGCATACTTAGAATTCGTTGATGGAGAATTTAATGAACAATATGGATGGGAAGTATCTGAAGATGGAAGAACAGTTACAACAAAATACTTACAACAAGACGACTATGTAATTCCAGCAGCTGAATTAAAAAATGGTAAATATGAATTATATTACGAAGATGTACCAATTATGTGTAAAGTCTTAGATACAGCAAAACAAGACGAAAAAATAACAAACATTGCTGATATTTCAGTATATGAAGATGAAGAACATCAACCAGCAGAAGATAGGGACTCAAAACAAGATAATGTAAAAGTTCCTACAGATCCAGAATTTCCAAGTTATAAAGATGACGAAACAGGAAGTTACATACCAGGACAAGAAGATGATGACGACTTTGAAAAATTAGTATTAGGAAAATTTGACTTAGCTTTAAGAAAATTCATAACACAAGTAAACGATCAAAACGTAGATACAAGAATTCCACAAGCAGTAGCAGATGCAGAAAAGAAAGTAAGATATGAACATACAAAAGACCCAGTAGAAGTTGTAACAAATGATATCGTAATTTATACAATTCGTGTTTATAACGAGGGTGAAATAAATGGATATGCAAACGAAATATCTGACGATTTACCAGATGGACTAGAATTTTTACCAGACCACGAAATAAACAAAGAGATGAGATGGGTAATGTATGATGAAAATGGAAATCAAACAGGTGATGTAAATAATGCTTCTAGAATTACAACAGATTACTTATCTAAAGAACAAGGCGAAGAAAGAATGCAAGAAGATGGAGAAATGCAAGAAAATCCAAACTTACTAAAAGCATTTGATCCAAGTCAAGCTGTATCTGATACTAACCCACAACATAGAGAAGTAAAAATTGCATTTAAAGTTGTAGAGCCAAATAGTTCTAATAAAATTTTAGTAAATGCAGCCCAAATAACAGATGACTCAGATGAAAATGGAAATGATATAGAGGACGAAGATTCAAAACCAGATGAGTGGAATGATGGTGAAGATGATCAAGATAATGAATATTTAAAATTAGTAGAATTCGACTTAGCTTTAAGAAAATGGGTAACACAAGCAATTGTTATTGAAAATGGAAAACAAACAGTAACAAATACAGGACATCAACCATATGATGATCCAGAAGATATAGTTAAAGTAGAAATCCATAGAAAGAAAATAAATGATGTAACAGTTAAATTCAAATATTCTATCCGTATTACAAACGAAGGTGACATAGCAGGATATGCAAAAGAAATAACAGATTATGTACCTGAAGGATTAAAATTTGTAGCTGAAGATAACCCAGGATGGAAAGACGAAGGAAACAATGTTGTTTCAACAAGACTATTAGAAAATAAATTGTTACAACCAGGAGAATATGCAGATGTAGAAATAGTACTTACTTGGATAAATAATCAAGACAACATGGGTGTAAAAACTAATACAGCTGAAATTTCAGAAGATTACAATGATAAAGGTGTACCAGATAAAGACTCAACACCAGACAACAAGAAAAAAGGCGAAGACGATATTGATGATGCACCAGTTATGTTATCAGTAGAAACAGGTAGAGCTAAAATTTATATCTCATTAGGATTAACTATATTAGTTACAATTGCAGGTGGAGTAGTACTAATTAAAAAATATGTATTATAATAGCTAAAATACAAGTTGCCAGAAAGGATTAACCTTTTTGGTAACTTTTCTTTTTGAATTATTGCAAAAAAAAATAAAGTGTAGTAAAATATGAATGAGGTAAAACAAATGAAACAAGATATTATAGAATTATCGAAGCAAGTAGAACAAGATATAAAACCTATTTTTGAAGAAGTAGATAAAATTTGTGAAAAAAACAGCCAAAAAGTATTACAAGCTTTTCAAGAATGTCAATTAAAAGAAGCACACTTAAATTCTTCAACTGGTTATGGAATTGATGAGCCAGGTAGAAATAAAATAGAAGAAATTTATTCACACATATTTCGTGCAGAAGACAGCTTAGTTAGAACACAGCTTATTTCTGGAACCAATGCATTAGCAATTACACTATCTGCACTTTTGAGACCAGGTGACACAATGTTAAGTATAACAGGTGAGCCTTATGATACCTTGCAAACTGTAATTGGAATAGGAAAAGAAGAAAGTAAAAGTTCACTAAAAGCTTATGGGATAAAATATGAACAAATTGATTTAATAGATAACGAATTTGATACTTATAAAATACAAGAAAGACTTAATAAACAAGACATTAAATTAGTAGAAATTCAAAGGTCAAGAGGATACTCTACAAGAAAAAGTCTAACAATAGAAAAAATAGAAAAAGCTATAAAATCTATTAGAGAAGTAAATAAAAATGTAATTATTATGGTAGACAATTGTTATGGAGAATTTGTAGAAGAAAAAGAGCCAATTGAAATAGGAGCAGACATAGTAGTAGGCTCATTAATGAAAAACTTAGGAGCAGGTATTGCAACTTCAGGTGCATATATCGTAGGAAAAAAAGAACTAATAGAATTATGTGCAGAAAGATTGACAGCTCCAGGTATTGGAAAGGAAATAGGACCTTCATTAAATCAAAATACATTGTTAATTAAAGGATTATTCTTTGCACCTAGTGTTGTGGCAAGTAGTTTAAAAACAGCAATTTTTGCAAGTAAAATGTTTGAAAAATTAGGATACATAGTAGAGCCAGTCTATAATGAAAAAAGAGCGGACATAGTACAAACTATTAAATTAGGAACAGAAGAAGATTTAATAAAATTCTGTCAAGGCATACAAATAGGTTCGCCAATAGATTCTGATGTTATTCCATATCCAGGAGATATGGGAGGATACGAAGATAAAGTTATAATGGCAGCAGGAACTTTTACACAAGGCTCAACGATAGAACTTAGTTGTGATGGACCAATTAGAGAACCATATATAGCCTATATGCAAGGAGGACTTACATATGAATATGGAAAATTGGGTATATTAAAAGCAATTGAAGCTATAAAAAAATAAAAATGAGAGGAGAAAAGAAAAATGGTAGTAGTAATTGTTTTATCTGTTTTAATTTTGCTAATTATAGCAATCTTATTGTTAGGAGGAAGTTCACAAAGAAAAATTAATAGGAAAATAGAAAAAGAAAAAAGAGAAGCTATGAAAATGGCAAAACAAGAAATAAAAGACAGAAGCAAAATAGCAAAAAACAGTCATAGTGAATATGTTGACATTTTAAAAGAAGTAGATGAGCCACAGCAAGAAATTCAAAATGGAAATGACCAAGAAAATGTGCAAGAAAAAGAAGAAGAAATCCAAGAAGAAACATTTGAAGAATTAGATGATGTAGTTAATGTGAATGAACCTGAAGAAAATAATAGTGATGATGATATTCAATTCTTATTTGATGACGAATTAGAAGAAAAAGAAGAAACACCAACAGTAAGTAAACAAGAAGAAGAAATACCTTCTGATAATAGTGAAGATGAAAACTTGGAATTAATAAATGAACCAGAGGAAACACCTTCTGAAAATGGTAAAGATGAAGACTTAGAATTTTTATTTGAAGAGGAAGAAGACCAAAGTTCAAAATTAGATGAATATATAAAGCAAGCACAAGCAAATGATATAGGATATTTAAATGGAGATGGACCAGAAGACACACAAGATAATGAAGAAGATTTATCAGGGTTAGAAGAAACTACCAAAACTGAAAAACCAAAAAAATCTACAACTACAAAATCAACCACAAAAACGGGAAGCAAAACTCCAAAAAAGTCAACAACAAAGAAAACAACAACTAAAAAATCAACTACCAAAAAGAAAGAAGATTAAACCACAAACAAATCATACTAAGAAAGGACAAACTAAAAAATGAAAGTAATTGTAATTGGTGGTGGTCCAGCCGGAATGATGTCCGCAATTACTGCAAAGCAAAATGGACACGAAGTGATTTTATTAGAAAAAATGAAATCATTAGGAAGAAAACTATTAATAACAGGTAAAGGAAGATGTAATATTACATCTTCTTTAGGTATGGAGGAATTTATTCCTAACACACCAGGCAATGGAATGTTTTTATATAGCTGTTATCAAAACTACACCAACAAAGATATAATTAATTTTTTAAAGTCTCAAGGCTTAGAAGTAAAAGAAGAAAGAGGAAATAGAATTTTTCCAATTACAGACAAATCCCAAGATGTATTAGATTGTTTTTTCAAAAAATTAAAAGAATTAAAAATAGATATAAAATACAATACAACTGTAACACGAATTGATATAAAGCAAAAAAACGGAACAGCTCAAATAGTAGGAGTACAAACTAATAATGGAAAATTTGAAGCAGAAAAGGTAATTTTAGCAACTGGTGGAAAAAGCTATCCACTAACAGGTTCAACAGGTGATGGATATAAGCTTGCAGAAGAACTAGGTCATACAGTAACACAAATAAAGCCATCTTTAGTTCCCCTAGAAAGTTATAAAAAAGATATGTGCAAACAATTACAAGGATTAAGCTTAAAGAATGTGAAAATATATTTAATTGACACAAATACCAAAAAAGAAATATATGAAGACTTTGGAGAAATGTTATTTACACATTTTGGTGTTTCAGGTCCAACCATATTAAGTGCTTCAGCACATTTAGTACGATATCCACAAATAGAAAATAAATTAAAAAATAAAGAAATAGAATTAACAATTGACTTAAAGCCAGCTTTAACAGAAGAAAAATTAGATGAAAGAATTTTAAGAGATTTCCAAGAATATAAAAACAAGCAATATAAAAATAGCTTAGATAAATTATTACCACAAAAATTAATACCAGTTATTGTGCAAGAAAGTAAAATTCAAGCAAACAAGCCAGTTAATGAAATAACTAAACAAGAAAGAAAAAAATTAGTAAATTTACTAAAAAATCTAGTTATTCCAATTAAAAATTTTAGACCAATTGAAGAAGCAATTATAACAAGTGGAGGAATTAATATAAAAGAAATTAATCCCAAAACCATGCAATCTAAAAAAATAAGTGGCTTATACTTTGCTGGTGAAATTATAGATGTTGACAGCTACACAGGTGGATTTAACCTACAAATAGCATATTCTACAGGATACACAGCAGGATTATTAAAGGAGTGATAGAATGGATTTTATAACAATTCAAAAAAAGACACAAGCAGAAATTACTGAAAAAAAATCGAAATTTATAGCTAATTTAATTCCTGTAGAAAGTGTAGAACAAGCAGAACAAGTAATTAAAGAAATAAAAAAGAATTATCATGATGCTAGACATAATTGTATTGCTTATCGCATTATAGAAAATGGTAATATAATAGAAAAATCAAGTGATGATGGGGAGCCATCAGGAACAGCAGGGGCACCAATGCTGAATATTTTGCAGAAAAATGAATTAGCAAACATATTAGTTGTTGTTACAAGATACTTTGGAGGAATATTATTAGGAACAGGTGGACTAGTTAGAGCATATTCAGATAGTATATTAAAAGCAATTGAGCAAAGTCAAAAAATACATAAATGTGAAGGATTAGAAATGCTTGTGACATTAACATATAATGAATTTGATAATTTTCAATATTACTGTAAAAATAACAATATTTTTATATCAAATGTAGAATATGGTGAATTTATAGAATGTAGTATAGAATTAGAAGATGATGTAAAAACAAAATTATTGAAAGATTTTGAAACAAAGAATATCATTTTACAAAATATAAAAGAAATAGCTAAAAAATATATTACAAAAAGTATATAAAAATAGAGGTTTTATAAACTTACTGGAAAATTTTTCCAAAAACTATTGCTTTTCCTCGAATAAACAATTATAATAGGACTGTAAAAAAATTACATTTTAATTTTATAAGGAGGAAAAAGATGAAAGAAAAGCTTAGTATCTTAGTAGCTGACGATAACCAAGATTTTACTCAAACGTTGTCTACCTACATTAACAATCAAGAGGATATGGAGGTAATAGCTGTTGCGAAAGACGGAAACGAAGCAGTTGAAATGATATCTAACACAATGCCAGATGTTGTACTATTAGATGTAATTATGCCACATTTAGACGGACTAGGAGTTTTAGAAAAAATAAATATAACAAAAACAGAAAATAAACCAATTTGTATCATGTTATCTGCTGTTGGACAAGACAAAATTACACAAAAGGCAATTATAGCAGGTGCAGATTATTACATAGTAAAACCATTCGATATTGAAGTATTAATTCAAAGAATTAGAGAAATTAAATTCTTTAAACCAGGGCAAACAGTAAGCAATTTTATGGCAAGAGAACCAAAACAAAAGTATATTGATTTATCACAAAAAGAAGAAAATAAGGAAGAAAACTTAGAAGCATTAGTAACGAATGTCATTCACGAAGTTGGAGTACCAGCTCATATTAAAGGATATCAATATTTAAGAGAAGCAATAATGATGGTTGTAAATGATATTGATGTTATAAACCAAATAACAAAAAGCTTATATCCTAAAATAGCATATAAATTCAACACAACACCATCACGAGTAGAACGTGCTATCCGCCATGCAATAGAAGTTGCATGGGGCAGAGGTCAACAAGAAGCCGTAGAAAACATCTTTGGTTACACAATTTCAGCAGCTAAAGGAAAGCCAACAAACAGTGAATTTATTGCTATGATAGCAGACAAATTAAGACTAGAATTAAAATCAGCTTAAAAATTTTTAAATACATTGTATAACCTTGAAAAAAATGGAAAAACTTAAAATAAAGAAACACAAATTTCAAGGGAGGTACTACTATGGAAGCCAGCAAAATGAAAAACATGGTAGTTTTAAAAAACTTACCATCAAATCTTGTAGAAGAAGCAATTGTCATATTAAAGCCAAATAAAAAAGTAAAAAAACTACAAAAAATAGATAAAAATAGCCATACCAAACAAGCAATGCCAGTAAAAAAAGAAAAAGACTATATTTTAAAAGAAGCGGAAATGTTATTATCTAACTATATTTCCAAATTAGAAAACAAAAACAAAGAAAGAAAATATATAGCATTAGGAAATAATAAAAAATACAAAAGATTAAAAAGGTATGCTTTTTTATCTACATTTATTATTATATTACAAGCCATGTTAATTATAATAAAATAAGTAATAAAACCTCTTTCATTGTCATATCTATTAAATAGTTAATGGAAAACAAAGGAAGAGGTGTTTCTTTATGGAAAGAGTAATGAGCGTAGAAGAAAAAATTAGACGAGCCGAAGAAATTTATCAAAGAAGAAAACAAGGAGAAATAAGGCCAGTTGCTAAAGTAACTGTAAATGATAAAAAGGATATTAAGCTATTAAAAAAAATGCTTATTCAATTACTAATTTGTGCTATTATTTATGTAGTTGTATATGCCATTCACAATAACCAATATGTATTTTCAGAAGATTTTATAAACAAAGCAAACAATATACTTTCATATGACACTAATTTTGCAGAATTGTATGAAATGGTAAAAGGTCAAATAATGAATATAATAGAGAATCAACAAAATCAAGAAGAAAATACTAATAATGAAGATATAAACCAAGAAAACACAAGTCAAGAAAATACAAATCAGGAGGGTGTAACCCAAGACGGAATTGGGGGAGCACAAGAGGGAATTACACAAGAACAAACAGTAGAAAATTTATCACAAGAGGAGATAGATATACAAAACATTAAAAATACCACAACTTTTATTAAGCCAGTAGAAGGTACAATAAGTTCAGTTTTTGGACAAAGAGATACCGCAACAGGAAGAGTACCTAAAAACCATACTGGTACTGATATTGCAGCAAATTTAGGAACAAAAATTAAATCTGCAACAAATGGAGAGGTAGTTTTAGCATCAGAAGAAGGAGATTACCGGAAAGCACTTAAAAATTCAAATTGGTGAAGTTAGCATAATTTATGCACATTGCAATAATTTATATGTAAAACAAGGTGATATAGTAACACAAGGTCAAGAAATTGCAGAAGTTGGTTCAACTGGAAATTCCACAGGACCGCATTTGCATTTTGAAATAAGAATTTCAGAAAGAATTATTAACCCACAATCAATTTTGGAACTATAAAGGGAGGAAATTATGCGATTTAGAATTGATTTAAAAATATTTCTTTTTGTTATTTTGTTTTACATTACAAAGCAAGTAGAAATTTATGCAATGATTATGTTTTTTGCAATAATACATGAATTTGGACACTTACTAGTAGGATTATTATTAGGAATGAAACCAGAAAAATTAGAAATTATGCCATATGGAGTAGGTATATCATTTAAACTAACACCAAAAGACTACAACAAAAAAATTAAAAAAGGAAACTTACTAGAATTAAAAAAATTGGCCGTAGCTATTGCAGGTCCACTTACAAATTTAATAATTATCTTTGCTACTATACATATTAGGACAAATGTTTTTTGGGGATTAATGATTTTATACTCAAATTTAGTGTTAATTATATTTAATTTATTACCAATTTATCCATTAGATGGGGGAAGATTATTAAAGGGTATTATACATATTTTATTTGGTAAAGCCAAAGCAGAAAAATACAGTAACAATATTTCTTTTATTACATTAATTTTATTTACTTTTTTAGCAAGTATTGCTATATATAAAATGGAGAACATAGCAATATTTCTTGTTGTTCTAGCGCTTTGGATAATTTTTATAAAAGAAGATATTAAATACGAAAAAAGATGTAAAATCTATAATTTAGTAGCAAAAAGTATTGAAATAAAATGAAATAAATAGTAAACTAATACTAGAGATAAAATTATGATTTACACTAGTATAAATCATAACAAAAAGGAGAAATGTGCAAATGATAAAAAACAAAATTTGTATAGAGCGAGGAATTACTCTAACTTCGCTAGCTATAACAATTGCTATATTATTAATACTAACTAATGTAATAATCTATAATGCAATAGATAGCCTTAAAGTAGAACATGTGGATGCTTTGAAAAATGATATTGCAAATCTTAGAGATTTGATATCTACTTATTATGCTCAAAATGGTAAAATACCTGTGAAACTAAAATATACAAATATTGAACATATAAAACAAGCAGGATTAATCAGTGAAGCTGCCGATACAGGAGATTTTTATGTAATAGACTTATCAGCACTTGAAAACTTAACATTACATTATGGACAAGACTATGAAAAAGTTAAAAGCCTTGAAGAAGGAGATACTAGTGTAAACAATTATAAGGATTTATATATAATAAATGAAGCAAGTCATAATATTTTTTATGTACAAGGTGTTACAATTAATAATTCAACATTTTATACAGACTATTCAGCTGAAGACATAGATAAAGTTCCAGTTACTTTAAGATATGTAGATAATGTAAAAATACCAGAGGGTTTCTATTATGCAGGAGGAACAAAAGATACTGGACTTGTTATTTCAGATGTCGAAGGTGATGATTTAGAAAATACCAAACAAGGTAACCAATTTGTATGGATACCAGTGGAAAACGAAAGTGATTATGTTAGGAATACGACTTATGAGGATGTAAATGTATCTACTAAAGCTTATGATGATACAGGTTATTTGCCAGATGGAATAACTAATGAAAAACAAGCTGTAATAAGTGCAGGAGGATTTTATATATCAAGATTTGAAGCAGGAAAAGAGGAAACAAATACATTAGTAAGTAAAAAAGGAGCAACAGTATGGAATAACATCACATATGAAAACAGTAAAACAACAGCGAAAACATTTATAAATAAAAATGAGGTAAAAAGCGCATTAATCTCAGGAATACAATGGGATGCAGTAATGAGATTTGTGGATAATAAAAAAGATGGAAAAGGAAATTTATATAATGTAAGACAATATACTGATAGTAGGCATCACACTGACGTTGAAAAATCAGGGCAAAATGAAGAAGACAAAGTATGTAATATATATGATTTAGAAGGAAATGTGAGAGAGATGGTGGCCGAAAAGACTACCCAAAATTCTAGTTATAATGTTATACGTTCGGGATATTATCAGAGCACATATAAGCTTCCAGCATCTTATCGTAACTTAGGAGACGGAAGTATAAATAAGGGACATTCCTTCCGTTTTGTACTTTATATAACCAATGACAATTGGTCACCAACTTATGACGAAACAGGAATTTATAAAGACAAAAATGGAGATACAGCTCGTATTCCAGGAGGCTTTCAAGTATCACAAATGCCAGGACAAAATACAGTTAATGAAGGTTTAGTTGTAAGAGATGAAAACCAAAATGAATTTGTATGGATACCAGTAACAGATGACAGTCAATATGTACGAAATACAAATTATATTGATACAAATGTTTCATCAACAGCAAAAGATGACGAAAATTATTTACCAGACGGAATAACTGTAGAACCAGGAAAAGACGGAGAAAAAGAAAAAGAGATAGTAACAAAAGCAGGAGGATTCTATATATCGAGATATGAGGCTGGAAAAGAAGGAGAAAGTACATTAGTAAGTAAAAGTGGTGCAACAGTATGGACTAATATTAGGCAAGATGATAAAGACAAAGAACAAGGATGTAAAACAGTAGCAAAAACTTTTATAAATAATAGCGAAGTAAAAAGTGGATTAATAACAGGAATACAATGGGATATGGTAATGAACTTTGTAAATAATAAAAAAGATGGAATTGGTAAAACATTTGATGTAAAGACAAAAGATGCGAGTAGACATACTGGAAGTTTAGCAAAATCAGGACAAAATGAAGCAGATAAAGTATGTAATATATATGATTTAGAAGGAAATTGTTG
This sequence comes from uncultured Clostridia bacterium, assembly GCA_947626925.1. Classification (GTDB taxonomy): domain Bacteria; phylum Bacillota; class Clostridia; order TANB77; family CAG-508; genus CAG-269. The sequence continues at coordinate 27,963 of CANQTU010000002.1, read as the reverse complement.
GGAATATGTAGCTGAAAAAAATGGCACCAACAATCCGTACGTTAATCGAGGAGGCAACTGCAACAGCGACTACGACTACCCAGCGTCTTCCCGTGACAACCTCAATGGCAGTGTCTACGGCTACGGTTCCTTCCGTCTTGTACTTTATGTAATGTAGGACTGAACGCTGTGAAAACTGAATTATAAATAAAAAAGTGCAATTTTTGTGTTTTAAAGTGCAAAAATTGCACTTTAAGTATTGATATTATCTTTTGCAATTGATATAATATATGTGTAGGAGGTATTTATAATGGATAATAAAAAGGACTGGAATTTAGACCTATCAAAATACATTAAACAAGGCGAACCAAGTCAAGTAGAAAAGACTAAAACATGGGAAACAGCTATAGGTTTACAAGAAGTAGATAAACTAAAACCTTCAAAGTACTTAATCGAAACAGCTAAAGAGCATATCGAAGGAATAATAAATATTGAAGAAGCAAAAACAAGAATAGATGAATACTATGAAGTCCAAGATAGTAGAAAAAAAATTGAAAAAGAAAATGAAGAAGCAGATAAAGTTTCAGTAAGAATAGCAGAAATATTAAGTGAAAAAGCATTTAATTTTTCACCAACTGAATTATTAAATATTCATAGAAGATTGTTCAAAGATATATTTGATGGAGCAGGAGCATATAGAGATTATAATATTACTAAAAAAGAATGGGTACTAGATGGCGATACAGTAACATATGCATCATTTCAAACTATAAAAGAAACTCTAGAATATGATTTTGAACAAGAAAAAACCTTCTCTTATAAAAATTTAAGCTTAGATGAATCTATTAAACATCTATGTTTATTTACATCAAATATATGGCAAGTACATCCATTTTGTGAAGGAAATACTAGAACGACTGCAGTATTTATAATAAAATATCTAAGAACTTTTGGATTCAATATTAATGATGAAATATTTGCTAATAATTCATGGTATTTTAGAAATTCATTAGTAAGAGCAAACTATAAAAATTTTCAAAAAAATATATTTGAAGATACTTCTTTTTTAGAAAAATTCTTTTATAATTTATTAACAAACGCAAATAATGAACTAAAAAATAGAGATACATATATAGGCAATATTCAAAGTGCAAAGTCAAATAATTTAAAGGATAACAATTGTACTTTAGAAGAACAGGCGATTATAAATATATTAAAAAATAACCCATCCACCACACAAGAAGAAATATCAAGGCAAATCAATAAATCTTTAAGAACTGTAAAAACATATACGGCACAAATGCAAAAAAAAGGGTTGATAGAAAGAAAAAATGGTAAGAAGAATGGAGAATGGATAGTAAATGCAAAAAATTATACTTAACAACATAGACTCATTTGAACTAAAAGACATATTCGACTGTGGGCAATGTTTCAGATGGAATAAAGAACAAGACGGCAGTTACACAGGAGTATTTGGAGAAAACGTATTAAATGTAAAAAAAGAAAATGAAAAAGTTATATTTCAAGGACTATGTAAAAGCGAAATAAAAGAAACCATTGAAGAATACTTTGATTTAAAAAGAGACTATACAAAAATAAAAAATACTTTATCAAAAATAGATGATAACATGAAAATGAGTATAAAATATGGACAAGGAATACGAATATTAAATCAAGATTTATGGGAAACAATAATATCATTTATAATTTCAGCTAACAACAACATACCTAGAATAAAAGGAATAATAGAAAGAATTTCCAAAAAATATGGAAACCCAATAAATTGGAACGGAAAAACCTATTATACATTTCCAACACCAGAGCAATTAAAAAATGTAACAGTAAAAGAATATAGAGAATTAGGCCTAGGCTTTAGAGACAAAAGAATTTATGAAACAACGCAAATGATAATAAACAAGCAAGTAGATTTAGAAAAATTAAAACAAAATCCAAACACATTACAAGTTAGAGACCAATTATTAAGTTTATCTGGTGTAGGACCTAAAGTTGCAGACTGCATTTTATTATTTTCTACATTAAAAAGGTTTGAAGTATTTCCAATTGATGTATGGGTTAGAAGAGTTATGAACGATTTATACATAAAACAAGCAGATGAAACAAAAGTAAGTAAAGCACAAATAGAAAAAGTTGCCAAAGAAAAATTTGGAGATTTAGCAGGGTTAGCACAGCAGTATTTATTTTATTGGAGAAGAGAGCAAGATATTTAAATAATATAAAAGGGGAAGTAACATGAGAAAAAAAATAAAAATATTAAGTATAATATTATTTGCAGTAATAGTACTATTTTGTGGCAAAAAAGAAGTACAAGCTAGAAGCTATAGTATAGAAAATATGGATATACAAGCAACCATACAACAAGACGGTTCAGTAAAAGTAAAACAACAACTTACATATAAGTTTAATGGTAGCTTTAATGGAATTTATATGAATATCCCATATAGTTTAGAAGACAATGCTTTTAAAGATGTTGAAAAAACAAATAAAATAAATGATGATTTTTACAATGGTAGTGAAGTAATTATAAATAAAGTTTCTTTACTAAATAATGGCAATGAAATAAAGTTTACAGAAATTGAATATGCAACTAATGGTATGAATTCTGTATACACCAATTCTAAAAAAACTAATAGATATGAATTAAAAGTATATTGTCCATCAGAAGATATAACTAAAACTTTTGAAATTGATTATAAAATAAAGAATTTGTGTGTAAAACATAATGATATTGGAGAATTATACTATAATTTTATCGGTGGAGAATGGGAAACTAAAATTAAAAATTTAAATATTGATATTTATATACCAGAAAACAAAAGTGAAATAAAGATATGGGGACATGGACCATATAATGGTAACTGTAAAATTATAAGTAATTCACATGCAAATTTTCAGGTAAAAAACATAAAACCTGGGCAATATGTAGCAGCAAGGGTATTATTTGATAATAGTAATATTGCAAAATCACAAAAATTGTCTAGAATTAATGCAAAAGAAATGATATATAAAGACGAAAATGCAATAATAGAAAATAAAGAAGAAAAAAATGCATTTACTTGGAAAATTATAATTTTTGCTGCATGTTTATTAATTTATTGGATTATTTTAATGGTAATATTTGAAAAGGACAAAAAATATCCTGTATCAGATATAAATGAAGAAGAATTATTTGAAAAATATAATCCAATGATAGCAGGTTGTATTCAAGGAAGTAGAACAATTTTAGCAAGAGATATTATAGCAGTTATTTTAAATTTAATAAATAAAAAAATAATCCATTTAAATATAGAACCATATATTGGAAAAGATAAATATTTATATAGAGTAGGCAAAAATGAAACAGCTGAAAATCAAATGGATAGTATAGAAAAATATGTATATGACTGGATTTTTGAAAAAGAAGACCAAGTTTTATTATCAGATAGATTAAAGAAAATGCCTAAAGAAAAAGAAGCTAATAAAAAATTTAAAGAATTAAATAAATTAGTAGAAAATAATTTAGCACAAAAAGGTGCTAATCAGGCTAAAGTGCCACTTTCTATAAGGGTGTTTAATGTATTCTTATTTATTCTAAGTATAGCAGTAATAGTAAAACATATAATGTTTAATGGATTCGAAATATACTATACACAAACATCTTCTTTTATATTAATTCATATATTAATATTTATGGTAACTTTAATGCCATTAATTATAGGAGCATTATATATACCAATAAATCTAATTATTATAGCAAGACACAAAATTAATAAAACTGTGCAAAGAATAACAGGACAAAAAGTAGTTACAACAACTATCAGTTTAATAGTGTTATTTACAGTTATTATCATTTTAACTGCAATAATTTCACCTGAAAAGTATATGATTGCAGATGAAATACTAATTTGTATTGCAACAATTTTAATATTAACAGATAATTTAATGTTAAAAAATAATAAAGCTATGATTAAAGATTATAGTAGATTAAATGCCCTAAAGGATAAAATTAAAGATTATACATTAATGGAAGATAGAGATATTGAACAAGTTACATTATGGGAACAGTATTTAAGTTATGCTGTTAGTTTTGGAATAGCAAATAAAATAGCAGAACGAATAAAAGGATTAAACATAGATGATGATTTAGAAAGTTTATTTAATAGTACAATATTTACAGATTTTATTGCTTCTGATTATTCTACATTCTACACGTATGCAAGTTTAGACAGAAGGTTTGTAGAATCGTATAAAAATACAACAGATAAAATGATGGGCGAAATAGGAAGTGGAGGATTTTCTGGAGGATTTTCGAGCGGTCGGCGGAGGTGGATTCTCCGGAGGCGGAGACTTTTCTGGCGGTGGAGGAAGCGGCCGGAGGAGGCGGAGCCTTTTAAAATAAGATAGGGAGAAAAATATGGGATTAAGAATCATATATGGAAAACCAGGAAGCGGAAAAAGTGAATTCTGCTTTTCAGAAATAGCAAATAAACTAAACAAAGAAAATAAAATATATATGATTACGCCAGAGCAATTTTCGTATACAGCAGAAACCAAGCTAATGAAGGCGTGTACTTCTCATGCCGTTATAAATGCAGAAGTTATAACATTAAGTAGAATGGCATACCGTGTTTTAAACGAAGTAGGAGGAGTAACAAAAACCCAACTATCAAAATCCGGAAAAGCTATGCTTATATATTCAATACTAAATAAATATCAAAAAGAATTAAAATTTCTAGGAAAATCAGAAGAAAATACAGATTTATGCATTACAGCAATTAGAGAATTTAAACAACATAGAATAAGTGTGCAAAACTTAAAAGAAGAAATAGAAAAAATAGAAGACAATTATTTAAAAACAAAATTAAAAGACATTACACTTGTATACGAAAAATGGGAAGAACAAATAGCAGAAAAGTATATAGAAGAAAATGACTTATTAACAATACTAGCAAATAATATAAAAGAAACTAACATTATACAAAATAGCATAATATATTTAGATGAATTTGCAGGATTTACAAGCCAAGAATATGAAGTTATAAAAGAATTTGTAAGACTTGCAAAACAAGTTAATATAACTTTATGTGCAGATGACTTAAACATAAACACTAATCCAGACAAAGACATCTTTTATGCTAATAAACAAACACTATCAAAAATCTGGAATATGGTAAATACAAACAATTTCACATTAGAAGAGCCAGTTTACTTATCAAACCAATATAGATTTAAAACAGAAGAATTAAAAGTATTAAGTGAAAATATACAAAACCCAAAATCCACAAAATACGAAAAAAATGTGGAAAACATCAAATTGTTTTTAGCACAAAACCCTTATTCAGAAGTAGAAAATGTTGCAAAACAAATTACAAAAATAATAAAAGAAGAAAATACGAGATATAAAGATATAGCAATTATTACTAAAAATATCGAGGAATATGCATCTTTAGTAAGAGTAATTTTTGCAAAATATAACATACCAGTATTTATAGACGAAAAAAGAGATGTTAACCAAAACATTATAATACAATATATTCTTTCAATATTAGAAATTTTGAATAACAATTTTAGCCAAGAATCTGTTTTCAATTATTTAAAATTGGGATTTTTAACAATAGACTTAGACGAAATATTTGAACTAGAAAATTATTGTAGTAAATGGGGAATAAAACAAAACAAATGGAAAACAGATTTTGTTTATGAAATAGAAAATGCAGATAAAAAGCAGAAAATAGAAAGATTTAATGAATTAAGAAAACAAATTGTAGAGCCATTATTATCATTAAAAGAAAAAATAAATGCAAATAAAACAATTAAAAATATCACAATATGTTTGTATGAATTTTTACAAGAGCAAAACATAGAGGAAAAAATTACAGAAAAAATACATTATTTAGAAGAACAAAATCTAATAGACTTGGCAAATGAATACATAGCTAGCTATAAAATAATATTAAATTTATTTGACGAAATGATATTAGTATTTGCTGATAGTAAAACCACAATTGACAAATACAGCAAAATTTTAAAAGTAGGGTTAAAAAATAGCGAATTAGGTAAAATTCCAGCCACACAAGATGAAGTAACCTTTGGAGATGTAGACAGGTCAAGAAGTCATAAAGTAAAAACGGTTTTCATTATAGGCTTAAATGATGGGATTTTTCCAAATGTCAATAAAGATGAAGGATTTTTAGATGACTCTGATAGAGAATTTTTAAAACAAGAAGGTATGGAACTTGCAAAAGGAACAATAGAAAGACTTTATGAAGATAACTTTAATATTTATAAAGCTTTCACAACAGCAGAAAATAACATATATTTATCATACACTTCATCAGATAAAGAAGGAAAAGCATTAAGACCATCTATGTTAATTCATAAAATAAAAAGAATATATCCAAACTTAAAAGAAATAAGTGACATAGCCCAAAACGATTACCAAATAATAAATGAACAAGTAACCTATGAAGAATTATTGCAAAATATTGCGAAACTACAAGAAGGAGAAAATATTGCAGATATTTGGTATAATATATATAAATATTATAAAGAAAAAACTGACTGGCAAGAAAAACTTATAAATGACTTACAAGGGTTAAAGTATACTAACTTGCCACAACCTATTAATAAAGAAAACATAGAAAAGTTATATGGAAATACTTTAAATACTAGTGTCACACAACTTGAAAAATATCGTAAATGTCCATTTTCTTATTATTTGCAATACGGTTTAAAATTAAAAGAAAAAGAAACTTTAAAAATACATACATTTGATACAGGTTCTTTTATGCATGAAACAATTGATGAATTTTTTGAAAAAGTAAGAGAAGAAAAACTAGAATTAGCAGAAATAGAAGAAGAACAAATATATAAAATAGTATGTGAAATTATAGATAAAAACTTACAATTAAGCAAAAACTTTATATTTAATTTAACTGCTAAATATAAAGCTTTGGTAGTAAGGCTAAAAAGAATTGTTAGTAAAGCCTTAAAATATATTATACAAACATTAATTTATAGCGATTTTAGCATAGAAGGAACAGAAGTAGAATTTAGTAATAAAGGAAAATACAAACCAATTATTTTAACATTAGATGACGGAAAAACAGTTGAAATAACAGGCAAAATTGATAGAATTGACACAGCCATACGGAGAAGATGGCAAATATTTAAGAATTATTGATTACAAATCATCTAGCAAAAACATAGACTTAAACGAAGTATATGCAGGAATACAAATCCAACTATTAACTTATTCAGATGCAATTTGTAAGGAAGAAGACATTATGCCTGCTGGAATATTTTACTTTTCTTTATTAGAACAAATGGTAAAAGCAGACAAAAAAATTTCGGAAGAAGAAATAGAAGAATTAATTAGAAAAAATTTTAGAATGAAGGGATTAATTTTAGCTGATATAAAAGTAATAAAAATGCATGACAATACTTTAGAAAGTGGAAGTTCTAAAATTGTACCAGCAGCAATAAATGCTTCTGGAACTGTTAATGAAAAATGGACTAATGGAGTTGACAAAGAACAGTTTAAAATCTTGCAAGATTATATAGATTTCGTTATTAAGCAAATTGCAAAAGAAATTTTTAGTGGCAAAATAGATTTAAAACCATACAATAAAGATGGAAAAACACCTTGCGAATACTGTGAATATAAAACAATATGTGGATTTAATTCGAAACAAAAAAATAATTGTTATCAATATATAGAAAAAAAATCAAAAGATGATGTAATAGCAAAAATGAAAAAAGTAGGAGTAAACAATGGAAGAAACCAGTAAAATACAAATGAGAAAACGAAATATGAAATTATTTCCATTATATAAAAGATTAAGTTGGGATTACTTATTCTTTTATACTATTAATTTTGTATTTCTAATCCAAGTAAAGCATATAAATCCAGCGGATATAGTACTAATTGACTCATTTTATTATCTATTTGCGATATTTTCTCAAATACCAGCTACTTTTATAATTGAGTTTTTAGGAAGAAAAAACAGCATAATTTTAGGAAATGTTTTAAGTTGTGCATATATTGTAGTTATATTATTTAGCAAAAACTTATTCAATTTAATTATTGCTGAAATTTTAAGTGCTATTTCCTTTGCCATAAAGGAAAGTGCAGAACCAAGTTTATTAAATGAATCTATTCCTCCTACTAAACAAAGAAGTCAAATATTTGCAAGAATTAGTGAAAAGGGAATATCTAATTATTATATAATAAATGCAATTTCTACAATAATTGCAGGTTTCTTATATGAAATTAATCCTTATATTCCATTACTTTTAACTCTTTCTATTTTACTATTTGTAACTTTTTTATCTACACAATTTATTGAACCAGTTGAAAGTAAAAAAGATCAAAATACAGAAAATAACAACTCATTATATGAAATAGGAAAAATGTTTAAATATGTATTAAAATCAGAAAGAATAAAAAGTCTAATTCTTTTCTCTGCAATTATTACAGGTTTATTTAGTATATTATCTAACTATGAAATTACTATGTTGGAAGAACTAAATATCTCTGCAAGTCATTTGGGAATAATATTTGCTATGTTAGGAATTGTATCAGCAATATCTACTAAAAAGCAGGAAAAAGTTCATAATAAACTAAAAAATAATACATTAACTGGAATAGGAGTTTTTGCTGTATCAAGTTGTATATTTTCTGGTATATTTGGAATTATAGCAAAACAATATTTTATAGGAATTATATTAATTTTAGCTTTTTATGTAATAAGATATATATGTTCAGGTGTATATTACCCATTAATTGAAAAATATTTAAGCAATTTTTCTAGCAAAGAAATTGATACAAAAATATTTACTATTAATAATTTGTTAAAAAGCATAGCTAGTGCATTAGTTGGAATTTTAGCTTCTTTCTTATTAGATAGAATGGAAATTGCTTATTGCATGATAGCTATTGGTATTTTATTTTTAATATTAGTGATATTAGCTAGTAAATTTATGAAAACAAGAGTAGGGCTAAAACCCGAAGATTACCCAAAAGAAGAAATTAAATATGATGTAATAAAATAAAAAGGAGATGTGTGAATTGGATTTATCAAATGAGAATGTAGTTCATATCAAAAAAGATGGTATAGAGTTTTTACAATTTAGAAAATTACTAGAATATAAAAATATTATTAACCATGCTTATGGAATAGGAATTGATAGAAACTACAGAACAGCAAAAGCTAACAAGCAAAAATTAGATGATGCAAGCTATCAAAAAGCAATAAAAGATTATACAGACTTATGCTGTGCAATAAATTCCTCAATAGAGCATTTGGTAAAAACTAAACAAGACCATACAGACACAGTGAAAATTGTAACACAAAAAATAAATGAAAAAATGCCAGATATTAGTGAAGAAGCATATAGTAAAACAGATGGACTTATTACAAACAAAAGAAATATTATGCTTAGTACTACAAATGCAGATTGTATATTATTACTTTTTTTTGATCCTATTAAAAAAGTTATTGCAAATGTTCATTCAGGTTGGAAGGGAACACTACAAAGAATATCTGTAAAAACTGTACAAAAAATGCAAAAAGAATTTAATTGTAATACAGAAGATATAATTTGTTGTATTTGTCCAAGTATTAGAAAATGCCATTTTGAAGTAGAAAAAGATGTAAAAGAATTATTTGAAAAAGAGTTTGAAGAACTAAAACCTCAAGAAGAATGGATCGAAGAAACTATTGCTAATCAAAAATGGAATATTGATACAGTAAAAATAAATCAAATTTTATTGCAAGAGTTAGGTTTAAAACCAGAAAATATTATAGATAGCAAAATTTGTAGTGTATGCCATTCAGATGTTGTTCATTCTTTCAGAGCAGAAAGAGAAAAATATGGGCTTAGTACGGCACTAATAGAATTAAAATAAGGAGAGTAAAATGATTATTCCAAAAAAGCTAAATTATGGAGATACAATAGGAGTTGTAGCTCCATCAAATCCAATTATTGGAGATAATATTGAAGAAGTAAACAATTCAAAATTAATAGTAGAGAAAAGTGGATTTAAAGTTAAGTTTTCTAAAAATTTATTTTTTAATACAAATGGATACAGTAGTACTCCACAAGAAAAAGCACAAGATATAAATGACATGTTTGCAGATAAAGAAATAAAAATGATATGGTGTGCTAAAGGCGGTAATAATTCTAATACAGTTTTTGAATATCTAGATTATGAGTGTATAAAGCAAAATCCTAAAATTATATGTGGATATAGTGATATAACATCTATAACTAATATTATAACTGCAAAAACTGGATTAGTAACATTTAGTGGAACTAATTTTAAAACAATTAGTACAGATGAAACAGATTACAGTTATAATCAAGCAATAAAAAGATTTGTAGAAGGAAGTCTAGAAATCGGAGAAGAAAATGAAAAATATGAAACTATTAAAAGTGGACAAGCAGAGGGAGAATTAATAGGTGGAAATTTAACTTTATTGCATAATTTAGTTAGTGGAAAATATAAAGTTGATTTCAATAAAAAAATATTGTTTTTAGAAGAATTAGGTTTTGAAACAGATCCTGCTATGGCAAGTAGTAGGATAGCATATATGAAACAAAATGGAATTTTTGACCAAATTAATGGATTATGGATAGGAAATTATGAACATGAAAGCAATATTAAATTAGAAAAAATTGTATTAGATATAATAGGAAATAATGTTAATTTTCCAATCATTAAATCTAACAATTTTGGACATATTGAAACAAAAACAGTTATACCAATTGGAACAAAAGCCAAAATAGACTCAAACAAAAGACAAAAAATAGAATTAATAGAACAATGCGTAAAATAGAGTAAAATAGGAGGCTTTAAATAATGTTTGAAACATGGGAAGAATTAGAAAACTCAATTATTAACTGCAATAAATGTAAATTGTGCAAAACAAGGCAAAATATTGTATTTGGTGTAGGAAACAAACAAGCAAAAATCATGTTTATTGGCGAAGGACCAGGAGCAGACGAAGATAGAATACGGCGAGCCATTTGTAGGAAGGGCAGGAAAACTAATGGATATGGCTTTTCAAGCAGTTGGAATAAAAAGAGAAGATGTATATATAGCAAACATAGTAAAATGCAGACCACCTGCTAACCGAAATCCAGAAGATGATGAAGCAGATGCATGTTTAAACTATTTAAGAAACCAAGTAATTTTGGTAAAGCCACAAATTATTGTACTACTTGGTAGTGTAGCATTAAAAAATATTCTAGGCAAAGAATATGGAATAACATCTTCAAGAGGTAAATGGATCGAGAAAAAAGGAATTTATTATATGCCAACTTGGCATCCAGCTGCATTGCTTCGTGATGAAACAAAGAAAATAGATTTTATTAATGATTTGAAATTGGTACTAGATAAAACTTAGGAAGGAATGAATTTAAAAATGGAAAAAATAATTGATGAAGCAAGTAACTGCCTAAATTGCAAAAACAAACCATGTTCTACAAAAGGATGTCCTTTAGGTAATAACATTCCACAATTTATAGAACAAATTAAACAAAATAATTATAAAGAGGCATATAAAATATTATCAGAAACAACAGTTTTGCAAGGTATTTGTGGCAGAATTTGTCCACATGCAAAACAATGTCAAGGCTCTTGTATTAGAGGCATAAAAGGTAAGCCAATATCGATAGGAGAATTAGAAACTGTTGCTTTTGATGCAGTATTAGAAGATGATGATAGTTTATTAAATTGCTATCAAGAAGAAATAAGAAAAAATAAAACTAATAAAAAAGTAGCTGTTATTGGTGGAGGACCAACAGGTTTAACAGCAAGTGCATTTTTGGCTAGAAATGGAGTACAGGTTACTATATATGAAAAATACGATTATTTAGGTGGATTATTAGTACATGGTATTCCTGAATTTAGATTACCAAAAGAAATTGTTGAAAAAACAGTCAAGAAAATTTTACGTTTAGGAATTGAAGTAAAATATAATCAACAACTAGGAAAAAACATTTTCATTAAAGATTTAGAAAAACAATATGATGCAATTTTTTTAAGTATTGGTGCTAATAAATCTTCTAAAATGGGAGTAGAAGGCGAAGAATTAGAAGGCGTAATACGGAGGCAACGAACTTTTAGAATACAAACTACATCCAGATTACAAAGGTAAAGTGGTAGCTGTAGTTGGCGGTGGCAATGTTGCTATGGACTGTGCTAGAACTATAAAAAAATTAGGAGCAAAAGAAGTAAAAGTAATTTATAGAAGAGCAAGAGAGCAAATGCCAGCCGAAGATAAAGAAGTAGAAGATGCTATTAAAGAAGGCATAGAATTTTTATTTCAAAATAACATTGTGAAAATTCTTGGTAAAAACCAAGTAGAAAAAATCGAATTAATAAAAACAAAATTAGTACAAAAAGAAAATGATACTAGATTAGTACCAGTTAATATTGAAGGCAGTAATTATGAAATTGATGCAGATTATGTTATAATGGCACTTGGTTCAAAAGTAGAGGACTATGTAAAAGATTTAGGCTTAGAGACAAATAAGTGGGGAAATATTATTGTAAATGAAAATTATCAAACTTCAAATCCTAAAATATATGCTGGTGGAGACTTGGCTGGCGTAAAGGCAACAGTAGCATGGGCAGCATATTCAGGTAGAGAAGCAGCAAAAAATATTATAAAAAAATTATTGTAATAAAAAAAGTTTAATATATTTTTATTCATAACTCCCAGCTACATAATAGACTATAAAGCAAATTTTATAATAAATTATAAAATTTGCTAACAGTCTATAATTTGCTGGTCCCCCGAATTGTTATGAAAAAAATATATTAAACTTTTTCCTATAAATAATTATTAATTCATTATATTTTCTTCTTCTGGATTTGTTCCAAAAATAAGCTTTTTTAAACTCTTAAATAAACGAATCCACATATTTTCTTTCTTTGTTATTACTTTTAAGGCAGTCTCAAATTCACCATTTTCTAATAATTTATATTTCTGTTCTAATTCATCCATTTTTGCAACATAATAATCATTAAAGAAAGAATATCCTTCTGTGTATCCAATTAATTCTTTAAATCCATATAATTTTTGTCTAAATTTCTCAACACCTTCTAAATCTACAATTCTATCAAAGCTACTATCAAAATAGCTAGAAAGAATAAGATTTTGTGTTCTCATAAATGTTAAAGATATTTCATTTTTAAGTTCATCAATTTTTTTAATCATTCCATCAATTTTCTTATTTCTATCATCAATTTGAGCAATTTTATTATTGATTTTTATAATTTCTTCTTCATGATTTAAAATGTCATCTATTGCATTTTGAATTGCTAAGAAAGCTTTTGGAGAGATTATGTTAGAAAGAGTATTTTTGAAATTATCATTGCTTTTTAATGTACTTTCAAACAAGACATCTTCACCAACAAGATATGCTAGTTGATTAACTAAACAACATTCTAAAGGATAATATGATGGGCTAATAGTCTCAAAACTAATTCCAAAATATTTCACATATTCTTTTGGTATACCATTAATTTTAGAAGCTATTAATTGAACAGAAGCTTCGTTTAAACCTAGTCCATATATTTTAAATTCTGTATAATCGCAAAGTCCCATACGAACTAAATAATTACGCTTATCTTTAACTTCTTGCAAATAATGAATACATTCGTGTATAGCAAATTCTTCTAAATCTTCATTAGCAATATGTTCATTAAAATAAATAGATGTATTTTTATAAAAATAATTTGCTTCTGCCATTCCCTCTGGCATTTTTGCTTTATACATATTTAAACGAGATAATTTAATAAATAAATCATTTTGATTTAAACCATATTCAGGGAAAGTTTGACAAATTTTTTCAGATATATTATTAGCAATTGAGTTTATTTTTAAAGTATCTAAAGGTTCTATTACTTCAATTCCATCTCTTTTTAAATCGTTTTCTATACTCATTTAATATTCTCCTTGGTATAATATTCAAAATTATTATACTACAAAAATAATAAACAGAGTATTTCAGTAATATTAAATGTTTTTTACAGTTTAATTACAGTAAAATGTCGAATTTTGTCAATAAGTTTTTCTTGACATATCAGTTCCGGTTATGTATAATAATCACACAATCGATTCCAGAAAATAATATAAGGAAAGGAGGAAATATATGACTAAAATAAAAACTGATAAAGACGAAATTTTAGCTGCTATAGGCATTGTGAATAACAAAATAGACTTTATACAAGAACAAGTAAAAGACATTCCAGAAATGAAGCAAGCAATAATAGAATTGCAAGAACAAGTAAAAGTAATTCCAGAGATGAAACGAGCAATAATGGAATTAAAAGAGCAAGTAAAAGTAATTCCAGAAATGCAGAAAGCAATAATGGAATTAAAAGAGCAAGTAAAAGTAATTCCAGAAATGCAAAAGGCAATAATGGAATTGCAAGAACAAGTAAAAGTAATTCCAGAAATGCAAAAAGCAATAATGGAATTAAAAGAACAAGTAAAAGTAATTCCAGAAATGCAAAAGGCAATAATGGAATTAAAAGAGCAAGTAAAAGTAATTCCAGAAATGCAAAAAGCAATAATGGAATTAAAAGAGCAAGTAAAAGTAATTCCAGAAATGCAAAAAGCAATAATGGAATTAAAAGAGCAAGTAAAAGACATCCCAGAAATGAAGCAAGAAATAAAGAGTATTAGTAGAAGTGTTGCTGTTATTGAATATGAGCATGGTGACAAATTAAGAGCACTATTTGATGCTTTTACAGTAAATACAGAAAAAATAGAATCACATAATAAAAGAATAGAATTTTGCGAAAAAAAAATAGAAAATCATCATGCAGAAATTGACTATTTAAAGTTAAAAGTTCAAGGTTTATAAAAAGCCTATTAGAACTTAGCAAATGCCAAATCTAATAGGCTAAATATTATTTAACAACAATATTGTAAATTTTATTTTTAACATAAATTTCCTTTATAATCGTTTTGTCTTCTAATTTATTATCAATTGCATCATGAACCTTTTGTTTTACAATTGATTCTTCCTCATCAGGAATAATTTTAATCGTAGTTTTTAATTTTCCATTAAATTGAATTGGTAGTGTTATTTCATCAGCTACAGTTTTAGATTCATCATATTCAGGCCATTTTTCATAAGCAATAGTATCATTATGTCCCAATATGTTCCATAATTCTTCAGTTATATGAGGTGCAACAGGATTTAGTAATTTTAGAAATCCTTCTGCATAAGTTAAAGGAAAAATATTTTCCTTATTAACAGCATTTACAAAAATCATCATTTGAGAAATTGCTGTGTTAAAATTCATAGTTTCGTAGTCATTTGTGACTTTTTTAACAGTATAATGATAAATTCTTTCTAAATTATAATTAGATTCATCTTTTATTTTATTACTTTCAGTATATAATCTCCAAACTCTATCTAAGAATTTTTTAGAACCATCAATTCCATTTGGATCCCAAGGCTTAGCAGCGTCAATAGGTCCCATAAACATTTCATATACTCTTAAACTATCTGCTCCATATTGGTTTACCATATCATCAGGATTTATAACATTACCTTTTGATTTACTCATTTTTTCGCCATTTGTACCTAAAATCATACCTTGATGGCGAAGTTTATGAAATGGTTCTTTAACTGGAACAATTCCTTTGTTATATAAATAATGGTTCCAAAATCTTGAATATAGCAGATGTCCAACAGCATGTTCAGGACCACCCACATATAAATCAACAGGCATCCAATATTCTAATAATTTTTTATCAGCCAATTCTTTTTGATTATTTGGGTCAATATATCTTAAAAAATACCAGCTAGAGCCAGCTGCTCCAGGCATTGTGCTAGTTTCCAATTTAGCAGGTTTGCCTTCAAATGTTGTATTAACCCAATCAGTTGCCTTATCAAGAGGGGAATTACCAGCTTTTGATGGTGCATAGTCTTCCAATTCTGGCAAAACTAAAGGTAAACTTTCATCTGGTAAAGCTTTTATTTCGTCATCAACATAAACAACAGGAATAGGTTCGCCCCAATAACGTTGTCTTGCAAATATCCATTCACGAAGTTTGTAATTTACCTTTTTAGTTCCAACTTTATTTTCCTCTAACCAAGCAATCATTTTACTAATTGCAGTTTCTTTATCTAAACCATTTAAGAAATCAGAATTAATATGCAAGCCATCTTCTGTATAAGCTTCTTTTGAAATATCGCCACCTTCAAGAACAGGAATTATTGGAAGTCTAAATTTACTAGCAAATTCGTAATCTCTTTGGTCATGGGCAGGAACAGCCATAATGCATCCAGTTCCATAAGTAGCTAAAACATAATCTGAAATCCAAATAGGTATTTTCTTACCATTTACAGGGTTAATGGCATAACTTCCAGTAAATACGCCAGTTTTATCTTTATTTAACTCAGTTCTTTCTAAATCAGACTTACTAGAAGCCATTTTTTTATAATCGTCAACAGCTTGTTTTTGATTAGCTGTAGTAATTTGATTTACTAATTCTAATTCTGGTGCTAATACACAGTAAGTTGCACCAAATAAAGTATCTGGTCTAGTAGTAAATACTGTGAAAGATAAATTATTTGTATCTGCAACTTTAAAAGTTACTTCAGCACCTTCGCTACGTCCAATCCAATTTCTTTGAATTTCCTTAGTAGATTCAGGCCAATCTATTTCGTCTAAATCTTCTAATAATACATCAGCATATTTTGGTATATCTAAAACCCATTGTTTCATATTTTTACGAACAACAGGAAAGCCACCTCTTTCACTTTTTCCATTAATAACCTCATCATTTGATAATACACAACCAAGTTCCTCACACCAGTTAACAGGCATTTCGATTAATTTAGCAAGACCATCTTCAAATAATTGTTTAAAAATCCATTGAGTCCATTTATAATAATTAGGGTCACAAGTAGAAAGTTCTTTATCCCAATCAAAAGAAAGACCCAACATTTTTAGTTGCTTCTTAAATGTAGCAATATTATTGGCAGTGAAACCTGCAGGATGATTTCCCGTTTTAATAGCATATTGTTCAGCTGGAAGTCCAAAAGCATCCCAACCCATTGGATGCAAAACATTATATCCCTGCATTCTCTTCATTCTTGAAACAATATCAGTTGCAGTATATCCTTCAGGATGACCAACATGTAAGCCTTGACCAGAAGGATAAGGAAACATATCTAAAGCATAAAATTTAGGCTTTGAAAAGTCCCATACATCCGTATAAAAAGTTTTATTTTCATCCCAATAATCTTGCCATTTTTTTTCTATTTCATTGAATTTATATTCCATAAAATAAAGCCCCTTTCAAAGTTCAATTAAATTTACAATATTATACAACAAAATTCTTGCTGTATCAAGAATTTTAATATATTTTGCATAAATATATTGAATACTTATATACAAATTTAGTGAGATATTTTCAAAAATCAATTGACAAAAATGTAAATATGTAGTAACTTATTTACATAAGCTGCTATTAATTTTAAAAATATTGAAATTAAATGTATATGTATATTTTAAAATAGGAATAATAGTAGAAAAAGAGAAAACAAAAGATATAGGAGGATTAGTAATGAAAGAAAAGAAAAAAACAAAAAAAGCGTTTAACAAGGGAATTACGCTAATAGCCTTGGTTATAACAATTATTGTATTACTAATATTAGCAGGAGTAAGTATAGCAACGCTAACAGGAGATAATGGAATATTAACAAAAGCCCAAACAGCAAAAACAGAAACAAAAAAAGCAAGCGAGGAAGAACAAATAAAATTAGCAGCTGCGAACGCAGTAATGAATACAGAAAGATATGATTATAAAACAGGAGAGAAAGACGAAGAAGGAAACCCAATAACAGTTCCAATTCCAGCAGGATTTGCACCGACGCAAATAGAAGGGCAAAATTCTGTTGCAGATGGGTTAGTAGTAGTAGATAGTAAAGGAAATGAATTTGTATGGATACCAGTAAAAAATGAAGACGAATATAAAAGAAATACAAATTATGAAGATGCAATTGTTTCAGAATCAGCAGAAGATGACAAAAATTATTTACCAGATGGAATAGATACATCTGGTGGAGAAGGTAACAAAGAAAAAGAAATAGTAACAAAAGCAGGAGGATTTTATATATCAAGATATGAAGCAGGAACAGAGGGAGGAACATATGTTGATGGTAAATGGACAGATAGCACAAAATTAGTAAGTAAAAAAGGAGTAACTGTTTGGAATTATATTAAACAAGAAGAATGTAAAACAGTAGCAAAAACTTTTATAAATAATAGCGAAGTAAAAAGTGGATTAATAACAGGAATACAATGGGATATGGTAATGAAATTTATAGAAAAAAATAATAATAAACAAGATGGAAAAGGTAATACATTTGATGTAACAAAAATAGATTCTAGTAGACATACTGGAAGCTTAGCAGCATCAGGAAAAAATGAAGCAGATAAAGTATGTAATATATATGATTTAGAAGGAAATTGTCATGAATATGTAGCTGAAAAAAATAACTGCGACGCCGAATATCCATACGTTGGTCGAGGAGGCTACTACGATAAGAGCAGTGGAGGTTCAGCCTCTAAACGTTACCGCAGCAATGGCTATGCCTACGACGGCCGTTCTTTCCGTCTTGTACTTTATGTAATGTAGGAATGAACGATACGAAAACGATATTATAAGATACCTAAAAAGTACTTTTAAAAGTACAAAATCAAATTATACTTACATGGCACCACAACGGTGCTATTTTTTATACTTAGGTGTAATTAGTGCTTACCCCAGAATACACCCAATCATAGACCTGTCCCAAAACAGGCGAAAAGTGTAAACTTGTGCCTGTCCCAGAATGGGCACCTGTCCCAAAAAGGGACAAAATGGGTACACTCGTGCCTGTCCCAGAATGGGCATCCCAGAATGGGCACTTGGTATTGAATTTAAAAATTAATAATGATACAATGAAGCAGAGGTGGAAAAATGATAGATTTGGAACAAGCTAAAAAAGAATTTATAAATTATACAAGCCAATACGATACAAGCGATCCAAAAATTAGAATGAAAATATGTCATAGCTTTAGAGTAATGCAAATTAGTAAAAATTTAGCACAAAAACTAAATTTTACGGATGAACAAATTGATGTTGCTACTATAATTGGTTTATTACACGATATTGGAAGATTTACTCAATATACAAAATGCAGTACTTTTAAAGACCATCAAAGTTTTGACCATGGTGATGAAGGAGTAAAAGTATTAGAAAAAAATAATTACATTAGGAAATATATAGAAAATGATAATTATGATGAAACCATAAAAAAAGCAATAAAAAACCATAATAAATATCAGCTTGAAGTAAATGAAGAAGATGCAGTTTTTTGCAAGTTAATAAAAGACGCTGATAAATTAGATATATTTTATGAAGCAAAAGAAATGTTTTGGAAACAAAAACATGAAATTATTAAAAGAGAAGATATATCACAGGAAGTGGTAAATCAAATCGAGAATAAAGAGTTAATAAAAAATGAAGTAAAAACATCAAATGTTGACCATATAATTGGCGTTATCTCATTTTTATATGATATTCATTTTAAAGCAACTTTGGAAGAAATTAAAAAAGAAAATTATATTAATGATATATTAGATAGATTTGAATACAAAGAAAGTGTGCGACAACAAATAAACAAAATAAAAGAACAAGCAGATAAATACATTAATGAAAAAATAAATGAAGGATGATAAAATTGGGCAAAAAATTAATAATAACGGAAAAGCCATCTGTTGCAATGGAATTTGCAAAAGCACTTAAAATTGCAACAAATCGAAAAAATGGTTATCTAGAATCACAAGACTGGATTATTACTTGGTGTGTGGGTCATTTAGTAACAATGAGCTATCCAGAAAAATATGATGAAAAACTGAAAATATGGCGTTTAGACACATTACCATTTATTCCAGAAGAATGGAAATATGAAATAATTCCAGCAGTACAAAATCAATTTCAAATTGTAAAAGAATTAATGCAAAGAGAAGATATAGAAGAAATTTATAATGCTGGTGACTCAGGGCGTGAAGGGGAATACATACAAAGATTAGTTTTTATGATGGCAAAACCAAATCCAAATGCAAAAATGAAAAGAGTTTGGATTGACTCACAAACAGAAGAAGAAATAGTAAGAGGAATAAAAGAGGCAAAAGACTTATCTGAATATGATAGTTTATCAGATAGTGCTTATTTAAGAGCAAAAGAAGATTATTTAATAGGTATTAATTTTTCAAGATTATTATCTATTATTTATGGTAGAAAATTAGCACAAAGTTTGCAAGAAGAAAGAGCATCTATATCTGTTGGTAGAGTTATGACTTGTGTATTAGGTATGATTGTGCAAAGAGAAAGAGAGATTAGAAATTTTGTTAAAACAAAATATTATAAAATTGTAGGCGAGTTTGAAAAAGAAACCGCATCATTTAAAGCAGAATGGAAAGTAAACGAAAAATCCAAGATGTATGAATCAAACCAACTGTATAATGAAACAGGTTTCAAAAAAGAACAAGATGCAAAAGATTTTGTCTTAAGTTTATCAGGCAAAGTAGCAACTATAACAGAATTAAAAAAATCAAAACAAAAAGAAAATGCACCATTATTATTTAACCTAGCAGAAATTCAAAATGAATGTACAAAAAGATTTAAAATTAAACCAGATGAAACATTAGAAATTATACAAAACTTATATGAAAAAAAATTAGTAACTTATCCAAGAACAGATGCAAGAGTACTTTCAACAGCTGTAGCTAAAGAAATTAGTAAAAACTTAAATGGAATTGCAAGAAACTTCAAAGACGAAGAAATACAAGGTTATATTAAAAAAATGGTAGAAGAAAAATATAGTACCAATTTAGTAAAAACAAAATATGTAAATGATAGTAAAATAACAGACCATTATGCTATTATTCCAACAGGACAAGGGTACGAAAACTATGAACATTTACCAGATTTGCAAAAGCAAATTTACAAAGTTATTGTAAAAAGATTTTTAGCAATTTTCTATCCACCAGCAGAGTATAGTAAAATACAAGTTACAGTAAATATTGAAAATGAAACATTTTATTGTAATGGAAAAGTTTGCGTAAAAGAAGGATTTTTAGAAATCTTAAAACCTAAATCCACAACAAACGAAAAAAATGTGGAAAACACTAAGCAAGAAGATAACAATTTAGAAATTTTAAAGACACTAAAAAAAGGACAAAATGTAGAAGTTAAAAACTTTGAAATTAAAGATGCTGAAACCTCGCCACCTACAAGATATAATTCAGGTTCTATTATTTTAGCAATGGAAAATGCAGGAAAACTAATCGAAGAAGAAGAATTAAGAGAGCAAATAAAAGGTGCAGGAATTGGTACTAGTGCAACAAGAGCAGAAATTATGAAAAAGTTAGAAAAAATAAAGTATATAGAAATTAATTCTAAAACACAGATAATTACACCAACTAAAAAAGGTGAAAATATTTATGATATAGTTTACCAGTCTATGCCAGATATGTTAAACCCAAAACTTACAGCAAGTTGGGAAAAGGGATTAGATATGGTAGCTAAAAAGGAAATTGAACCACAAGAATTTATGGGAAAATTAAAAAATTATATTAATTCTAAATTTAATAAACTAGTAGTTAAAATGTAAAAGAACCCCCTCTGTCAAGTCTGACAGAGGGGGTTAGGAGTTAGATTACCATTGGAGTTTTCAGTAAGTAGTCATCTGTAGCTCGTATAGACTTAGAAGTAATAATTACTTCTTTCTTGCCTATCATTGAGCTAAAAGGATTTTTACCTCTTTCCCAAAGGACAACACATCCCAAATTGTCAAATCTTGAATTCACATAGTCTGTGAATTCAGACCGCAACTTAATGTTACCCCATTCGTCAGGGAACAAAAAGTTATAAGCAGTGTTTACAAAGTTGCTACATGGCTTTCCATGTTTTTTCTCTTCCTGTTGTTCAAGAATAATGTCCATTAAACGTCCTCCTATGTAATATATTTGCCATTTCGGCTACACCTTAATTATACCACAAATTGACGTAAAAATCAATTTTCCCTTCCTTTCTACCCAAAAATATGATATAATAATACGCAGAGTTACCAAACAAAATAAAATAGCAACAAGGAGAAGCAAATGAATACCATTTTAGGTGAACTAGGTAAATCAGCAAAATTCATTGATTTACTAAAACGTATTGAAAATAAAACAAGCCCAATAGCAATATTGGGCTTAACTGACGTGGGAATGACACAAATAAGTATAGCCATAAATGAATTTGGCAAAAAG
Source organism: uncultured Clostridia bacterium (assembly GCA_947626925.1). Lineage (GTDB taxonomy): Bacteria > Bacillota > Clostridia > TANB77 > CAG-508 > CAG-269. The sequence goes on along the minus strand of CANQTU010000002.1, from coordinate 5,644 downwards.
CCAATCTGCATAGTAACATATAACGAAATACAAGCACAAAAACTATACAATGACATACATTACTTTACCAACAATGTTGTACTATTTCCCAAAAAAGAAATAGTAACTTATGATTATATTGCAGAAAGTAAAGATTTACCATATAAAAGAATTGAAGCATTAAACGAAATAAAAAGCAAAAGAAACCTAATTATAGTAACAACAATAGAAGCATTAATGCAAAAATTACCAGCAAAGAAAACATTATATGCAAATACATTAAACTTTAAAATTGGAGAAAGTTATTCATTAGAAGAAGTAAAACAAAAGCTAGTAAAATTAGGATATGCAAGATATGACTTAATAGAAGGAAGAGGTCAATTTAGCATAAGAGGTGGAATTGTTGACATTGCAACAAACGAAAATATAGGAGTTAGAATCGAATTCTGGGGAGATGAAGTCGACTCTATTAGAAATTTTAACATAACTAGCCAAAGGTCAATTAACACTTTAGAAAAAGCAGTTATATACCCAGCGCATGAGTATATATTAGAAGCACCAATTGAAACAATTTGCAAAAAAATAGAAAAAACAGTTCAAAATAAAAAACAAGAAGAAATAATAGAAGAAGACATTGAGCAAATAAGAGCAGGAAATTATATAAGCAAAATCGATAAATATTTTAATAGTTTTTATGAACAACAAGAGACAATTTTAGAATATTTGTCAGACAGTTATAGTATATTTTTAGACGAAATTGGAAAAATAAAACAAAGAGCCACAAATATTGGAATTGACAATAGAAATTTAATAACAGCATTAATTGAAAAAGAAAAAATAGTGCCAGATGCAATTAATGATTTATTAAAATACGAAAATATAAATGAAAATCTAGAAAAAAAGCCGATAGTATATATAGAAAAGCAAGACTCACAAAATAACTTAGCAACAGAAAAATTTAAATTTTCTTATAGAGAAGTAAATTACTACAAAGGTGAAATAGAAAGCCTTTGGGACGATTTAAAAAAAGCTGTTAAACAAAAAAAGAAAATATATATTCTAGTTTCAAGCAAAGAAAAAGCCAAAAAATTGCAAACTCTATTAAATGAAAAAGAAATAGTAAATAAAATTGAAGAAAAATTAAACCAAACAATTATAGTAAAAGCAAATGAAAGTATTGTAACAATTACTGTTGGGAAATTATCAGCTGGATTCGAAGCCTACGATTTGGACGAAATAGTTATTGTTGCAGATGATTTAATAGATGGAGATAAAAGAAAAAAGACAATAATAAATAGTGACTTCAAAGAGGGAGAAAAAGTAGTATTTGCAGATTTAAAAATAGGCGATTATGTTGTTCACAAAAAATATGGAATTGGAATTTACATTGGTGTTAACACAATAAAAGCTGATGGAACAATTAAAGATTATATAAAAATAAAATACAAAAATGACGATATTTTATATATTCCAACAAATGACCTAGATTCAATAAGAAAATACATTGGTGGCGATAAAATACAGCCTAAAATAAATCGATTAGGAAGTAAAGAATGGGAAAATACTAAAACAAGGGTAAAAAATAATTTAAGAGAAGTTGCAAAAGAATTAATCGAATTATATGCAAAAAGGGAAAAAATACAAGGATTTGCCTTTAGTAAAGACACACCTTGGCAAAACGAATTTGAGGCCAAATTTCCTTATCAAGAAACAGATGACCAATTACGTTGCATAGAAGAAGTAAAAAAAGATATGGAAATGGTTAAGCCAATGGATAGATTATTATGTGGTGATGTAGGGTATGGAAAAACAGAAGTAGCTTTACGAGCAGCTTTTAAAGCCGTTATGGATCAAAAACAAGTAGCCTACCTTGCTCCAACTACAGTATTGGCAGAACAACAGTATCAAGAATTTAAGGAAAGAATGAAGGACTTCCCAATAAAAGTAGAAATATTAAATAGATTTAAAACTAAAAAATATCAAGAAGAAGTAGTCAAAAAAATAAAATTAGGAGAAGTCGATATTATTATTGGAACACACAGAATATTAAGTAATGATGTGGAATTTAAAAATTTAGGACTCTTAATTATTGATGAAGAGCACAGATTTGGAGTAAAAGCTAAAGAAAAAATAAAACAAATAAAAACAAATGTAGATGTTTTAACAATGACAGCTACTCCAATTCCAAGAACAATGCACATGTCAATAGTTGGAATACGTGATATGTCAGTTATTTATGAACCACCACATAATAGAAAGCCAGTTCAAACTTATGTATTAGAATATGATGCAGAAGTAATAAAAGAAGCTATTACAAAAGAATTAGAAAGAAATGGTCAGGTATTTTATCTATTTAACAATGTAGAAGGAATCCAGAAAAAAGCAGATGATATATCAAGATTAGTACCAGAAGCTAAAGTTGCATATGCACATGGACAAATGACTGGAAACAAAATTGAAGAAATTATGCAAGAATTTATAGAAGGAAAAACCAATGTATTAGTATGTACCACCATACTAGAATCTGGAATTGATATTCCAAATGCTAATACAATTATTGTAGAAAATGCAGATAGAATGGGATTAGCACAATTGTATCAAATTAGAGGTAGAGTAGGTAGAGCAGAAAGGCAGGCATATGCTTATATTACTTACAAAAAAGATAAGCTATTATCAGAAGTAGCTGACAAAAGGTTAAAAGCTATAAAAGAATTTACAGAATTTGGTTCAGGATTCAAAATAGCAATGAGAGATTTGGAAATTAGAGGAGCTGGAAGTCTACTTGGAGAAATCCAATCAGGACATCTTGAACAAGTTGGATATGACACTTATTGTCACTTATTAGACGAAGTTGTTAAAGAAATGAAAGGAATTGAAATAAAACCAGAAATTGATTTACAAATAGACTTAAATGTAACTAGTTACATACCTGAAACATATATAGCAGATGCAAACCAAAAAATTGAAATATATCAAAATATTGCACTTTGCCAAAATGAAAAAGATATTCAAAATGTGATATATGAAATTATAGATAGATTTGGTAATATGCCACATGAAGTAGAAAATTTGATAGGAATTGCAAGAATAAAATATTTAGCAAAGCAGTTACAAATTAGTAAAATAGCAAGTAAAAATACATCTGTTGTATTTACTTTTGAGCCAAATAAATTCGAATTAGACATACCTGCTATTGTAAAAAAATATGGAAATAAAATAAAATTTTCAGCTGGTATAAAACCAATGATAACATTACAAATAGGAACGAAAAATGAAGACCAAATATTAAATGATGTTACAGAGTTTTTACGCAGTTTTAAATAATTATAAATTGAAGGAGTGTAAAATGCAAAAAATTACAAGTAAAGAAAATGAATTAATCAAACATATAAAAAAGCTAAAAGACAAAAAATACAGGGACTTAAGCAATGAATATGTAATTGAAGGAATTAAACTAGTAGCAGAAGCAATTGAAGAACAAGCACCTATAAAATACATTATTGTATGTGATGATTGCGAGAAAAATGAAGGAATTCCAAAAGAATTAATGTATGAACTTGCAAAAAATGAATGTATATATGTTACAGAAAATATTTTTAAATATTTAACAGAAGTACAAACACCTCAAGGAATTTTAGCAGTTATAGAAAAAAGCACAAAAACTGAAGATATAGACTATTCGCAAGACATTATAGTTGCTTTAGATGAAGTGCAGGACCCAGGAAATTTAGGTACTATTTTAAGAACTGTAGATAGTATTGGTTTAAAACAAATACTTGTATCTAAAGGAACGGCAGACAGTTATAATCCCAAAGTAGTTCGTGCTACAATGGGAGCAATATTTAGAGTAAAAATTATAGAATGTGAAGATTTACAAAAAACTCTAAGAGAAATTAAAAAACATAAATTCAAAATAGTAGTATCATCATTGCAAACCGAAAATTCAATTTATGACATTGATTATCATAAAAAAGTAATAATAATTGGCAATGAAGCAAATGGTGTAGAAGCAAAAATTCAAGAAATGGCAGATGAAAAGGTAAAAATTCCTATGTTAGGAAAAACAGAAAGTTTAAATGCATCTGTTGCTACTGGAATAATTTTATATGAGTATGTAAGACAAAAATTATTGTAAATGAAAGAAGGAATAAAATTGAAAATACACGTAGTAATGGTAGAACCAGAAATCCCTCAAAACACAGGTAATATAGCAAGAACATGTGCTGCAACTGGAGCAAAATTACATTTAGTACATCCATTAGGATTTGACATATCAGAAAAAGCAGTTAAAAGGGCAGGATTAGACTATTGGGATAAAGTAGAAATAGAAGAACATACAAATATTAATTCATTTTTAGAAAAATATAAACCAGAAGAAAATAATATGTTTTTTGTTACAACAAAAGGAAAACATGTATATTCAGAACCAGATTATGCATCAAAAGAAGAAATCTTTTTATTGTTTGGAAAAGAAACAAAAGGTTTGCCAGAAGAATTACTAAAAAAATATATAGATAAAACCATTAGAATTCCAATGAGACCTACACTACGTTCTTTAAATCTTTCTAATGCTGTTAATATAGTTTTATATGATGTATACAGGCAAAAAAATTTTGAAGGATTAGAAGAAATTAGTAGCTATTTTGAAGATTAAAATTATTATTTGTTAAATATAATAAATGAAAAATGTTGAAAATATAGAAATTTTGTCTAAATGTGGGAAGTTTTGCAGAAATGCTTGCAATACTTCCCATTTGATGTTTATAATAATTTTGTAAAGTTTAATATCTATAAATTTATTTCAAAAATTCATTCGTAAAATCCCAATATTATTATAAAAAACAAAGCAGGAGGTAGCATATTGAAAGTTTTTAATTATGGACAATATATAAAATGCATCCATACACTAAGATTAAATGCTGTATTTCAACTAGCAGAAGAAAGCACACAATATCAACTAAATGGTACAGAGCCCAAATATTTAAATAAACAGTTAATAAAAAATATATTAAAAGACAAAAAAGAAGTAGTTAATTTAATTAATCAATTTTTACAGCCAAAAGAACCAGTAAAAGAAAATGAAATAATATTATGCAATTATGTAGCAAAAAAATTCAAAACAAAAAAGCCAGACTTATTATACAAACTAAAAAAACAAGAAACATTTTTCTTAATTGAATATGAAACTAATATGGATAATTCTAAAATTTACAAAATTTTTAACTATTGTTTAGACATTATGCAACAATGGTGCCATAATCAAAAAAACGAAAAGAAATCTAGTTATCCAATTGTAGTACCAATTATTATATATGCAGGAAATAAAATTTCTAAAGAAAAAAATAATTACAAACAAAAGCAAATTAGTGATTATGTATTTGAATCATACAAAATAAATTTTGACTATAATCTAATAGACATCAATAAAATCTCAAAACAAAAATTGTTAGAAAACAATACTATTTTTAGTCATCTGATGTTATTAGAAAAATCAAGAGATGAAAAAGAATTAAAAACAAATTAATAATATACATTTAAATAGTAACCTTCATTTTATTATTTTACATAAAATATATTAAGACATATTATAAAAAGACTAACTATTAATTGTCAATAGTTTTTCCAAAAAAATTTTAAAAAAATTTTTTAGATAAAAATTTGCATG
>CANQTU010000001.1 GCA_947626925.1 uncultured Clostridia bacterium | reverse complement strand
AAACTCAATTAGGGTTTAAATAGAATTTTTGTGTCTACTTTTTGTTGACAAGTTCAGTTATACTGGGGGATTTTTATAAAATGAAAATACAAAATTTATCTAATTTACTTAAGTAAAATTTCACAAATATCTCGAGTAGAATTTGGGTGTCCCAGTAAATTAGCATTAACTTTCATTTCGCTTAATTTACTAGCATCTGACAACAAATCACTTACAACTTTTATTACATCATCATCTTTTTTTATCCAAATGCCAACTCCATGACTTTCCAAAAATTCAGCATTTTCTTCCTCCTGACCAGGAATTGGATTAATAATTAACATTGGCAAATTAGAAGCTAAACTCTCTGACGTAGTCATACCCCCAGGTTTTGTTACAACTAAATCAGAAATACTCATCAATTCCGGTACTTTATCAGTAAAACTCAATACCTTAACGCGTTCCATAGCGTTATTATTTTGAACAATAGCAATAAACTTATCTTTCATTTTTTCATTTTTACCAGCAATAGCAATTATTTGCATATTTTCAGTACATTTAATTATATCATCAAAAATCTCAAAAGTTCTAGATTTTCCTAAGCCAAATTCGCCACCACCAAAAAATAATATATTTTTTTTACAATCTTTCAAATCAAAAATTTTTAAAACTTCTTTTCTATCATATTTTTGTAGAAAACGCTCAGACAAAGGAATACCTGTTACAAATACATTTTCTTTTGCAATATTTTTTGAAATTAAATAATCTTTCATCTTTTCATTAGCAACAAAATAGTAATCTGTATAATCTTTACCAACAAGCCACTGGTCGTGTGGAGCGAAATCTGTCATAATAGTTGCAATTTTCGCTGTTATTTTACCTTTTCTTTTTAAATAGCTACACATTTGACTACTAAAAGGATGTGTAGAAATTATTAAATCTGGCTTTTTTTCTCGTAACAATTTTAACAATTTAATTGCCATAATCTTATTTGCCCTAGTTGAAAGATGTGCTATAGGTCCTTTTTGTGAATCATTATAAATTTTCCCCCAAACCCAAGGTGCTTTTTTTGCCATATTTGTATATGCAGAAGTTGAAAGCTTTTCTACAGTTTTATTTACATATTTCATACAATCAATCATTTCTAAATTAGTAGATATATCCATTTTTGTAATATGTTCGTAAATAGATTTTGCTGCGTTCAAATGCCCTCCGCCATAGGAAGCGTAGAAAATCAAAATATTTTTCATACAATTCTCCTTATTTTTAATTATCAATTTTTAAAATTTTATCATAAAAGAAAGAAAATTTCAAAAAATGGAATATTTTTTAAATTAAAATACAAAATAAATATAACAATTTATAAGAAAAAGGTGATTTTTTGAAAAAAATAATTTTAACAATGTTGCTTCTTACAACACTAGTAGTTCTTGTAGAAATAAATAGAAAAGAAAATAATATTAGTTATGCAGTAGGAAACAATGCATCTGATGTTCAATTAATGGCAAGGGCTATAAATGGAGAAGCAAGAGGAGAGCCATACGAAGGGCAAGTAGCAGTAGGAGCAGTCATTTTAAATCGTGTAAAAAGTTCTTTATTTCCAAATAGTATATCAGGGGTTATTTATCAATCAGGAGCTTTTACAGCAGTTGCAGATGGGCAAATTAACCATCCAATAAGTGAAGGTTCAACTGTATATAAAGCAGCCCAAGATGCTATAAACGGCTGGGATCCGACAGGAGGATGCATTTATTATTTTAATCCAGCAACAGCAACAAATAAATGGATTTGGTCAAGACCATTAGTAAAAACAATAGGAAAGCATCGTTTTTGTAAATAATAGAATAGTTGCCAAAAAAGACCGTTCCCTTTGGCAAACTGTGTAGTAGGAGGTTAATTATGAAAAAATTTAAAAAAGAATATATGCTAGCTATAATTTGTGTATTAGTAGCACTTGTAGTGGCATTAGGAATTATAATATATAAAAATAAAAAAGAATATAAACAAGCGTCAGAAAACAATTATAATATGGCTTTTTATGAATTGGTGGATTATGTACAAAATGTGGAAACTTATTTAGCAAAATCACTAATATCATCTACATCAGAGCATGGGGCAGAAACTTTAACTAATGTGTGGAGAGAAGCGAATTTAGCACAAAGTTATTTATCTAGATTACCAATTGAAAGCCAAGAATTAGAAAATACGGAAAAGTTTTTAAATCAAGTTAGTGATTATAGTTATTCTTTGTCACGTAAAAATATTTATAATGAAGATTTAACACAAGATGATTTAAACAATTTAAAAGATTTACATTCTTATAGTGTGGAATTAGAAAATACATTAAATCAACTATCAGAAGATTTAAATAATGGAAGGTTTGAATGGGGAGAATTAACCAATAAAGGTTCAATAGCTTTTGCTCAACAAGTGGATAATATTTCAAAAGAAAGCTTTAGCAATTTGGAAGAAAACTTTCATGAATATGCTGGTTTAATTTATGATGGGGCATTTTCAGAACACATAACAAATCAAGAGGCTAAAGCACTTACAGGAGAAGAGATAGAAGAAGAACAAGCAAAGCAAATAGCAGAAAGTTTTATAGGTGCAGAAAATATTAAAGAAACAACAAATTTAGGATTTTCTGAAAATGCAACAATTCCTGTTTATGATTTTTCAATTACAAACCAAGATGATGAAACCATTAATATATCAATAAGTAAAAAAGGTGGACATGTTGTTTCTATGAATTCAAATAGAGAAGTTACATCAGAAATTATTAGTCAAGAAGAAGCAGATGAAAAAGGTAAGCAGTTTTTGGAATCAAAGGGATTTTCTAATATGAAAGAAACTTATTATTTAAAGCAAGAAGGAATTGTTACAATAAATTATGCAGCTACACAAGATAATGTTGTAATGTATCCAGATTTAATTAAAGTAAAAGTAGCTTTAGATGATGGAGAAGTATTAGGAATGGAAACAACAGGATATTTGAATAATCATATTCAAAGGGATATTTCAAAAGTAAAAATAACTCAAGAAAATGCAAAAAGTTCTTTAAATAAGAATTTAGAAATTGGAAGTGAAGGCTTGGCTGTTATTCCAACAGAATGGAAAACTGAAATTTTGTGTTATGAGTTCAAAGGAAAAGTAGAAGATAGAGAATTTTTAGTGTATATAAATGCTGAAAATGGTAGAGAAGAAGATGTTTTAATGATAACAAACACGCCAAATGGCACATTGACAATGTAATAAAAAGGCTGTCATACTGACAGCCTTAAATCTATTTTAATGTCTTTTATAAGTATCCTTAGATAGCAATTTTCTATCAACTACTTGCCCATTTCTTTTCAAAATCTTATAAGCTTCGGAATAAATTGCCTGAGCCGTTCTACCAGTTTCGTAAGAAGAAATTTGAACCTCACAATCATCATCTTGCCTTAAACCAAAAATTTTAAAATTAGCTATACCACCAGAAACAGAGCAAATAATTTTAATAGGATAATTTCTATTATTTTTAAATTGAAAATCAATGGCACCATATACTACAGTAGCATCTCTACTAGCTGTAACATAAGAAGGGACAAATTGGTGATTAGCCCTTTGAGTCACCTCTAAATTAGCATAAACAACGGCATTATACAAAGTAGAAGCAATTTGGCAAATACCACCACCAAGACCATCTACAACTTCACCTTGAACATAAATAGCAGCTTCCTTGTATCCAGCACTAATTGTTCTTTCACCCACAACTTTATTATAAGAAAAAGTTTCACCAGGCATCAAAACAGTACCATTAATTTTATTAGAAGCAAGAATTAAATTAGTAGTCCTATTTCTGTTACTTGTTGCATATCTTGTAGAAAAAGTTGATAACAAATCTGGAAAAGCTTCAGTTCCAATCATATTAGTTGTAACTTTAGGTGAAATAATATTTAAAGGAATAATATACTCATCCTTTTTTTCACTTGCTATTTTGTTTTTCGCTTCATCTACAGATATTTTAAAATCAACACCATTTTCAGATGGGTGAACTTCAAAAGGATCTTTCGTGTAATATGCATCAACAGGATCTTTGCGGACCTCATTATAAATTTTATCTACATCAATATCATCTGGCTGTTTAGTTTTAACTACTAATTCAATAGGTTTATCTTGAGCAGAAAAATTAGACAATGCTTTTTTTATTGCCTGAATAGTTGCATCAGCGTCAACAACATAGCCTTCTTTGCCTGAAGTAATAATTAATTCATTATCTTCAATATAATAGCTACTTTGAATAACTTTATCAGGTAACTGACCAGACAAATCTTCCAAATTTTTAGTTAATACCTGTCTATCTAAAGAAATATCAGGCTCTATATTGATGTGCCCAAATAAAGTAGACAAAACTTCAAAATTATTTTCAAAAAAATTGCCTTGTCTACCAATTTTGTAAGCAACATTAGTAGCATTTTTTGTATCAAAAGCAATATCCATTTGAGAAAGAGAAATAGTAGTTTCAAAATCACCATGTACTACCTTTATTTCCTCTGGCAATTTTGCATTTAAATAATTATCCAATTGATATTTAGCATCAGATGTGCTTAAATTAGAAACATCAATATTTTTAATAGATACGCCAGAAATTATATTTGTATTAAACATATTAAAAATTGTAAAAATGGTAAATACTGCAAAAATCAAACAAATAAAAACTATTATTAATTTAGTAAAAACAGAGATTACAGTATTAGACTTTGGTTTTACCATAACAAATTCATTTTTTGATGTCTCTGTCAATGATTTATTCGAATTATCAACTATCATAGCAGTTGAAGTTTTTTTATTATTTTCAGTTTCTAAAAGATTATTTAGATTTGAATTGCTCATTTTGAATCCTTTCTAAAACATTAATTAAGTATATTCTAATCCATTAAAAAAATGTTATTAAAATGAACCAATTTAATTATATCATATTTTAAGAAAAAAAGTGAAAAAAACGCAAAAAATGTCAAAATAAAATTTGAAAAATTGTTTATAATAATATTATAGAATTTAATTTTTTAAATTCTATATAAAATCTCTTATGGATTTATCTTAAGGAGGATGTTATGTCTAGAAATAGTAAACTAATATCTGAAAATTTAAGAGAAGAAATAGCTAAAGAATTAGGTGTATATGACCAAGTAAAACAAGACGCTGGAAGTTGGGCTAATGTGTCATCAAAACAATGTGGAAACATTGTTACAAAGGCAATTGAAATAGCCAACAGAAGCGTAGAAAGTAAATAGTTATTTCAGCTAAATGGGTAATTAGATGAGCTCTAGTTATCCATTTATTTTTATTAACCTGTCCCAAAAAGGGACAAAATGGGTACACTTGTGCCTGTCCCAGAACGGGACAGTTGCAAAAAAAATAAAATAAGCATATAATTTAGCAAAAGGAAAACAAGAGGTGTATCAATGAGGAATTTAAAAGTAAGCGATATTATTGAAATAACAGATGGAAAGCTAGTTTGTGGAAATCCAAATTATGAATGTTGTAAATTTTCAAAAGATACTAGGGATATTAATAAAGGTGATACATACATAGCTATTAAAGGGCAGAATTTTGATGGAAATCTTTTTTGGAAACAGGCTTTAGAAAAAGGTGCTGATTGTGTTATTGTTTCTAGTATTCAATATAAAGAACAAGATTTACATACTTTTAAAGATAAAAATATTATACTTGTTGAAGATACTTTAGAAGCTTTATATAAAATTGCTAGTTTAAAAAGAAGTTTTTATAATATACCAGTAATTGCTGTTACAGGTAGTGTTGGCAAGACGAGTACTAAAGATATTATTGCTAATGTTGTTTCACAAAAATATAAAACTTTGAAAACTATTGGGAACCAAAATAATGATATTGGCTTACCTTTTACCATATTGAATTTAAAAGATGAAGAAGTCATGGTTTTAGAGATGGGGATGAACCATTTTGGAGAAATTAGTTTATTAAGCAATATTGCAAAACCAAATATATGCGTAATTACTAATATTGGAACTTCACATATTGGAAATTTAGGTTCAAGGGAGAATATTTTAAAAGCAAAATTAGAAATTTTAGATGGGGCAGATGATCCTATAATTATTATTAATAATGATAACGATTTGCTACATGAATGGCAAAATGAATATAAAGATAAATACAATATTGTTACTTATGGAATAGAACAAAGTAGTAAGATACGTGCAACTAACATAGAATTAAAAGAAGAAAGTAGTAAATTTAATTGTGAAATATTTAACAAAAATACACTTGAAGAGGGTATTGTAAATGTGCCAGTTGGAGGTGAGCATTTTATATATAATGCTTTATCTGCTATAGCAGTGGGAAAAGTATTAGATATAGAAATAAGTAGAATAGTAAAAGGAATTGAAACTTTTGAATTAACAAAAAAAAGAATGGATATTTCTAATTTAAAAAATGGAGTTAAAATAATTAATGATGCATATAACGCGAGTTTTGAAGCAATGCAAGCAAGTTTAAAATATTTGGGAGAATTGAAAGCAAATAGAAAAATTGCAGTATTAGGAGATATGTTGGAATTAGGAGATTATTCACAAAAATTGCATGAACAGGTAGGCGAAGAGGTTGTAAAGAACAAAATTGATATACTTATTGGAAGCGGAGAATATGCAAAATATATAATACAAAGTGCAAAAGAAAATGGTATGCCAGAAAATATGGTTTACTATTTTGAAGATACTAAAGAAATTATTGAATACTTAAATAAAATTATGAAACAGGGAGATATTATTTTATTTAAAGCTTCTCATGGAATGAAATTTTATGAATTAGCTGAAAAAATACAAGAGGAGAGTGAAAATTAATGCAAAAAACAAGAATAGGGGTTATTTTTGGTGGAATGTCAACAGAAAATGAGGTGTCTGTGGTATCAGCAAAATCTATTATGGAAAATTTAAATAAAGACAAATATGAAATTTTCCCAATCTACATTGGAAAAGATGGAACGTGGTATGAACAAAAAGAAAATAAGCAAAATGAAATAGAAAATGTAATAAAATATTTGAAACAGCTAGACATTTTATTTCCAGTTTTACATGGCTTATACGGCGAAGATGGAACAATACAAGGATTATTTGAATTAATAAAAAAACCATATGTTGGCTGTGGAGTTTTAGCATCAAGCATTGGTATGGATAAAGCATATACAAAAATAATTTTTGAAAAAGCAGGGTTAAAACAAGCAAAATGTGAATACATAAGAAAATACAAAAATGATGATAACTATATTTATATTGATAAAACATTTGATGAAAAAAATATGAGTTTAGAAGAAATAACAGAACAAATAGAAAAAAATATAAAATATCCAATGTTTGTTAAACCTTCAAACTCTGGTTCAAGTGTAGGAATAAACAAGGCAAAAAACAAAGACGAACTAAAAAATGCAATAAAATATGCATCAGAATTTGACACAAAAATATTAATAGAACAAGGAATAATTGGAAGAGAAGTAGAATGTGCCGTTTTAGGAAACGAAGAAGTAATTGCATCAGTAGTAGGAGAAGTTAAATCAGCAGAAGAATTTTACAGCTATGATGCAAAATATAACAATGAAAACTCAAAAACAGAAATACCAGCAAAAATTTCTGAAGAATTATCAGATGAAATAAGAAAACAAGCAATAAAAGCATTCAAGGCCATAGATGGAAAGGGCTTAGCTCGAGTAGATTTCTTTATAGAAAAAGAAACAGAAAAAATATACATAAACGAAATCAATACAATGCCTGGTTTTACTAGCATAAGCATGTATCCAAAGCTATTCGAAAAAGCGGGCATTAGTTATCAAGAATTATTAGATAAATTAATAGAAATGTGTAATTAGGTTATAACCTAATTACACATTTTGCCTTAAAAACCTTGAGAAAACTGAAAAAATGTTATATAATCTACTAGAAACTAAATAACTTAGTAGCAAAAAGGAGAATATCATGAAAAAGAGAACAGTATCTTATCGGTTAATTCTCATAGTAAGTTTGCTAAGCGGAATCCTATTAAATTTATGTAATACGAATTCAGCTTTATATTTAATATCCTACTATACATTACAAAGCAATGTCCTATGTTTGATTATATTTTCAGTAATTTTTATATTTGATTGCACACAATACAATTATCATGAAAATACACTATATTATATCATAAAAGGAATGGCAACAACAGCAATTATGCTAACAGCTATTGTTTATTTTATAGCATTGTTGCCAAATGATTTTGTAATGTACACATCTCCTAAAATTTTAAAATTGATAGGAAATGCATTAGTACATATAATTTCGCCTATTATGGTTATAATAGATTATATCCTTTTTGATAAAAAAGGGAATTTCAAACTATTTTATCCATTAATTTGGCTGTATTTTCCTCTTCAATATGTGTGTTTTGTATATATATACAATGCAGGAGGAGGACATTTTTACAACATTGGAGGCTCACGAGATTTTGCATACTTTTTTCTAGATTATAACAAAATAGGAAAGAAATCAGTATTGATGTGGGTTATATCCATTGCTGTTGGAATTTTAATATTAGGATATATATTAATCATAATTGACAAACTTGCTAACTACAAACAAAGAAAAAAAAATCCATAAAACTATGGATTTTTTTTTCTTTTATGGTATAATAAACATACCTAATTTTTGGGAGGATGTTAAAAATGGTATTTAAAAATTATTACAAAATATTAGATTTAGAAACAAGCCATGTTTCAATTGAAGAAATAAAACTTGCATATAGACAAGCTGCTAAAAAATATCATCCCGACTTAAATGTAGGAGATAACTTAGCAGAAGAAAGAATAAAAGATATAAATGAAGCATATAAAACACTATCTGTTCCTGCATCAAAAAGAAAATATGATAGAATATGGAATTCTCGTTTTGGAAAAGCAGAAAAAGCTTTTTCAGGAAAAGGTGAAAAGGGAACAATTTTAAATATGTTTTTAGGCAATATAGAAAAAGACGAAAAAAATACACAAACAATTAATAAAAAACATGCAACTAAAGGAGAAAATATAGAAACACAAATAAATGTTGGTATTCAAGAAGCATTTTATGGAATGGAAAAAATGTTATCAATTAAAACAGCTGAAGGAAAAATTAAAAAAATAGCAGTAACTATTCCAGAAGGCATCCAAAAAGGTGAAAAAATACGTTTAATTGGCCAAGGAAAACCAAGTGAGAATGGTGGAAAAAATGGAGATTTATTAATAAAAATAAATATTGAAGACAGTAAAACATTTAAATTAAAAGGATTGGATTTATATACAGATTTATTATTAACGCCTTGGGAAGCAGCACTAGGGGTTCGTGCAAAAATATCTTCTATAGATGATGAAACAAAAATATATATACCACAAGGAATTCAAAGTGGAGAAAAAATAAAAATTCCATCAAAAGGATATAGAAATAGTAGTGGCAAAAGAGGAGATTTAATTGCTGAAATTAAAGTAGTTGTACCAAAACAACTAACACAGCAAGAACGAGAAATGTTTGAAAAATTAAATGAAATATCAAAATTTAATCCAAGAAACGAAAAAAAATAGTATTTACATAAATTATATGTTGACAAAATGCTTAAATTTAGCTATAATTAATTATAGTGTTAAACAAAAGAAAAGCTATGGATTAAAATCATAGAGGAGAGGTGTAAAAAAATGGAAACCATACAAGAGGGTAAACATTTTAGTATAACAGACCCAGAAGGAGTAAAAACTGTAATTTATCAAGTAAACAAAACTAAAAAAGAATACCTAGACGAATATCCTAAATACACAGTAGAAAGATTAGAACATACCGAAGAATTAGTAGGAAATTTGAATAGGAAAACTTTTTACGTTGAAGAGCCCCAGAAAAATGGAAATCAATTAGTTATTTTATCATTTGGAGAGGAAAAAGTTGTTATTAATACGGGACTTTTATTAGGTGATGAAGTAAAAATAACAAAAAAACCATCATCACTTAAATTTAATACATTGTATTCAGAAGAAGAAATGGAATATAAAGATTTTCAATACACACCAAACCTAAAAAGACCGATATCTATTATAGACCCTGAAACCGCAGAAGAAATAAAACCAACACTTTATTTTGATGAAAAAACAAATGAAGTAAAAGGGAAATGTAAATTAAAACCATACAAGTCTTATTTCGCATTCGAAATAAGAGAAGGAAAGTAGGAGGAAGAGTTATGGCAGAAGAAAAGAAAAGAAACATACAGATACCTGAAGAGGCAATTGAAGGTCCAGCAGGAAAAGATGATGTAGATGCAACAATAAGCTATTTTACATTAAATGTAGCTTATGAACAAAAAATGGGATATGATGAACCTAATAAAAACAATACAAAAACAGTTGTAGAAGATTATAACAAACCAAGAGAAGTAGTAAATTCACAAGAACTAACAGAAGGAATGAAAATTGTTGCAAAAGATGGAGGAAAGCCATCAAAAAACATAAAGCAAAAAGACAACGGTGAGCGATAATCATAAATAAATACCAAAGAGTAGGTGAATTGTATGCATTACAAAATTGAAGGAGCCATTCGAAGAAATAGAAAAAATTTTATTATATTTGCAATACTATGGATATTTATAGCCATAGTATTTGTTTCGCCTTTTGCTTATAGTTCTCATATGGCAGGTATAAACGGAAAAATGGACTTAATGGTATTTTTTGAAACATTTGGAAGTTCTATTACACATCCTTTAAGCACATTTGGAAAAGTATTTGCACAAGGAGCAGGAGGAACATATTTTTCAACACTATTAGTTGTAACAATATTTTATTCAATATTTTTCTTTATAGGATTTGTAAGGACAGCACCTAAAAATGAATTTTCAGATATTGAACATGGCTCAAGCGACTGGAGTCAAAGAGGAGAGCAATATCAAATTTTAAATAGAAATAACGGAATTATATTAGCAGAAGGAAATTACTTACCAGTAGATAAAATAGGAAATGTCAACGTCTTAGTAGTAGGACGGTTCAGGATCTGGTAAATCAGCATCATATTCTATTCCAAATGCTTACCAATGTTTAGGATCTTATGTATTTACAGATCCAAAAGGTGAATTATATGATAGAACAGCAGGATATTTAAAAGAACAAGGATATGACATAAAAGTCTTAAACCTAGTAAGACCACAATATAGTGATGGTTATAACCCATTAATGCACATTTCATCTGAATTAGATGTTGATGTAATAGCAA
The DNA here is from genome assembly GCA_947626925.1 of uncultured Clostridia bacterium. Classification (GTDB taxonomy): domain Bacteria; phylum Bacillota; class Clostridia; order TANB77; family CAG-508; genus CAG-269. The sequence continues at coordinate 56,377 of CANQTU010000001.1, read as the reverse complement.
ACACAATAGTAAAAGGTCAACAATCTGAAAGTGGAAAAACAGATCCATACTGGGACGACATGGCAGAAATGTTATTAAAAGCATTAATTTATTACTTAATAGCTACTAGACCAGAAGAAGAGCAAAATTTAGCAAGTTGTGCAGAATTAGTAAGAGCAGCGAACAACAATGGAGGAAGTAACCTATTAACAGAATTAATGAGTCAATTACCTTATGACCATCCAGCAAGAATGTATTATAAATCAATCGAAATAGCACCAGAAAAAACCTATGGTTCAATATTAAGTTCATTACAATCTAAATTAGGAAAATTCGATTCAAAAGACATAGCAGAATTAACATCAACAGACACAATAGATTTTGAAGAAATAGGAAACAAAAAGACAGCATTATATGTTATATCATCAGATACACACACAGCGTATGACTTTTTATTAACTATATTCTTCTCACAAATGATACAACAATTATATGATTATGCAGACCAAAATGGAGGACAATTAAGAGAGCAAACCTTCTTCATATTAGACGAGTTTGTAAACATAGGAAAAATACCAGACTTTGATAAAAAAATATCAACATCAAGAAGTAGAAAAATATCATTCAGTGTTATATTACAAAACATAGACCAATTAGAAGCAGTATATGAAAAATCTTATGAAACAATAATGGGTAACTGTGATACACACGTATTTTTAGGAAGCAACTCATATAAAACAGTTGAATATTTTTCTAAGGCGTTAGGAGAAAAAACAATTGAAAGAGATAGTATTTCTGTAAATAGAGACAGACAAAACTGGAGAACAGGAAAATCTGTATCTGACCAAGTTATGGCAAGGGCATTAATGACACCAGATGAACTTCGTAGATTAGATAATGATGACTGTATCATATTTGAAAAAGGAATTAAACCAGTAAAAGCAAAGAAGTTCTATTACTTTAAACACCCAATGGCAAAGAAAATGGCGCAATTTGAAATAAGCCATAACGACATAGGAGAAAAAGACAGAGGAGTTTGGAGAAAATATAATCCATATAATCCTTATGTAGAAGAAAAAGACGAAAAATCAGTACAAAATTTAAAGGTAGAATCTTTAGATGATTTATTTGATGATGAGCCAGCAATAACAGAATCACAACAAGCAAAACAAGAAATTCCAAGCGAACCAATTAAACAAACAATGCAGAATAATGAACCAGCATTAGACTTAAATTCTTTTAATGACAATACACCAATTGATGCACCAGTTTTACCACAAGAAAATGAAGATGATGTTTATGACTTACAAAAAGAATTAGAAGCTAAATTTGATGAATTGTTTGGCCCAATAGATGATTAAAACTCGTAAATAAAGAACTATTTTTATAATTTTATAAAGATGGTTCTTTTTAGATATAAGAGGGTGATAAATATGAAAGAAATATTTTTTGTTACTGTACAACTAATATTAAAAAAAGAGGATAAAGTCCTTTTATTAAGGCGCACTAATACAGGATTTGCGGATGGTCGATATGGATTTGTTGGTGGTCATGTAGAAAAAGGCGAAGAAATTAAACAAGCAATGATAAGAGAAGCAAAAGAAGAATTAGGAATTGATATTCAAGAAAAAGACTTACAAGTGAAATATGTGATGAATAGAAAAGTAGGCGAAAAGGAATACATAGATTTTGTTTTAACAGCAGATAAATGGTTTGGCAAAGAGAAAATTATGGAACCTCATAAATGTGATAAAATTCGGATGGTATCCGTTAAATAATTTACCAGATAATATAATAGACTTTGAAAAACATTTATTAAAAGAACATGATAATTTTTATATCCCATGGGGGTGGGAAAAACAATAAAAAAATGGCTTGGTGTATTTATATCTAAACATCAAGTTTTTTTATTTAAAAACATAAATATTGAAAAAATAATAAAAATATTATAAAATAAATTGAAATAATAAAAAAGGAGAAAATTATGAAATTTGTACACATAGCAGACATGCACTTTGACAGTCCATTTGTAAATCTATCTGACAAAGATATTTTAGGAGATTTACGAAGACTAGAACAAAGAAAAGTCTTTAAGAAAATAATAGACTACATCAAAGAAAATAAAATAGAATATTTATTTATATCAGGGGACTTATACGAGCATAAATACATTAAATTATCAACAATTGAATATATAAATAACTTATTTAAAGAAATACCAAACACAAAAATATTTATAGCACCAGGAAACCATGACCCATACATAAAAAATTCTTATTACAATAAATTTAATTGGAATCAAAATGTAAAAATATTCAATAGTGAAATAGAAAAAATAGAAGACGGAGATATTTGTATATATGGCTATGGATTTAATGATTTTTATTGTACCAATTGTGGAATCGAGCAATTACAAATAGAAGAACCAAATAAAATAAATATATTAGTTATTCATGGCACATTAGATGGAGCTTCAATAGAAGAAAAACAATATAATTCAATAAGTAGTAAAATATTGAAAGATAAGAAATTTGACTACGTAGCTTTAGGACACATACATAAAGCAGATTATAGCACAAATTTAGTTTATCCAGGCTCAACAATTTCACTAGGATTTGATGAATTAGGAGAGCACGGTATGATAGTAGGAAACTTAGAAAAGGAAAAAGTACAAACAGAATTTGTGCCATTAGACGAAGAAACATTCAAAGAAATAGAAATAGATGTAACAGAAATTATATCCAAAGAAGAATTAATAGAAAAAATTAATGCAATAGAAATAAATAATAATGAATATGCAAAAATAATTTTAATAGGAAAAAGAAATTTTGAAATAAATACATACGATTTATTAAAATATATTACTGAAGAACGAATTATAAAAATTAAAAATCATACAAAAATAGCATATAATTTAGAAAAAATAGCAAATGAAAATACTTTAAGAGGAATATTTGCAAAAAAAATGTTAGAAAAAATAAATCAGCCAAACCAAACAGAAGAAGAAAAAGAAATAATAGAAAAATCAATTGAAATTGGTATGGAAGCATTAGAATAATAAACTTACGAAAGGAGAAAACCTTTGAAAATAAATAAAATAAAAATAAATTCATATGGAAAATTAAAAAATAAAGAAATTGAATTAAAAAATAATATAAATATTATTCAAGGTAATAACGAAGCTGGGAAATCAACACTATTAAATTTTATATTTAGTAGTTTTTATGGAATTTCAAAAAATAAAAAAGGAAAAGAAATATCGGACTTTGATAAATACAAACCATGGGTAGGAGAAGAATTTTCCGGAAAATTATCATATGAATTAGATAATAAAGAAAAATACGAAATATTTAGAGACTTTAAAAAGAAAAATCCAAAAATATTTAATGAAAAAATGGAAGACATCTCAAAAGAATTTAATATAGATAAAAATAAAGGAAATGAATTTTTTTATGAACAAACAAAAATAGATGATACATTATTTACTTCTACAATTTTAGTAAATCAAGAAGAAGTAAAATTAGAAAATCAGGAACAAAATATATTAATACAAAAAATAGCAAATTTAGTAGGTACCGGAGAAGATAAAGTATCATTTAAAAGAGCAATAGACAGGATAGAAAGACGTAAATTAGAAGAAATAGGAACTGAACGCTCTAGGGAAAAGCCAATTAACCTAATTGGAAAAAATATTAAAGAATTAGAAGCAGAAAAACAAGAATTAGAAGAGTATCAAAATTTAAAATATGAAATAGAAGAAAAGAAAAAAAATCTAGAAAAAGAAATTAAAAATTTAGAAAATGAAAATAATTATTTAAGAGAAATAAAATTAATAAATGAAAATGAAAAAATAGAAAATGAAAAAATAAATTTAAAAATAAATTTAAAAAATCAAAATGATGAAAAAATAAATTCAATAAAAAATAAAATAAATGAAATAAATTCAAAAAATAAAAATGAAAATAAACAAAATAAAAAAATAAATTCAGAAAAAAATAAATTAAATAAAATAATATTAATTATATTATTTATAATTATATTAATTAATATTTTACAATTTATTTTTATAAAAAATAAAATATTAAATTATTTATTACTTCTTACAGTACCAGTGGTTTTAATTTTTTACTTATTTTTTAAAAATAAAATAAAAAATAAAGAATTAAAAAATAAAAAAGACTTAGAAAAAGAAAATTCAGAAATAAATAATTTAATACAAGAAATAAATTTTATAGAAAAAAATAATATTGAATTAAAAAAAGAAATAGACGAATTAAAAAATAATTTTAATTTAAAAATAAAAAATAATTATTTGAATAAAATTGAAAAAAATAAAATAAATTATTTATCAGAATTAAAAAATATAAATTTAGAAATACAAAATACAGAAAATAAATTATCAAATAAAAAAATTGAATTACATGCATTAGAATTTGACAACAAAAATATAGAACCAAAATTAGAAAGTTTATCAAAAATTGAAGAAAAGTTAGTTAACGAAAAAGAAAAAATGGTAAACATAAAAAAACTAGAGCAAAGCATAAACCTTGCAAAAGAAATTTTAAATAATAGCTATGAAGAAATGAAAAACACAGTAACCCCTAAGTTTTCAGAAAAACTGTCTCAAAGCATAGCACAAATTACAAACCAAAAATATAGTAACATAAACTTTAATGATGAAAAAGGGTTACTTGTAGAGTTAGAAAATGGAAATTACATACCAGTATCAAGGCTAAGTATAGGAACAATAGACCAATTATATTTATCATTAAGACTATCAATGGTCGAAGAATTATCACAAGAAAAAATGCCAATAATCTTAGATGAAGTATTTGCCTATTATGATACAGAACGATTAAAAAATATTTTAAAATATATAAGCGAAAGATTCAGCAATCATCAAATAATATTTTTAACATGTACAAATAGAGAAAAAGAAATTTTAGACGAATTAGATATTGAATATAATTTTATAAAATTATAATGTACAGATGTAATTAGGGACAAACTTTAATTACATCTCTTTTTTTATTTAGTTGATTATTTTGATAAATTGTAGTATAATTCATAAAGCAAATTTGAAAGAGGGGAGTTTTTATGTTTGAAAAGTTAGAAGCTGTAGAGAAAAGGTATGAGGAATTAACAAAATTAATAGCTGACCCAGAGATAATAGCAAATCAATCAGAATGGCAAAAATTAATGAAAGAGCATGCTAGTATTGAAGAAGTTGTACTAAAATTTAGAGAGTATAAAAAAATAAAAGAAAATATGGATGAAGCAGAGGAATTAATGCAAGACCCAGAAATGAAAGAATTGGCAGAGTCAGAATATTATGAAGCAAAAGAAAATTTACCAAAAATAGAGGAAGAATTAAAAATTTTGCTAATTCCAAAAGATCCAGATGATGATAAAAACATTATGTGTGAAATTAGAGCAGGTGCTGGAGGAGAAGAAGCAGCATTATTTGCAGGTACTTTATTTAGAATGTATACTATGTATGCAGAAAAAAAGCACTGGAAACTAGAAGTGTTAAATGAAAATGAAACAGGATTAGGTGGTTATAAAGAAATTTCTTTCATGATAACAGGAAAAGGAGTTTATAGTAGATTAAAGTTTGAAAGTGGAGTACACAGAGTGCAAAGAGTACCAGATACAGAAAGTAGTGGAAGAATTCATACTTCAACAGCAACTGTTGCTGTGTTGCCAGTAGTAGAAGATGTTGAAATAGAAATTAATCCTTCTGATATTAAAATGGAAGTATTTAGAGCTTCAGGAGCTGGTGGACAACATATTAATAAAACATCTTCTGCTGTAAGACTTATCCACGAGCCAACAGGAATAGTAGTAGAATGTCAAACAGAAAGATCACAATTCCAAAATAAAGACAATGCAATGAAAATGTTAAGAACAAAATTATATGAAATTGAAAAAGAAAAACAAGACAGCGAAATAGCAAATAGCAGGAAAACACAAGTAGGCTCTGGAGATAGAAGCGAAAAAATAAGAACATATAATTACCCACAAGGAAGAATTACAGACCATAGAATAGGAATGAGTATTTTTCAAATGGAAAATTTCTTAAATGGTGACATTGATGAAATGATAGATAATTTAATTGCTGCAGATAGAGCAGAACGTTTAAAAGGCGAGGAATAAGGAAAACGGGTTAGAAATTTAATAAACTAAACTTAATAAAAAAAAGGCGGTTGTTTATACAACCGTCTTTTCTTCCAATAAAGATGTACAATGTGGACATCTTGTAGCATTAATATTAATTTCAGAATAGCAATAAGGACATAGCTTAGTAGTAAGTTCAGATTTTGTTTCAATATTTTCATCAGAATTTTCGGTATCTTCAGCATTTTCAATAGCCTCTACTTTTTTGGCTAATTTGTGAAGATTTTCTTTAGTTTTATTATTTAACTTGTTAAAAGTTCTAATTGCAATAAAAATAGAAAAAGAAATAATTAAGAAATCAACTATTGTTGTAATAAAAGAACCATATTTTATAGAAGAATTACCTATAGTTAAAGTTAAATCATCAAAAGTAACTTTTCCAGTAAAAACTGCAATAAATGGCATAATAATATCATTAACAAGAGAAGTTACTATTTTTTGAAAAGCACCACCAATAATTACACCTATTGCCATATCAAAAATATTTCCTTTTGTAGCAAATTCTTTAAATTCTTTTAACATTTTATCAACTCCTATTTAAATTTTGAAGATTTTCTTTTAAATTCTTCATATCAATGCTTCTAATTAGTATTCATATAAAATTTTACAAGAATTGTCGAAGAAAGTCAATATTATTTAATGCTCTAATAATAAAATATGAATTTCAATAAAAAATGAAGATAACGAATAAACAAAAACTTCTAAAAATAAACTAGTAAAAAGGAAAAGGAAGGAGAATTTGGATTTTGAATGAAATATTAAAAACAACCCTTTTAGGTTTATTTTTTGGGACATTTGGTACTACTTTAGGAGGAATAATAGGTGTAATTTTAAAAAAGAACTCAAATAAATTTCTAAGTTTTATTCTAGCATTTGCATCAGGACTAATGATGGCAGTAATATGTTTTGATTTAATACCAGAGGCACTAGGAATAAGTAGTATTTTAAATACAATAATAGGAATTATTGTTGGTATTATAGCCATGATATTTTGCGATTTATTAGTAGAAAAGAAATTTAGCAACAGTGCAATGGCAAATAAAAACACAAATAGTTTATTAAAAACTGGAATAATAGTATCCATAGGACTTGCAATACACAATTTTCCAGAAGGATTAGCAATAGGGTCTGGATTTGAAGCATCTATGAAATTAGGTCTAAGCCTAGCATTAGCAATTTGCTTACATGACATACCAGAAGGAATATCAATGGCAGTACCAATGAAACACGGAGGAATGCAAAAAGGAAAAATAATCTTCTATGTAGTATTATCAGGAATAACAACAGGAATAGGAGCATTCTTTGGAGCAATAGTAGGCTCAATCTCACAAGAAATAATAGCAATCTGCTTAAGCTTTGCAGCCGGAGCAATGCTATACATAGTATCTGGAGAGTTAGTACCAGAATCAAACAAGTTATACCATGGGCGAATGACAGCATTGCGGAAACATGATAGGTTTCATAATAGGAATATTCGCAACAAAACTATAATGTGCAATTGGGGACGTTTCTTTTTGCACATTTTTGTGCAGTTGGGGACACATCTTTAATAAAAATTAAAAACCACTTGATTTTTGAAAATATATATAGTAAAATACAAACACATATTTGAAAAAAGAAAGGAAAAATAAATGCAAGATATATTAAAAGGATTAAACAACAAACAGCACGAAGCAGTAGTAAATACCGAAGGGCCATGCTTAGTAATTGCAGGAGCAGGAAGTGGAAAAACAAAAGTATTAACACATAAAATAGCATATTTAATTGGAGAAAAAAATGTAAAACCATGGGACATCATAGCAATAACATTTACAAACAAAGCTGCAAACGAAATGAAAGAAAGAATTGTAGATTTAATTGGGGACCCAGCCAAAGACATTTGGATGGGCACTTTTCACTCCATTTGTGTAAGAATACTAAGAAGATTTATAGATAGAATTGGATTTGACAGTTCATTTATCATATTTGACACATCTGACCAAAGAACACTAATAAAAGCATGTTTAAAAGACTTAGCAGTAGATGACAAACTATTTACAGACAGAAGTGTGTTATCAGAAATAAGTAATGCAAAAAATGAAATGTTAGAGCCAGAACAATATACAATTAGAGCAACAGGAGACTTCCGCAAAGAAAAAATAGCAGAAATTTATACTCTATACCAAAAAAGATTAAAAGAAAATAATGCAATAGATTTTGATGACATCATAAATTACACCATAAAAATTATGCTAGAAAACCCAGACATATTAGAATATTACGCAAACAAATTTAAATATGTTTTAGTTGACGAATATCAAGACACAAACAAAGCACAATTTACCTTAATAACTTTATTTGCATCTAAACACGGAAACATTACGGTAGTGGGCGATAACGACCAAGGGATATATTCTTTTAGAGGTGCAGACATTTCAAACATTTTAAATTTTGAAAGAGATTTTCCAGGCACAAAAATAATCAAGCTAGAGCAAAATTATCGTTGCACTCAAAATATATTAAAAGCAGCAAATAGTGTCATTAAAAATAATGAAGTAAAATATAAAAAAGAATTATGGACACAAAATGATGAAGGAAGCTTGCCACACGTGTATCAAGCAGACAACGAATATGACGAAGGTGCTTATATTGTAGAACAAATTGAACATTTAAAAAGAGAAGAATATTACAAATATTCAGATTTTACTATTTTATACAGAATGAATACACAATCTAGAGCAATTGAAGATATATTAAGGCGAGAAAACATACCATATAAAATTGTGGGTGGCTTAAAATTTTATGAAAGAAAAGAAATAAAAGACATAATTGCATATTTAAGGCTTATTCAAAACAATGCAGACAATTTAAGTTTAAAAAGAATAATTAACGAGCCAAAAAGAGGAATTGGAAAAACAAGTTTAGACAAAATAGAGCAACTAGCCATAACCAACGAAACATCTATGTACGAAGTTATTAAAAAAGCAGATGAATATGGGTTAAACAGAGTATATCTAAACTCAAGAGAATTTATCAATGTCATTGAAGAATTAAAAAATAAGGCAGAAAATCTAACTATATCAGAATTAATTAAATTAACCTTGAAAAAAACTGGTTATACTCAAGCACTTGAGCAAGAAAAAACAATGGAAGCGGAAAATAGAATTGCAAACTTAGAAGAATTTTTAACAGTTGCAATAGAATTTGAAGAAGAATTTGCCGAAAACTCTTTAAGTGAATTCTTAGAAGGAATAACACTATCTAGTGACTTAGACAATATGGAAGAGGAAGAAGAATCAGTAACACTTATGACATTACACAGTGCAAAAGGGCTAGAATTTCCAGTAGTATTTTTAGTGGGAATGGAAGAAGGAATTTTCCCAGGATATCAATCAATGATGGAACCAAAAGAATTAGAAGAAGAAAGAAGACTATGCTATGTAGGAATTACAAGAGCAAAAGAAAACTTATTCTTAACATGTAGTAAACAAAGAACAATATTTGGTTCAACAAGTTACAACCCTGTTTCTAGATTCTTAGAAGAAATACCACCAGAATTATTAGAAGGTTATGAAGAAGCATTTGGGCAAACATCAAACAAAGAAGAAATGTTCAAAGACTCTTCATATACATGGAACTATGGAAATAAAAATAATAGTTCTATAAAAAGTTATAAAGTTAACAAACAAGAGCCAATTATGGCAACAAAAAGCAGTAATAACTTTGCATTTAGAACAGCAGAAAGTTTCTTAAATAATTTAGGAAAAAAATCAACTACTGCAAAAATGGTAGACTTCTCGAAATATGAACCAGGGGTAAGAGTATTCCACAAAAAATTTGGAGAAGGAACCATAAATTTAGTAGAACCAGAAGGAGAAGATCTAAAAGTAGACATCAATTTTGACAAAGCCGGTCATAAGCGATTAATGGCAAAATATGCAAACTTAGAAATAATTTAAAAATAAAAACACAATTTAAAAGTAGTAACACTTTAAATTGTGTTTTTTTCAATATAATAAAAATGTATAAAAAAAGAATTTCTGGAAATAATAAAAAAGAATAATACAATGAAAGGAAGGAATAAAATGGCAGATTTAAATCAAATCGAATTACAACATCTAAGACATCTAATAGGCGCACATGAAACAGCCTATCAAAAGTTAAATACTTATTCATCACAAGCAGTTGACCCACAAATAAAGCAAATATTTGCTAAATCCGCACAAGATGCGTTAAACACAAAACAAAAATTAATGACATTTTTAAACAACTAGAAAACAAAAAGGAGGAAAAGAAAAATGGATGAAAAAACAATGGTAAACGACATTTTAGGAAGTGTAAAAGCAGACCTAACAGCATATCAAACAGCAATATCAGAATCAGAAAATATGCAATTAAGACAAACCTTTCAACAAATTAGAAACAATGACGAAAGCTTCCAATACGAATTATTTAAAATAGCACAAACAAAAGGATACTATGTGCCAGCACAAAAAGCTACAACAACAGAAATTAGCACAGTAAAAACAGAATTAAGCAACTAGGTGTCCTGTTTTGGGACAGGCACAAGTGTACCCATTTTGTCCCTTTTTGGGACAGGTCAGACTTATTTGAATAAAGTTAATAATCTGTTATTTATTATTTTTATAGATACAACTCGGTTTCTCGATTTTATGGCACCCTTCTGCGGATGAATGCGAACTCTTTCCATAAAATTGATTAATAATTTCTAAAAAGATTTACTCACATTCGTTGATATCTCTAAAATAATAGATAACAGATTTAGAATTTTATTTTAAAGACCTGTCCCAAAACCGGCAGAAAATGTAAACTCGTGCCTGTCCCAGAACGGGCAAAAATGTGCAAAAAGAAACGTCCCCAATTGCACATAAAATGAAAAGAAGAGATAAATGAAAAAAAAACAAGATAAAGAGAAAAAAAAGAAATAAACTTACGGAAAATGAGTAAACAATCTCTTTGCAAAAAACAAAATATTACAATAATATTACAATGTAATTAATGTAGAAAAAAAGTAATAAGATACAAAGGAGATTGATTTTAGAAATGTTTAAAAAAGTCATGATACATACTAAAAGAAGCGTTAAATTTATAGTTCTTTTTATGATTTCAACCTTTTTAATCATAGGTGCTATTGCATATTTGTATAAACCTACATATAGTGTTTATATTAATGGTGAAGAAGTAGGGTATACAGCAACTAAAGCACAATTACAACATAAAATCAATGATTATATAGAAAATGGAGATGAAGGAAGTAACAATGTAGCATTTGTACAAGTGGAAAATCTCCCAAGTTATAAACTATGCTTGTTAAAAAAGAATGTTATTACAAATGATGATGAAATTTTTAATAAAGTAAAAGAAGAAGGAGTTCCATACTATCGTTATTATGCTGTATCAGATGGACAAGAAGAAAAAGCATATGTTTCTAACTTTGAAGAAGCAGAAAAAGTCGTAAATGGATTAAAAGAAAAAAATAGTTCAAACCTTGAAAAAATATCAATTGTAGAAAAATATGAGCAAAATCTTGGAGAAATTAGTACATCAGAAGATGCCATTTCAAAATTATATGTAGAGCCACAAAAAGCTCCAACATTAGCTAAAAAAAGTTCAACTAAATATGCAGCAACAGGAAGTGTTAATACAGCATTAACTACATCATCAGGTAAAGCAAATTTAGGTATTTCACTAATTAGACCAGTATCAGGAACAATTTCATCAAGATTTGGAGCAGGAAGTGCTATAAGAAGGTCATCACATACAGGACTAGATATAGCAACAGCAGCAGGTACACCAATACTTGCAGCAGCATCAGGAACAGTTACATTTTCAGGTTATAAAGGTTCTTATGGAAATATGATAGTAATAACACACGGTAATGGAGTTCAAACATACTATGGACATTGCAGTAAATTATATGTATCTGCAGGCACACAAGTATCACAAGGACAAACCATTGCAGCAGTAGGTTCAACAGGAAATTCAACTGGACCACATTTACACTTAGAAATAAGAGTAAATGGAGTTGCATACAACCCACAAAATTATTTATATTAAAATAAAAATCCAGCTAAAAAATAAGCTGGATTTATTTATATTAAAAATTATATACTAAAAAGTTTAATATATTTTTTAATAATAAATAAAGTTCACTAATATTTTATGAAAAATACTTTATACCTACACTAATAGCATTTTTCTTTATAATAGTCTTTCCATGTTCAAGTAACTTATATTCAAAATGTTTAGAAGCGCCAACAGTTTTGCCAAATTCAAGCAATAAAGAATAAAACAAATTAATTTTTTCATAATTATTATTAACATTTTTTATAATTAAATAATAAAAATCCTTCCAAACATACAAAATGCTATTTTTAGCTAATTTCTTAATATCAAAAATATGTAAATGATTTATACGTTTGCAAAATTCACAAAAAACATCAAAGTTATCAAAACGGCAAATAATTTCTTGTTCAATAGGTTTTAAAGATTTACGCTTTACAACTAATTTTTTCTTTTTTATTTCTTTATCTGGCACATATTTTGTTATAGTAAAAACAAAAACATCATCTAAAGAAGAAAAGGCTTCAATTAATAATTTACAGCCATCAGTATAAAATTCAACTTCTTCTTCAGCTTGTTTTAAAATATTATAAAAAATTTCTTGCGTTTCAATAGCATTTGTTATCATACCGAGCATTCATAGAAGTACAGCCTAATTCATCTGAACTTAAAATTACACGAATTTTATTTTCTGTCAATTTTTCGATTTTCATAAAGACAAGTCCCCCTTAACATCTACTAATTATATTATACTACTTATTGTATTATATGGGAAGGAACAATTTTTGGTAAATAGTATTTCTAAAAAATACAGCAATTCACTTGAAAAATTTACTAATTCAATATATAATACAAAAGTAGAATAAGAACGAAATAGCCGTAAGAAAAAAACAAAGAAAAAGAAGAAAAAATGGAGGTACAAAAATGGCAACAAAAGAAAAAAACATATGGATACTATTAATATTTATTTTATCAGGTTTAGTAGTAGGGGGACTACTAGGAGAACTAGCTTCTAGAGTAGACTGGTTATGGTGGTTATCATATAGCCAAAGTTTTGGATTAGAAAATCCAATAGTATTAGACTTAAGTGTTGTAAAAATCACTTTTGCATTAATGTTTAAAATAAGTATATCAAGTATAATAGGAATGGTACTTGCCATATTTATTTACAAAAAAATATAAAAAGGGGCAATCAGAACAAGAAAGGGAAGATTTAATTGCCAATAAAAATAAAAGAATTACCAGAAGCAGAAAGACCATACGAAAAACTAGAATGGTATGGAGAAAAAACTTTATCAAATGCAGAGTTACTTGCAATAATAATAAAAACAGGAACAAGGCAAGAAACTTCAGTACAGTTAGCACAAAAAATATTAAATTTAGCTGATGCCAAAACAGATGGAATTAATTTTCTACGTAATATAAGCATAGAAGAATTAATGCAAATAAATGGAATAGGAAAAGTAAAAGCCATTCAATTAAAAGCAGTAGGAGAATTAGCAAGCAGAATGACAAGACCAAATAACCTAAAAAAAATTAAAATAATAAAACCAGATGATTTAGCTGAAATTGTAATGGAAGAATTAAGGTTTGAAAAACAAGAAATAGCAAAAATTGTTATATTAAATAATAAAAACGAAATACTAAAAATAAAAAACATTGCAATACGGAGGAGCAAACTTTACAAACCTTAACATCAAAGAAATTTTAGAAGAGCCAATAAAAATGAAAGCACCAAAAATAATATTAATACACAACCATCCAACTGGAGATGCAACACCAAGTGAAAAAGATATTGAATTTACAAATTATTTATATGAAGTAACTGAATTACTAGGAATTCAATTAATAGACCATTTAGTAATTGGAAACAAAGCATATACAAGCATTTTTTCTAAACTAATTTCAGACACAAAAGATTAAAATATAATGAATGAAAGATAAGTGAAAGAAAGGGAAAGAAAAATGAAGCTTTTTACATTTGGGTCAAAAGACATAGGAATTGACTTAGGAACAGCAAATATTTTAGTAACACTAAAAGGAAAGGGAATAATTTTAAAAGAACCATCTGTTGTAGCAATTGACAGAAAAACAGGTGAAATTGTAGCAACAGGAAATGAAGCAAAAGAAATGTTACGGTAGAACACCAGAACAAATAAAAGCAGTAAGACCATTAAAAGATGGTGTAATTGCAGACTTTACAGCAACACAATTAATGCTAAAAAATCTAATAAACAAAGTAGCAAAAAGATACAATGTAGGAAAGCCAAGAGTAGTAGTTGGAGTACCATCTGGAATTACAGAGGTAGAAGAAAGAGCAGTAGAAGAATCTGTAATGCAAGCAGGAGCAAAAGAAGTCTATTTAATAGAAGAACCTATGGCAGCTGCTGTTGGGGCAAGCTTAGATGTAGGAGAGCCAAGTGGAAGCATAATAGTAGACATTGGAGGAGGAACAACAGAAGTAGCTGTTATTTCTTTAGGAGGCATAGTTGTTAGTCATTCTCTAAGAATAGCAGGAGACGAATTAGACGAAGATATAGTAAATTACATTAAACGAGAATTAAACTTAGCAATTGGAGAAACTACAGCTGAGCAAATAAAAATGGATATTGGATGTGCAATGCCATTAATGACAGAAAAAGCCATAGAAATACGAGGAAGAGATTTAACAGATGGATTGCCTAGAAATGTAAAAATAACTTCTACCCAAATGGAAGAAGCAATGAAAGACTCAATTAATAAAATTATAGAAGTGGTTAAATTAACACTAGAAAAAACACCACCAGAACTTGCATCAGACATTATGGAAAAAGGAATAGTCCTAGCAGGTGGAGGTGCACTTATAAAAAATTTGGATAAGCTATTAAGTGTTGAAACAGGAATGCCAGTTTACATAGCAGAAGAACCATTAGACTGTGTTGTAAGAGGAGCAGGTAAAACACTAGAAGACTTAGAAAGACTAAAAACTGTTTTAATAAATAGCAGAAAAAGAAAATAAAGTTAGGAGTAAAAAATGTATAAAAATAAAAAAGCCGGTATAATAGGCATAATAATAACAATCATAATTTTAATATTTATTGTTATTTTTTCAAATGGAGAAGCCAATAGTTCATTTTTTGAAAACATAGCAAGTAACTTAGTCATGCCAATTCAAAATGGGCTAACTTATCTAAAAAACAAGTTAAGTGGAAATAATACATTTTTTACAGATATAAATAACTTAAAAGAAGAAAATAAAGAATTAAGCAAAAAGAATAGTGAATTAGAGCAATCGCTAAGAGAATTAGAAAACATAAAAACTCAAAACGAAACATTAAAAGAATATCTAAATTTAACTGAAAAATATGGAGAATACAAAACAATACCAGGATATGTAATAAACAAAGACATTAGTAACTATTCAAAAACAATTGTAATTAATATAGGAACAAATGACGGAGTGCAAGAGCAAATGACAGTAATTGGAGACCAAGGGTTAGTAGGGCATGTTATTTCAGTAACTGACACAACTGCAAAAGTGCAAACAATAATAGATACAGCAAGTTCTGTAAGTTGCTCAATGAGTACAACAAAAGACAGTATAGTATGCAAAGGAACATTAGATGAGAAATCATCTTTAAAAGCAATGTACATTCCAACAGACAGCAATATAATTCAAGGAGACAGCATAGAAACCTCAGGACTAGGGGGAATCTATCCAAAAGGAATTCATATAGGAACTGTTAAAAAAGTAACAAATACACAAAATTTAACAGATAGATATGCAATTGTGGAAACAGCAATTGATTTTGACAAATTAGGAACAGTACTAGTCATAACAAATCAATAATAAAGAGGTGAACCAATTGAAAAAAACAATAATTAATATAATGCTTATATTAACAGCCATTTTTATTTATGTTTTACAGTCAAATTTTTTCAGTTGGTTTAATATTGCAGGGATAATGCCAAATCTATTTGTCATTTTCGTATTATTTATAGGATTATTTAGTAATCGAACTATGGGAACAGTTTATGGACTAATAATAGGACTAATAATAGACTTAGTAATTGGGCAACAACTAGGAATAAACATGGTTTCATTAGGACTAATAGGATTTTTATCTGCAGTATTTGATAAAAACTTTTCAAAAGATAGCAGAATGACAATAATGGTAATGACGGTAGTTGCAACAGCAATATTTGAAATTCTATCTTACATTTTAAATTATGTAATACTAGCAACCAATATAGAAATAATTAATTTTATAAAAATTTTAGCAATAGAAATTGCTTTTAACTTATTATTAACAATTATTTTGTATCCATTAATAAGAAAATTTGGATATATAATTGAAAATGAATATAAAGGGAACAAAATAATGA
Organism: uncultured Clostridia bacterium; assembly: GCA_947626925.1. Lineage (GTDB taxonomy): Bacteria > Bacillota > Clostridia > TANB77 > CAG-508 > CAG-269. The sequence continues at coordinate 39,793 of CANQTU010000001.1, read as the reverse complement.
CACGATATTTCTAGGAGGTGAAGAGTTGGCAAAAGGTTCTAAGAAAAAAGTAAATATCAATTTAAGATTCAATATAATAACAGTTTTAATCTATATAATTGGAATTGTATTAATAGTGCAATTATTTAATTTACAAATAGTACATGGAGCAGAATATAGAGAACAATCAAACACTAGACTAACAAGAGAAAGCACACTAGAAGCTTCCAGAGGAGCAATTTTAGACAAAACAGGAACTCCACTTGTCACCTCAAAAATGGAATTTTCTTTAGAAATGTATAAAAGCAAAGTAGATACAAACGACTTAAACATTGCAATATTAAACATGATAAAAGTATTAGAAAAATATAAATGTTCATATTCAGACATATTTCCAATAAAACTAGATCCGTTTAGTTTCACAATATCAGACGAAGCACTAGCAAAATGGAAAAAAGACAACAATCTACCAGAAGATATATCAGCAGAGCAAGCATTTTATAAATTCCAAGAAAAATATAAAATACAAAATACAAATGATGTACAAGAAATAAGAAAAATAATAGTTATACGTTATTTAATTTCACAAAAAGGGTATAGTAGCACAAGAGCAGTAACAATATCAGAAGACATCCCAAGAGAAGCGGTAGCAGAATTTAGTGAAAATTCTGCCAAATTCGCAGGAATAAACATAGTAGTCCAACCTGTAAGAGAATACACATCTGGAAATTTGGCATCACACATATTAGGATATGCAGGAAAAATAAGTAGTGAAGAATATGAAACTAGAAAAAATTATTATAGCAGTAATGACATAATAGGAAAAACAGGTATAGAGTATGTATTTGAAGAATACTTAAAAGGGAAAAACGGAACAAAGCAAATAGATATGGCAGTAGATGGAACTACAACAGCAGAATATGTTTCAGAAGAAGCAATAGCAGGGTCAGATATTGTACTTACAATAGATGCTAATTTACAAAAAATAGCAGAAAATGCATTGGCAAGTAACATACAAAAAATAGCATCAGGTGGTTTTGGAAAAAGTTATGATGCAAAAGCAGGAGCATGTGTAGTAATGAATGTAAACTCTGGAGAAGTATTAGCAATGGCAAGTTATCCAGATTACAATCCAGCAGACTTCGTAGGGGGAATAAGTACAGATGCTTGGAATAATTATACCAACAACCAAGCTAAACCACTTGTAAACAAAGCAATTCAAAATTCATATTCACCAGGATCAACCTTTAAAATGGTAACAGCAATAGCAGGATTAGAAACAGGAGTAATAGATTTAAAAACAAAAATTAATGACACAGGAGTTTACACACGTTATAGTGACTATCAACCAAGATGTTGGTATTATACAGACTATCATAGAGGACATGGATATTTAGATGTTTCTGGAGCTATAGAAAAATCTTGTAACTATTTCTTTTACGAAACTGCAAATAGAATGGGAATAGATAATTTAGTAAAATTTGCAAAATACTTTGGTTTAGGCTCAAAAACAGGGATTGAATTACAAAGTGAAACAGCAGGAGTATTAGCAAGTAAAGAAACAAGACCAAGTTTGCACCCAAATGAGCCATATTGGAGTCCGGGAAACACTCTTCAAGCAGCAATTGGACAAAGTGATAATGAATTTAGTCCATTGCAAATGGCAAGATATATTAGTATGCTTGCAAATGGTGGAAAAAAAATAGATGTCAGCATTGTAAAAACAATTAGAAACGCTAATGGCTCAGAAGTATCAAGAGAAGAAATAAATAAATTTGTAAATCAAAAATTAGGTTTACAAGATGACCAAACAGAAGAAATATCAATAAATAAAGATTATTTAAAAGCAGTATTAGGCGGAATGCAATCTGTTACAAGTGACACAGGAGGAACAGCATATGTCCGTTTCCGTGATTTTAACATAAGTGTAGGAGGTAAAACAGGGTCAGCAGAAGCACCAAACAACCAAGTACATGCATGGTTTGTGGGATTTGCTCCATTTGAAAATCCAGAAATTGCAATAGTAGTAATGGTAGAAAATGGTGGACACGGAAACTATACAGCAGAAGTAGTAAGAGATATAATGGCAGAATACTTTGGAATGAATACACAAAACATAGAAGAAGATATGAGTGCCACTCCATATGTAGAAATTATGAGATAAGGAAGGATGTAAAAATGAAAAATTGTGTTAGTATTAATTTAAAAAAAGACCAAATAGTGCTTAAATTAAGCGAAGAAGCGGAATATGCAGAAATTATAGAAGCATTAAAAAAGAAACTATCAGAATTAAAAAAACTATATAAAGATGAAAAAACTCCAATTTTAGTTTCAGGAAAAATATTAAAAAACAAAGAAATTGATGAAATACAAAAAATTATAAAAGATGTAATAGATGTAGAAATTGACTTTGATATGCCAAAAAGTTTAGGTTTACACAGCATAAGAAAAACATTTGAAAAAGAAATAGCAATATCTGAAACAAAATTTCATAGAGGTTCTTTACGTTCAGGGCAAAAATTAGAATCAGAAGGAAGTTTAGTAATAATTGGAGACGTAAATTCAGGAGCAGAAGTAATAGCATCTGATAACATAATTATATTAGGAGCTTTAAGAGGACTAGCACATGCGGGAGCAAAAGGAAATAAACAAGCAGTAATTGCAGCAGGACTAGTAGATGCAGTTCAAATTAGAATTGCAAATGTAGTAAAAGAAATCAATCGCGACGAAGAACCAATGCACAAACAAGCCTGTGTTAGCATTTTGGACGATAAAATTATAATAGAATAATTTTAGGTGTTAATTAAGTAGTAACATAATTAAAATAATAAATAGCATTTCATCTTTAACGCCTTCTTTATACAAAAAAATTATCAAACCAACAATAAGAATATCATCTAAATATAATTCCATACCCAATATTTCAAAAATAGGTTCATCAACACCATTAAAAATAGGTGTTTTAAACCTAATTGGACCAAAGGAATGATATTTAGGTGATATTTTTTCATTATTAGAATTAACCATTACTGTGGATTCTCCTTATTTGTATCTTTCAAAATATCAGCAATTTTAGCAACATTTAATAAATTAGCATATTGATCTAATTTTTCTTTTCTTTCTTCACGTAAATAAGGTTTCAAAGAATACAATAAATTAGACCTAGGATCATTTGAATTATTCATTTTTTCCATAACAGACTTCATTTTCATAATAGTATTCATATCAATTTGACTAAAATCAAAATTATTATTTTGGTTATTAGTTTGTGTCTGATTATTCATCATTGAAGAAACATTTTGTATCATATCAGGTGGAATTTGTGAAATAACATCATTTAATTCTCCTTTATTCATCATATCTCTTAATTTATTAAAAGTATTTTCATCAAAATTCATGTTATTCAATAAAATCACCTCTTACTATTTATATGAAAAAAGATAAAAAAGTTTACACTAGAATAAGCATTTTAACCAAAAAAGAAAAAATTTACATAAAAAGTTATTTTTTAGTGAAAAAACCATTGAAAAATAAAGAAAAAAGGTGTATAATAATAAGTGGTTATGCATAAATTTGTCTAAAAAATTATAAATATTACAAAATGTAATAAAAAAATAATATTTTAGTTAAATTAGGCAAGTACATAAAATATCCGTAAGGATAAGAAAAATGTCATAAACAAAAGAAAAAAAACATATATTGATTTATTTCAATAAGTGTATATATAATATATTTAGAAGGATTAGGTAAAAAGAGCCTATAAAAACAAGGAGGATACTATGAGAAGTAAAGTATTTAAAGTCATTATTGTTCTATTCATGATTTTAACTATGACAATGTCAAATTTTATTTTTGTTGGAAATAGTTTAATAAGTTATGCACTTTCTAGTGATAGTAACACAAACAACAAAAATATTGAATTTAATAGTTATTTCAAAAACGAAAGAGGAGAACAAGTTTCAAATTTAGATATGGTAGCAAGTAACACAGAAAATATGCTATACATATATATAAATGTGAAACAGGAAGGATACTTAGATGGAACCATCAAATTAGAAGATGGAGCTAATTTTAAGCTATTATCAACAGATAGTCAATATGTGGAAACAATTGAAGAAAATACAATTAAACTATATAACTTAACAGCTGGAACTTCAGTTGAAATACCAGTAAAAATAGAACCTATAAAAGAAGAACAATTCAATATAGGTTTATTAAGCTTAGAAAGCAAATTGACATTAAATGGTACATATAAAGATAGATCTGAAAAAGATAAAGAAATTAAATCAACAAAAAAAGTCCAATTAAATTTAGTAGATAATATCATAGAGGAAGATATAGTAAACGAAGCAAATATTATAACTAACAAAATATTAAATATAAATGGAGTAGAAAAAAGAGTAATACAAGTATCATGGGATATTGGTATAAAAAATCATACATATCCTATAAAAAACATTGTTGCAAAAGTACAAACTCCAATAAGTGGGGCTGAAGTAGAAAAACAAATTTATTTAAATACTATGACTTCTTATACAGATAAATACGAAAATGATGTAGAAGAAATTACATTAAAAAATGATGTAATAGATAATAATATAAAATGGAAAAAAGACGGAACAGAAAATATTATATTAACTTATATTTATGACAAAGATATAGATATAAGTAAATTTTCTATTCAACCAGAATTAACAATAACTTTATATAATCAAAAAGAAATGACTGCAAAAGCACAACTTATAGCATCAGAAGAAAAAGATGCAATAATACAAGCTTATTACAGTAATCAAGAAAACGAAATATATAAAGGAAAAATTGTAGCTGGAGTAGAAAGACCATATGTTACAAAAACATCTATAAAAGTTAACTTAGCAAAAGCAATTAATGAAATTAACCTACAAGAAAAAGCAAGTACATATAAAATGAATGACAATGAACAAATTGCCAATGTTTATTATGCAAATACAGTAATTGAAAAAGCACAATTTGATAAAATATTTGGAAATGATGGTTACATTACAATATTAAATGAAAATAATCAAGAAATTACCACAATAAATAGTAATTCAGAAGTAAACGAAAATGGATATTTTATCATAAATTATAATGAAAATGAAGTAAAAGAAATAAAAATAATAACAAGTAAACCAATAGCAGAAGGAATAATAGAATTAAATCATACTAAAAAAATAAAAGAAACACAAAGTGAAAATGCAAAATTAGCAAATAGCCTAAACAATGTAATTTCATACAAGCATAATCAATGTGAAGAAAATAACATTGAAAATAGCATAGCATTAAAAGACACAACAACAGAAAGCAGAATTTCTATTAATAAAGACCAATTATCAACAGTTATAGAAAATAATGTTGAAATAAGAGCAACATTATTAACTAACAATGAAAAATACGACTTATACAAAAATCCAAACTTTACTATAACTTTACCAAATCAAGTAGAAAATATTAATATAATGAATATTAGTAAGTTATATGATGACAACAATGAATTTAGTGAACCACAATATACAATAGATGGAAAAACAATTAATGTGTCTTTAAATGGTACACAAACAAATTATACTACAGCAGTAGAAGGTATAACAATTGTAATAGAAGCTCAATTACAAGTTAATAAATTTGCAGCAACAAGTGATGAACAAATTAAAATGGAATATCACAATGAAAACGCATTAAATTATGCAAATGATGGTATTTCAGCACAAAATATTAAAATTACAGCACCAAGAGAAATAACAACAGTAAATAGTATTAAAGAATTATCTGTAGAAACTATTGGTGAAGAAGAACAAACAGAAGTTGTAATGGAAAAAAGTGCAGAAAGCAAACAAGTAGAATCACAATTAGAAGTTATAAATAGTAATACAAATACAATTAATAATGTAAAAATATTAGGAAACTTCCCAACTAACAGTAGCCAAAATAATATGGGTATTGTTATTAATGAACCAATTCAAATAGATAATGCAAAAGTATATTATACTTCAAATGAGAATGCAACTGAAGAACTTGGAAATGCAGAAAATGCATGGACAGAAAATTTAAATGGTGCAGAAGCTAAAAAATATTTAATTGCATTAGATAAAATAGATTCACAATCTAGTGTAAAAGCAACTTATAAAATGCAAATTCCAGAAAACCTAGAATATAATGAAACAGCAACAGAAGGATATGTTGTTAAATCAACAAATAGTGAAACAGGTGTAGAAAGTGAAATAAAAGCAACTGACATTGCTATGAAAACAGGAGTGGGACCACAAGTTGAAACTACACTAAAAGCTGTAGTAGGATCAGATGCTTTAGAAAATAATGCAATAGTAAAAAATGGAGAAGTTATAAAATATCAAATAGATGTATCTAATACTGGTTCAGAAGACATATCAGAAATATCAGTATTTGGACAAGTACCAGAAGGAACAAAACTAGTACAACCAATGGCAAACTATGAATATACAGGAGCTACTTATTATGAAGAAACTGATATAACTGCTTATGAATCAAAACTTGAAAATCTAAAAGTTGGAGAAAAAACAACATTAGAATATGAAGTAAGAGTAAACTCAGATTTAGCAGTAGGTTCAACAATAAAAAATGAAACACAAGTAAAATATGGAGAAGTAACAAAAACAAATTCTATTACTAATATAAACGAATCAGCAAATTTAAGAGTTAGTTTAAAACAACTTACAAATAGTGACACACCTATTTATTCAACAGATTATGTACATTATTATGCTATAGTTGAAAATATTTCTCAAGAAGAACAAAAAAATATAAAAGTACATACAAATTTATCAGACAATGTAGATGTACTACAAGTAGAACTTATTACAAATATGTTAACAGAAGAAATATCAGATGAAGATTTAGAAGAAGCAGATGATAGTAATAAAGATGAAAATATATATGAAGAAGAAATTTATGATGATAATGCTTATTTACAAGAAGGAGAAGACGATAATATTACATATGATGATGTAACACCACTAAATTATCAAAAAGAAATGGATATAGGAGATTTAGCAGTTGGAGAAACAAAAGTATTATCTTATACATTAAAAGTTAAAAATACAGAAGAAAATGCAAATTTATTTACAATATCTGTTGATGCAGTAGAAGGAAAAAATAAGACAAGATCTAATATGTGGGGAGGAAAAATTTTACGATACAATGTAGAAGCAGACATATCAACAAATACAACATCTCAATATGTTAATGTGGGTGATGAAATTGATTATACTATTACATTAAGAAATACAGAAACAGCACCTACTAGAGGAATTGAAGTAATAGATGAAATCCCAGAAGAATTAGAAATACAATCAATAATTGTAAATGGAGAAGAAAAACAAATATCAGGAAATACAAATGAAATTAATATTAACACAGATGTAGAAGCACAAGCTACAACAACTGTTCAAATAAAAACTTTTGTAGATTATATTGAAAACGAAGAAGCAAAGGCAATTTCTAATAAAGCAGTAATAGAAGATGATGGAGAAGAACTTGCAACAACTAGTGCAATAACTCATATTATTAAACCATTTGCATTAGAAGATGAAGACGGTGATGATAATGGTAATAATAACCAAGGTGGAGATAATGAAGAAAGTGGAAATCAAAATATTCCACAAGGTGAAAGAATGGTAACAGGTATTGCATGGTTAGATGCAAATTCAGATGGTAAAAAAGATGCTTCAGAGACTTTATTATCAAATATTAAAGTAAAACTATTAAACACAGAAACAAATCAATTTGTAGCAGAAGCAACAACAAATGAAAATGGCATATATATTTTACAAAATATTGCAGAAGGTAAATATATTGTTATATTTGAATATGACACAGCAAGATATACTGTAACTAAATATCAAGCAGAAGGTATTTCAGATAATGAAAACTCAAATGCGTTAATTAATGAGTTAACAATAGATGGTAACGCACAAAAAGTAACAGCAACTGATATCATAACAATTAGTGATAATGATATAGCAAATATCAATTTAGGACTAATAGAACTTAAAAACTTTGACTTAAAATTAGACAAGTATGTAAGTAGAATTTTAATTCAAGACACAGCTGGAACAACAGTAAGAGAATATGGCAATACAGATATGGCAAAAATAGAATTAGATGCTAAAAGAATTAATGGAAGTACAGTAATTATTGAATATAACATTGTTGTTACTAATGTTGGAGAAGTTGAAGGATATGCTAGAAAAATTGTTGACTATATGCCAAATGACTTGAATTTCAGTTCAGAAATGAATAAAGACTGGTATCAAAGCAATGGAGCATTATATAATGCAAGTATAGCAAATGATAAAATACAAGCAGGAGAATCTAAGAAAATAACATTAACACTAACAAAATCTATGACAGAAAATAATACTGGTTTAATTAGAAATACAGCAGAGATTGCAGAAGACTACAATGAGTTAGGATTATCAGATAGCAACTCAACACCAGCAAATAAAAAGCAAGGTGAAAATGATATGAGTAGTAGTGAAGTCATTTTAAGTATTAGAACTGGTGGTATTGTATATATTTCTTTAATAATTGTTGTGCTAGCAATTATTGGAACAATAGCTTTTATAATAATAAAAAGTAAAAAACAAATAGATGATGAAATTATATAGGAAAGGAGGTAGAAACAATGAAGAATTTAAAAAAGATAACAATTATCCTATTATTTATATTAACTGCACTATTTTTTGTAAATGTTCCTAAAGTAGAAGCTAAAGATCTTACAAAAAGTGGTAGTAATACGTTTAGCACAAATTTAGAAAAAGGAAAAGTTTATGGAGTATATAAAAGTTGGGTTGAAGACCATTCAAATAACCTACTTTGTGTAAGACATAAAAAAGCGTTAAGAGAACATGGTTATTATAAAGTTATAGCACATATTAAAATTGACAATAATGTGGCAATAAGTTTAAATGCAAATGGTAATAAAATTAAAAAATATGGAGAAATAAAAAGTAAAAAGAATCTAAAATTAGCAACTGCAATAGCTATATCTGACGGAAGAGGAGAAGGTTTTCAACAATGGATATGGCAATACTTTAAAGGTTGGGTAAACCAAGGAGAATACAAAGATAAAGGCATTTTTGGTATACCTGCAGACTTTGCTCGAAAATTATCAGATGGTACATATGTAAATAAAGAAGAAGAAGTAAATAATAAAATAAAAGAAATGGATGTATCTGTAGAAAAATTAAGCAATAAAACAGTTAAAAATAATATAACGGTAAAAACAAAATCATACAATGATGTACAATATACAAGAGTGGGACCATTTAACTTTAAGGGTGTTCCATCAGATGGTTTACAAAGTCTTAAAATATATGACCAAAATGGAAAAAATATAACAGGTGCGAAAGTTCTTATATATTTTAACAATTCAGGAAAACAAGAAGAAAAATGGTATGATTTAGACAAACGTAATGAAAATAAAGATATACCTATAGTAAATGGAAAGAATTTTTATATTTGTATAAGAAAAGATGATGATGTTACAAAAATTACTAAAATAACAGCAAAAACAAAAGAAGTACAAGTTCCTAAAGTAACAGCTGATATTTGTTGCTTACGAGCTGTAAATTCTAATGGAAGCTACTCAACAGGTTACCAAAATCTAATAGTTGTAAAAGGTAAAGAAACTACTGAACCTACTGATAGCAGTATTAATGTTTCATATGATATTCCTGTAGTAGGAGACTTAGAATTAATAAAAGTAGATTCTAAAAATGATAAATTAACTTTACCAAATGTATCATTTAAATTTAAACATAATAAATTAGGTTGGGTACATAGAGATAGTAAAGGTAAAATTACTTATAAACAAAAAGAAGAAGAAGCAACTACATTTGTTACAGAAGAATCAGGAGAAAATAAAGGAAAAATTATTGTTAAGGACCTTGACATAGGAAAATATACATACAAGGAAGTTGGCAATGCAAATGAATACTATGAAATAGTAAATAAAACAGGAACATTTACAATTTCAGTTGATAAAATGAAAACTGTAGAGGTTAAATTAAAAGTTCCAAATGACCAAACATATATTAAATTATCTGGTTATGTATGGTTAGATAATATAAGCACAGTAAAACAATCAGAACCAAATGATCAATTCCATAGCTCAAATGAAGATGCAAACGATTATTTATTAGATAATATTACTGTAAGACTTATGGATAACAGTACAAACCCACCTACAGTAGTAGCAACTACAAAAACATCTAAAATGGGTCAATATTCAGATAATGGAAATAATGGACATGGTGAATATGCATTTGATAAAGTAAAAATTGAAAACCTACCACACTATTATATAGAATTTGAATATGATGGATTAACATATACAAATGTTGACAAAATGTTAAATGTAAATCCAGGTTCAAAAGCTATAGAAAATGCAGGAACAAGAGTAGAATTTAATAAAAACTTCAGTGTAATACAAGGACCAACAAATGGAGAAAGTGCAAATACTGGTCATACAAGTGGAGGAGCACAAAATTATACATTAACTTATAATAATACAGAAGCTTATAAATCAGAATTAGCTAATAAAGGAATTTACCAAGAAAAAACAGATAGTGCAGGAAAATATTATGAACAAAGTAGTCTAGGTGCATTCCCAATAACAGCTAATACAAGTGATGCAAGTTTCAAAATAGAAGACCAATATACACCTGGAACAGGACAAACAGAAATCAAATATATTAACCTTGGATTATCTAGAAGAGAACAACCAGATATTGCATTAGTAAAAGACCTAGAAAATGTAAGATTAGAAATTAATGATAGAAATCATGTTTATGAATATGCAAAAAGATTTGCAAACATGGGACAAAACGAAGATAAATTCAATGTAGGTGTTAAATTTGGAAATGAAAGAAACCAAACATATACAAGAGCAATTTATAAATCAGACATTGAATATACAGATCCAAATCCAAATGATAATAAAAACGGAGAATTACAAGCATTTATAACTTATAAAATAACAATAAGAAATCAATCTACTAATATATTTACTAAAGTTAATAGTATAATTGAATATTATGATAGTAGATATACATTAGTAGGTGTTGGAACTCAATTAGATGGAAATAAACATGTAATACAAGACTTAACAGTAAGTGAAGACTCATCATATAATGATAGTTATAAAAAGGCAATTATTACTAATAGCAATCAAAATCTAGAAGGTGAAAAAGAGCAAGAAATTTATGTTGAATTCCAATTAAGCAAACAAGCAATTGTAGACATATTAAGAGACAAAGGAGTTCAATCTGATAAAGACCTACTAAACAATGTAGTAGAAATTAATACATATTCATGCTTTGATAGTGACGGAAATGCTTATGCAGGAGTAGATATGGATTCAAATCCAGGTAACTGTGTACCAAACGATAAAAATACTTATGAGGATGATACAGATGCAAGCCCAGCTCTAAAATTAGAAGTAGCAAATGCAAGAAAGATGACAGGTACAATATTCCTAGATGAATCAAAATTAACAAGCGAAAATGAGCGTTTAGGAAATGGACAATATGATGACAAAGAAAGTGGAATTAGTGGAGTTAAAGTTACATTAACAGAAATATCTGGAGCTGGAAAAGTATATACTTATGATGCAACAGAAGGAAATGGACAATTTGAAATTGAAGGTTATATACCAGGTGATTATCAAGTAACTTACACATGGGGAAATAATACTTATTCAGCTGATGGTACTCAGATTGATGTACAAGAATATAAGGGAACAATCTATGTAAACAAAGATAGAGCAAACAATAGTAAATGGTATGAAACAGAAACTCCTAGATATTCAGATGCTATCGATAATTACGAATTAAGAAAAACTATTGATAGTGAAATGACAGATATGGCAAAAATTATAGATACATCAAAAACAATGGATTCTACAACACCTAAGATGGATATTGGCATAGAATATGGAGTAAAAACTGATGACCCTACAGGAGAAACATTTGTAAATGTTATACCAAACATAGACTTTGGTATAGTAGAAAGACCAAGACAAATATTAAATATTTCAAAAGATGTAACAGCAATTAAAGTAACACTTGCAAATGGTTTAACATTAATGGATGCAAGAGTAGAAAATGGAAAATTAGTAGGAGATTCTATTAAAGGATTAACTTATATGGCACCATCTGGTGATAACAAAGGATTTGTAAAAGCAGAAATAGACAATGAATTAATACAAGATGCAAAAATGCAAATTGAGTATACCTTTAAAGTTGAAAACAATAGTGAAACAGATTATGCTACTGAGGAATACTATAAATATGGTGAAAATAAAACTAATAAAGTTAAAATAACACCAACCGGTGTATATGACTACTTTGACAATGGAATGACATTAGACACAAGTAAAAACAACGAAGAACAAGGATGGCAACAAGTAATTACTGATACAAGCTATAATGAAAAATATAGCAAAACAGCTGTAGAAAAATACTTTGAAGAAAGCAAGCAAGAAGATGGAAGCTACAAATTCGAAACATCTATAGAAGAATACTCAAGATTATTAAAAGAATGGGTAGTAGAAATGCAAGAAAATATGACATTAAGAGATGTAAAACTAAATAACAGCACAATAATTGAAAACAAAGCATTAGAGAAAACATTAGAACCAGGTCAGTCTAATACAGCAAAATTATATACATCAAAAATATTATCAAATACTGATGAAATAAACTTAAATAACGATACAGAAATAACAGAGTCAAAACGTGAAACTCTAACAGGAAGAATACCAGACGTAAGAACATCACGTCTATATGACCAAGGTGAAGCTGTAACAGTTACTACACCAACAGGTAAAGATAAAAACTACATTATCCCAATAGCAATTGGAGTATCAGCACTTATAATCTTAGGAGTAGGTGTAATAGTAATTAAAAAGAAAGTAGTAGACAAAGAATAATAACAAAAACACCATAAAAAAGAAGTAGAGGAAACAAACCTCTACTTCTTTTTGTAATCTTTTGAACTCTTACGTAAATAAGATATTCAAGAAAATTGCTTAAATAAAGCAAAAAATGTAATTGAAATGTAAACAAAACTTAATAAATAAAATCCTTTCTTTAATCAATAGTTTCCGTAATATTAATACGCTCAGAATACTGGTATATCCAAAAATACCCATTGATTTCTAAAATAAAAACAATTAATATTAAAAGGAATAAGTATGACAATAGGAGGTACATATGAAAGGGAGAATTTTAAAACAAATTTTAAGACAGGTTTTAGCATCAATTTTGGTTAGTATTTTATTGATGTTCAATTTTCTAATTATTGGTCAAAACATAGTAATGGCCATGGGAGAAGATACTAATCTTGAAAATGTGAAATTTGATGCTTATCTAAAAAACGGAGAAAATATTACACATGAAAAAGAGGTTCAAATATCTAACGAAGAACTCCTTACCTTAAACATTAATGTAACAGGGACGGGAGTATTTAATGATGGAAAGATAAGTATAGAGAACCCAAACTTTAGAATAGTACAGGATAAAATTAACAATAGTTATGTAAAAAGTGTAAATACTCAAACTAATGAAATTGAATTAAATCCTATTGTCTATAAAAATGACATTAAAATAGAAATTCCAATTTTGTTTAATAAGCAAGACCAATTTGAACAAGATTATTTTCAAAAGGAAATCAATATTAACTTAGAAGGAACATATAAAACAGATACAGATAAAAAAATATACACACAAAGGAAAATAAAAATAAATTGGACACAAGATACAGATGTTGTATTATCACAAGAAATTGAAAAATATAAATCAATAGACTCAAACAAAAATGTTTTATTACAACAAAGAATTACAACAGAAGTATTAAACAATGCATTACCACGAGAAAGCGAAAATTTATTAGTACAAGTACCTATATTAGATAATCAACAACCAAAGCAAATTTATGTAATATGTAATGGAATTAAATTATCTGAAGAAAATGTACAATTTAATAAAGAAACAAATGTATTAGAAATAAAAAATGCAAATCCAATAAATCAAAACAATAAAATAATTTGGGGAAGCGGAGCAAATACATATCAAGTAGTTTATATATATGACCAAAATGTTAATTTCCAAAAAAGAACAATTCAATTAAAATCATGTATTAATACAAAATTGTTCACAAAGAACTTTATACAAAAACAAGAAGATAAATCATTAGAAATAGAAGAAAAAGGAAATATCTTATCAAGTAGTAAAGCAGCAACAAATGCACTATACAAAGGATATCTATATGCGAAAACAGAAAATGAAACTACATTTATAGAAAATAACATGATGCAAATATCAAATGTAGAAGCAATAGATGAAATACACATATCAAATGCAAGTGAACAATTCATAGATAATTATGAGAAAGCTTTTGATATTAGTGAAAATGTAGTATATAAAAATACTAAAATACAAAAAGAAGAATTCAACAGAATTTTTGGTGAAGACGGACAAATTACAATAACAGACCAAAATGAAAATATTTTTGTAATTAATAAAGACACAGAAGTTGATGGACAAGGTAATATTGTAATTAATTATGAAATACCAACAAAAAGTATAGAAATAGTTACAAGTAAACCAATTAGTGAAGGAAACTTTACTATTTCTAGCACAAAGTCAATTAAATCAAATAATAATTATACAAAAGAACAATTAAAAACTTTTGTTAAATTAGACAGTAAAACTAATATTATAACAAATATATCACAAGAAACAATAGGTACAGAAATATCTTTATTAGACACAAAAACAGAAGCAAATATAAGTATAAATAATCCAAACTTATCAACTTTACAAAACAATGATAATGTACAATTATTAATAACTTTAAAAAGCAATAATGAGCAATATGATTTATACAAAAACCCAAGTGTAGATATTACATTCCCAAAAGAGTTAGAAATAAGTCAAGAAAATATTTCACAGCTTAATGCACAAGAGCAATTACAAATTACTAATAAAAACTTATATAAAAATGAAAATGGAGAAACAGTTTTACATTTAGAATTAAGAGGGGAACAAAAAGCTTTTGAAAACAATATTAATGAAGGAATACAAATAGCTATTACAGCAAGTATTTCAATACAAAAAGAAACCCCAACAAAACAATCACAAATAACTATGAATTATACTAATGAAAATAGGCAAGGAGAAAGCTTTTCAGCAGTTACTCCAATACAATTAAATTCTAAATATGGTGTTTTAACAGTTAATAAACTTTCTAATTATAATGAAAACCAAGATGTAGTAGAAACTATAGATGATAAAGTAACTAATGCAACATTAGATAAACTATCAAGTGCAAAAGAAGCAAAACAACAAATTACAATTGTAAACAATTATGAAAGTGAAATAACAGATTTAGTAATTATAGGAAAAATACCAACTCAAGAAAAAGAAAAAGTAGGAAAAGAAATATTAAACTCTACATTTGAAATGAAGCTTAAACAACAACTTAATGTAGAAGGAAAAGAATCAAAAGTTTATTACTCACAAGATGCCAATGCAACTACAGATAGCAATACATGGCAAGATACAATTGAAGATATCACAACTGCTAAAGCATTCAAAGTAGAATTACCAGAAAATAATATATCAGCAGGTGAAACTATTAAATTAGCTTATCCATTGGAAATACCTGAAGGATTAAAAGAAAATGAGAGTACTTATACAAAACTAACATTAAACTACAAATATCAAGGAGAAGCTCTTTCATCTAATTCAACTATTTCTTTAGAAACTGAAGAAGAACAAGAAAAACCAATTGTGAAAACAATGGAAACAGATAAAATTACAGTTGAATTACAAGGAAGAACAGCTGGAAAAACTTTAGCAGAAAATCAAGAAGTTTATGAAGGACAAGGTGTTCGTTATATTTTAAAAATAACTAATACCTCAGAAGAAGACTTAAATAACATTAATATTAAAGCAACTCAAAACAATGCTATTTTCTATGACTATGTTACTTACCATGATGGATGGGATTCTGGAACAGATACAGAAGGTGTAGATTATAGGCTTTTAGAAGAAGTTCCAGATTTAACAGAAAAGGAAATTAGTATTGATACATTACCAGTAGGACAAAGTGTGGAAGTAGGCTATCAATTTTCTGTAAAAGAAGTAGAAGGTGAAGGAGAAACAACATCTGGTAAAATAAAAATATTTATAGATGAAGAGGAAGAACAACAATGTGATACATATACAAACCCTATCAAACAAGCAGAATTAAAACTACAACTAAAAGATAAATATGAAGTTGATGATGAATTGGAAACAGGAGGAATTTATCCATTTTTCTTCGATGTAAAAAATATATCAGGTCAGGTACAAAATGATGTAATATTAGAATACGAAGTACCAGAAGGATTTTATTTTGAGAGAGATTATCTATTTGATACAGAAACTGAAGGATATGAATTTATCAGTTATGAAGATCGTATATTAACATTAAAAATACCACAAATTGATATATCACAAACAATATCAATAAGACTTATGGTAGATATTGAAGATATAGATTATTCACTAAACCAAAAAGATTATAATTTTATTTATAAAGCTACACTAAATGAAAAAGAATATTTTTCAAACGAATTAAAGCAAACCATTCATAACTTTAATACATTTTTTGTTGCTAATCAAGTAGGAAGTGTTGAAGGAAACGAAGTAAAAAATGGTGATAAATTAAATTATATTTTCACACTTGAAAATCAAGGAAATATTGAAAAAGAAATTTCAATTAATGATAGTGTTCCAATTGGGGCAGTTATATCTAAAGTTACTGTAGAAATATACAATATTTCTGAAGAAGAAGATACCTTAACACAAACAAGAGAAATTACAAATATAGAAGAAAATAATATTAATGATGAAATTAATTTAGGTCCAAATCAAAGATATGTGTTGACAATTGAAACTACTATAGATACAAGTCAAATTTTTGAAGAAGAAATTACTAATGAAATTGATTTAGCAACTTTTGGACAAGAAATAAAATGTAATTCAGTTACATATAAAGTAATACAAGAAAAAGATCCAGATGATACAGATGATCCAGATAATCCGATAGATCCGGATGATCCAAACAATCCAATAGATCCGGATGATCCAGACAATCCAACAGACCCAGATGATAACGAAACTTATAATATTCAAGGTGTTGCATGGGAAGATGAAAATAAAAATGGTTCTAGAGAATCAAGAGAAAAATTATTAAAAGATATTGAAGTTTTATTAGTAAAAGATAATGAAATAACTACAACAAGTAGTACAGACGAAAATGGTAATTATGAATTTACAGATTTAGAAAAAGGTAAATATACGGTTATATTTAAGTATAATACACAACAATATCAAATAACACAATATCAAAAAGAGGGAATTAATGAGACTAATAATTCTGATGTTATTGCAAAAAAAATAAACTTGGATGGAGTAGAAACGAATGTTGCTATAACAGAAACATTAGAATTAGAAAATGAAGATCTATTAAACATAGATGCAGGTTTTATTGAAGCTGAAAAATTTGATTTTAAATTAGATAAATATGTTGATAGAATTATAGTACAAAATAATAAAGGAACTACCGTAAGACAATATGATAAAGAAAAATTAGCTAAAGTAGAGATTGACAGTAAAGAAATTATAAACAGTACAGTTCTTATTGAATACAAAATGATTGTTACTAATGAAGGAGAAGTACCTGGTTATGTAAATGAAATAATTGATTATAAACCAGAAGACTTAACATTTAGTTCAGAAATAAATAAAAATTGGTATCAATCTACAAACGGACAATTAATAACAAAAGAATTAACAAATGAAATAATTCAGCCAAATGAAACAAAAGAAATAACTCTAACATTAGTAAAAACAATGACTGCTAATAATATACAAACAAGTATTAATACAGCAGAAATATATAAAACAAGTAATGACTTTTCTTTATCTGATATAGATTCTGTAGAAGGAAATAAAGTAGAAGATGAAGATGACATTAGTACAGCAGAAGTAATTATATCTCTTAGAACAGGTTCTGCAATTATTTACTTCACGCTAATTACAACAATGATTATAGTTTTAGCAGTAGGAATTTATTTAATAAATAAAAAAGTATTAAAAACACAAATAAGAGAAAGGAGGTAGTCCTGTGAAATTAAAATATAAAATATTATTTATGCTTATTTTTATATTTTGTATCTTTGCTTTTATACCAACAAAAGTAAATGCACAAACAATAGGTAGTTTAGCGAGAACTGCTGATAAAAAAATTGATACATTTTTTACTATGAGTATAAGTAAGTCTACAAATGGATCTACAGATGGTGCAAGTAAAAGTGGTACTGAACGAAGAGTGTGGTATTGTTTTTACGAAGAAAATAAGGGCGGTAATAAAAAGGGAATGAAGACAGCTGTACTAGATGTTGGACATAATTCAATTGATGAAGTAAAAAACCAAGATAAAAACAAAAGTAAAAAAGCAGATCAAAATATAACATTATCAGTAAAAAATTCTACAGCTGCAAGATATGCAATGTGGATATCATATTTTGCAACACAATCATATAAAAATAATGAAAAATGGGGAGCGACACAAACAGCACCATATAAAGGAGCTATGACATATTATACTGGATATTATGCAAAAACATTGAAAAATGCAAAACTTTTTAATTCAGAATTAAATTATGTTAAATTTGATTGGCAAACCAAATTTTACAACGCAGATAAAAAAGCAGCTTTAACTAAAGAAGCATCAGATTATGAAAAAGGTATTAGAAATTTTGCTTTTGCAGATAAAAGTACGCAAAGTAATGTAAAACTAACTACATCTGGAAGTTGGGTTTTTGTAGGACCTTATAAAGTTACAAAAACAGGTGGAACAGGTGCAACACTAAGTAATAAAATAACAAGTATTGTATTAACTGATAATAATAATACAACATATACTCCTGATGGATGGGCAGCGAAAGCTAGTACTAGTAGTATCAAAAAAGATATTGAAATACCAAATGGAACATTTTATTTAGCATTTAAGACAAAAAAACCAACTACAGTAAAAAAAGTAGTAATTAAAAGAAAATTGTCAGGAATATTAAAATCAAGAATAGTATTTTGTGCTGGAAATGGTGGACAAGATATTGGAGTTTATGCTGGTAAATTTACTAGTCAAACCTTTTCTATCGAATTACCAGGAATACCTTATAGTTCATTAATAATAGAAAAGACTGATTCTAAAACAGGAAATGCTTTAGCAAATGTACAATTTATTGTGCAATGTAGTGGAAAAGGATATTTAGTAAACGGAACGCCAGTTACATACACAAGTGATAAAAAGAAAGCTACAATATATAAAACTAACAGTAAGGGAACTGTAACAGTTGGAAATCTTAAAGATACTGGTACATATACTGCTTATGAAGTTAATAATCCAAATGATGGTTATATAAAGGGTGATATAAATAATATAATTCAATCGGCAAATGCAAGTATAACAGCAATGGGACAAAGTAAAACTATAAAGATGAAAAACGAGAAATATAGCCAAATTACAATTACGAAGAAAGATGAAGAAACAGGAGCGGCATTGGCAAATGTACAATTTATTGTACATTGTAGCGGAAAAGGATATTTAATAAAAGGAACACCAGTTACATACACAAGTGATAAAACGAAAGCTTCAAAATATATAACTAATAGTAAGGGAACTGCAACGGTTGAAAATCTTAAAGATACTGGTACATATACAATTTATGAAGTATATAACCCAAATAAAGATTATATACCTGGTAGTTTAGATAACCCAGTTAAATCGAAAAGTGTAAAAATAACAAAAATGGGACAAACAGTAACAGCAGCATTTACAAATAAAAAATTAATTACAGTTACGGTTCTAAAACAGGATAAATATACGAAAAAACCATTAAGTAATGTAGGGTTTATAGTATATTGTAGTGGTAGAGGATATCTAAAAACTGGATTGCCAGCAACTTATGTATCTGATAAAAATCAAGCAACAGTATATAAAACTGATGTAAATGGTAAATTTACAATAAGCAATTTACAATATGCAGGTACATATTCTTTATATGAAGTAAGCAATCCATATCAAGGATATAAAGAAGTAAGCTTACAAAATCCTTATAAAATTACAGATTTACCGATTTCTAAATCAGGTCAGAATTTTACTGTAGAAAATGAAAAAATATATACAGATTTAAAAGGATATGTTTGGCTTGATAATATTGACCAAACAAAAGACTCAGGTAGAAATGACCTATACAAACAAAATTCAGGAGAACAAGATTTCTTATCAAAAAATGTTGTTGTGGAATTAAAACATAAAACTGATTCAAGTAAAACAAAACAAGTTTTAACAAATAGTAATGGAAGTTATGTTTTTCAAAAAATCTTAATTAATGATTTACCAAATTATGAAATAATATTCCATTATAATGGTATAAGTTACCAAGCAGTAACATTTAATAAAAATGCAAGTAACGGAAGTAAAGCTCAAGAAAATATAGCTAAGGAATCAAGAAGTGATTTTAATAATAAATTTACAACAATTACAAAAGGTCAAGCTAATGGTGGTGACAAGTTAGAATATACAACATCAAATAATACTAGTAAACTAATATTCGGCGGAGAAGGCAATATAGACAATTATGGTACTTCTAATTATATAGATGGAAGAGGACCTGTTTCTGGTGTATATAATAAATATCAAATTAAAGCTACAAGTGGAGTTTTAACAAATTTTGCATCTGTTACAGATCTAAAAAAACAAGATGGTATGCCATCTATAGAGAATATTAATTTAGGTTTGAAAAAAAGAGAACAACCAGACATAAGTTTAGTAAAAGATTTAAATACTGCAAAAGTAGATATTAACGGTGTATCACATATCTATAAGTATGCTGACAGATTTAAAAGTGATAAAGGTAGTGGTAGTGCAGACCATGATATGTTGCCACAAGTAAAATTTGGAACTGGACGTAGTGATAGTTCTTATACTAGAGCATTATATCCTTCTGATATTCAAAAGACCGGAAGTGATACATTAAGTGTAAAAGTAACTTACAAAATAGGAATAAAAAATAGTTCTTCAAGTTTAACATCTGTAGTAAATCAAATAGAAGATTATTTTGACACAAAATATGATATGAATAGTGTAGTTATAGGAACAAGTATTAATAATGATGGTACTGTTGTTGAAGCAAATAACTTATCATGGACTAATGGAGGAACAGTAGGAAGTTATAATAAAATTATTATTACAAGTTCTCTAACAATAGCTCATGGAACTGAACAACCAATATATATACAATTAACGGTAAAACCAGGAGAAATTGTAAAATTACTAGATAATGTTGGAACAGTAAAATTAGACAATATAGCAGAAATTACATCTTATTCAACAAAATCAGGAAATAATAATTATGCAGGAATAGACATAGATTCACAACCAGGTAACCTTGATATTAATAAAACAGAAACTTATGAAGATGATACAGACAAAGCACCAGGATTAAAACTAGTATTACAAGAAAATAGAACAGTATCAGGAATAGTATTTGTTGACTCAACAAGTGAAGATTTAATGACAGGCAAAACAAGAAATGGGGACGGAATTTATAATAAATCAGAAGATGAAGGACTTGATGGTGTAACAGTAAAATTAATAGGTTCAAAAGGAACAACTCAAGAAACAACTACAAAAAATGGCGGAGAATTTAAATTTAGTGGATTATTACCAGATACCTATAAAGTTGTTTATGAATGGGGAGACAATGAACATAGAGTACAAGATTATAAATGTACTATAGTCAATGAAGATGCTTATAAGGCAAAAGTACCTGATGCTAAACCAGAATGGTATAAAGATGGCTTTAAGCAAAAATACCCAGGTATAGAATGGAATAAATCTACGGAAACTGAAATAAGAACATCTGATGCATTAGATAATTATGATACAAGAGGAGCTATAGATAGTCAAACAGGAATTATTACGAATGAGATAGAAAATAATATAAATGCTGCATATGGTAATGAGGGTAGTACAGGATATATTACAAAAATGGAATCTACAACACCAACATTTAGAGTTAATATTGAGTATTACGAATCAGGAACAGAGCTGGGACTTGATGGTAATAAAGACAAAACAGAGTATGATCTTGATAATGATGGAAAATTACAATTTGAAGAAGGTACAAATTTCATTAAAAAGAAAGAAGGCTTTAAAAACGATATAAAAAGTATAGACTTTGGAATTGTAGAAAGAGCAAGACAAGTACTAAAATTAGATAAACAAGTAATAGATGCAAAATTATCTTTAGCAACAGGACAAATGATAAGTCACGTAACAGTAAATGATGATGGAACAAAAGATAGAGGAAGTTATGCACGTTACATTGAAAAATCAGTAGGGGCAAATGGCCAAATTATATTTGAAATACCAGATGAAACAATAAAACAAAGTGCTAAATTAGATCTTGAATATAAATTAAGAGTAACAAATATCAGTGAAGTAGAATATAATAATCCAGATTATTATTTCTATGGAAAGAAACAAGAAGGAAATAAAGTTACACTAAGTGCTGATATGATAGTAGATTATTTTGATAATAATATATCACCAGATTTGAATAATGGCTGGGAAATCAAAAAATATTCAGATTTAAAAGACGGAGGTTTAATTGATACAAGTGATAAAATGAAAGAAGCACTTGAAGGAAACGTAGTAATAGCATGTTCTGATGAATTGAAAGGAGATTTACAACCAGCACAAATAAATGAATCTGGAGACATTATAAATGAAACAGATTCAACAAGAAGTCTACAATTAAAAGGTTCTAAGTTATTAGCAAATACTGCAAATGATGAAGATAGTTTATGGGTAAACAATGCGGAAATATTAAAAATAATACAAAAAAATGGTGGTTCTACATTAGTAGAAACAATGCCAGGAAATTACATTTATAATGATTCAGAAACCCATGAGCAAGATGATGCTACTTCTGAAAGTATAGTAATAACTTCACCAACAGGACTACAAATAGACTATATAGCATTTGTATTATTAGCAATAAGTTCACTAGGAATATTATTATCAGGAATAATTCTTATAAAAAAATATGTATTAAAGAAATAATTTTCTAAATATATAAGGTTGCCAAAAAGGGACAGTCCTTTTTGGCAACCTTTTTTCGTATTTTTATTGCTTTTTTTTACATTCTGTAATAAAATAAAAAACAGAAAATAAAATGAATAAAAGAAAAATAAAAATATATGTAATAAAATGTAAAAAACTTTTTTAGAATAGCTTACTAAAAAAGACAAAAACCACGAAGGACAAGTAGTAAAATAAGCCTATCAAATATTAAGAGGTGGTAAGGATGTTTCAAAATGTTATAGAAAAAGAAAATAATAAAGTAAATATTTTTTCAAATGTATTTGCTGTCAAAAATATAGTAATTTATATAATTTCATTTATGTTATCAATGGTTGGACTTGGGGGAGAATTTTCTGTTTTTAGTATCAGCATGTTAGGTGCTTGTTTTGCATCTTCAGTTCCAGCATTAGGTGTTATTTGTGCATCAATAATTGGTAACTTCATAAAATATGGTGTTGGAGGAACCTTAGGGTATTTTTTAACATCTTTAGTATTAATAACAGTTTTATTTATCTTTAAACCAATTTATAATGAAAAAGAAAGAAATGAAAAAATAAAAATTAGTAAGCATATATTTATGTCTATACTAATTATACAGATAGTAAAACTTGCTATATCTAGTTTTACCATTTATGATGCTTTGTCTAGTATTACAACAGCTATAATTGGGCTTGTATTTTATAAAATATTTGTAAATTCTGTTGTAGTATTACAAGAATTTTGGACAAAAAGAGCATTTACAATAGAAGAATTAATAGGAGCAAGTATTATATTAGCAATTGCAGTAGGAGCATTTGGAGACTTCAATATATTAGGTTTTGGAATTAAAAATATTTTAAGCATACTAATTGTTATGATATTAGGATGGAAAAATGGAATTTTAGTAGGAACAACTGCAGGTGTCACAATAGGTGTAACAATAGGAGTAATAACAGGCTCAGAGCCAATAATGATAGCAGCATATGCAATTTCTGGTATGATAGCAGGAATTTTAAATAGATTTGGTAAAATTGGAGTTGTAGTTGGATTTACATTAGGAAATGTTGTCTTAGCATATGTTTCAAATGGATATACAATTGAACTAATTCACTTCAAAGAAATATTAATAGCTTCAATAGGCTTACTAGCTGTACCAAAAAACTTACACATAGAACTAGAAGAATTTATTGGTAAAGCCAAACTATTACCAATAACTCCTAATAGAGCCCTAAATAAAAGTAAAGAAATGGCAGAGAACTTAAACCAAGTATCAAAAACAATACAAGAAATGGCAACAAATTATAAAAATATTGAGCCAACAACTTATGATGCTAACACTCAAAGAAATGAAAACAAGCAAATATTTATAACAGAATTATTAAACAACCTAGAGCCATACAAAGAAAACATGTTATATGAAGATTTATCAGATACAGATGGAAAAATAATAGATGAAATATTTACACATTTATTAGATAAACAAGAAATTGATAGACAATCACTATTAGAAATATTTGCAAAATGTAATAGTTATATTGTAGGATTTGATGACAAAGAAATAAGTAAGTACTTAGAAGAAAATCTTAATCAAGTAATAAGAACAATAAACCTATCATACAAAATAGCAAAAGCTGACTTCATACGCAAAAAGAAAATAATAGAAAGTCAAAAAAGCTTAGGCAAACAACTAGACACCATTTCCAAAGCAGTTCAAAACATGGCAAGAGGAATGGAAAACGACATAGATCAAGAAGCACAATACGAAAAGCCAAAAGCAGAAATATTAGAATTATTAAAACAAAAAGACATACCAGTTCAAGAAATATCAATAAAAAAAGAAGGAAGATACATTCTAGAAGTATACACAGACGAAATATTAGAAACAGCAAAAATAGAAACAATAAGTAAAATACTAACACAGGTACTAAAAGAAAAAATAGTATTAAATGAAGAAGCAAGCATAGGAAAAAAACTAAACTTCTTATCTGACGACAAATATATAATGGCAATAGGGGTAGAGCAAACCACAAAAAATAAAAGTGAATTATCAGGAGATGCATTATTACAAATTAGGTTAAAAGACGGAAAATACCTAGTAGCAATAAGTGATGGAATGGGAACAGGAACTCAAGCTAGAAAAAGTAGTACACAAGCATTGAGAATGTTAGAAAACTTACTACTATCAGGATTCGACAAAAGCATATCACTAGACTTAATAAACACAGCTTTAATAAATCAAAACAACGACATATACTCAACTTTAGACATAGCAATAATAGACCTATACGAAGGAACAATAGAATTCATAAAAAGTGGGGCATGCCCAACATACATAAAAAACAACAAAAAAGTGCAAATAATAAAATCTAATTCATTACCAACAGGAATGTTAGAAAAAGGAAACATACAAACCTTTGACAAAGACATAATGCCAGGAGACATTATGCTAATGTGTTCAGACGGCATTTTAGATGCCAACATAGAATATAAAAACAAAGAACTATGGATAAAATATATGTTAGAAGACATAGAAACCAACAACACAAGAAAAATAGCAAACCTAATACTAAATGAAGCTATAGACAACAACTTTGGTAAAATTAAAGATGACATGAGCATAATAGTTTGTAAATTCCAAGCAAAAAAGTAGCAATTTTATATTGCTATTTTTTTATATTTGATATAAAATGAGATAAAATTAAACAAGGAAAAAACGTGAAAAATGAAAAATTATTATGAAATCTTAGAAGTAAATAAAAAAGCGTCAAAAGAAGTCATTGAAAAAGCATATAAAGTCCTAGTAAAAAAATATCATCCAGACTTAAACAAAAATGGCAAAGGAATTAGTAATGAACAAAAAATAAAAGAAATCAATGAAGCTTATGACGTACTTTCAAATGATTTTTTAAGAGAACAATACGATTTAGAAATTGAAAAACAAATGGCTAAAAAAAATGTTATACCTAGAACAAAAGAAACGTCATCAAATACACAAAATAGGCAAACAAAAGAAAAAGCAGAGGTAGAACAGATTAACGAAAACATGAAAAAGCATAAAGTAGGAAGTTTTTCAGGAATTATAGCATTACTTAAAGAATTATACAAAAGCAAACCAAAAAGAGAAGAATTTAAAGAAGTAACAAAAAAAGATATAATAGCTTTAATATTAACAATAATAGTTGTAATTATACTTGGAGTTGTTTTATGGCAAATACCATTCACAAAAGGATGGATGCAAGAATTATTATTTGAAAATCCATTATTCAACTGGATTGCAGGATTATTTTCAAAGTAAAGGAAGGGATACATATGCATTATGCAGATATTAAAAAAGCAGACGTAGCAAATGGACTAGGAGTGAGAGTTTCAGTATTTGTAAGTGGTTGTACACATCACTGCAAAAATTGTTTTAATAGTGAAGCTTGGGACTTTAATTATGGAAAAGAATTTACAGAAGAAGAAATAGATAAAATTATAAAAGAACTAGATCATCCTTATGTATCTGGTTTATCTTTATTAGGTGGAGAGCCTTTAGAACATATAAACCAACAAGGACTTTTACCATTAGTTAGAAAAGTTAAGGAAAAATTTCCGGAAAAAAATATATGGTGTTATACAGGCTACACTTTTGATAAAGATGTTATGGACGACATGTGTAATAAATGGGAAGAAACTCCCGAACTTTTATCTTACTTAGATGTTGTAGTAGATGGCAAATTTGAAGAAGAAAAAAAAGATATAAAATTACGTTTTAGAGGTTCTAGTAATCAAAGAATAATAGATGTCAAAAAATCACTTAAAGAGAAGAAAGCTGTATTATTTGAATTCTAACTATTGACAAGCGTTATGCTTTAATGTATAATAAGTATCGTTAAAAGGGTTATCCCACATACCGTTTTGTATGGACCGGAAGGAGGGGAATATAAATGTCAGAAATTAAAGTTAATAATGGTAATATAGAAGATGCACTAAAAAGGTTTAAAAGACAATGTGCAAGAAATGGAGTACTTCAAGAAGTACGTAAAAGAGAACACTATGAAAAACCTAGTGTAAAAAGAAAGAAAAAATCAGAGGCAGCTAGGAAAAGAAAATTTTAAAAAAATGGATTGGAAGTTGAGGGTGTAGGATGCTTGAAGCTTCCATTTTTTTATTAAAAATAGCTACATTCATTTAGCTTCAAATAATTATATTTTATTATAACTTTGTGTGTCGCAACTTCCATAATAAAAATACTGTATGTAAGTTGCTCCAATCGCACTCGTTTCACTCGTTTGGTCGCTTACGCAGTTATAATAAAATATAATTATTTAAAGCAGTATAAATATAGTAAAAATGTAGTATAATAAATGAAAGGGAGGAGAACAAATGGAATATAAACAAACAGAATTAAAAAAAGGAATCAAATTACACACAATTTCAACAGACAAATTTAAAACAAACTTAATTGCAGTATTTTTAACAACAAAACTAGACAGGGAAAATGTAACCAAAAATGCTGTAATTTCAGCCATATTAAGAAGAGGCTCAAAAACAATGCCATCACAAGAAGAAATAAGCAAGCAAATGGAAGAAATGTATGGTGCTAGTTTTGACTGTGGACTAGACAAAACAGGAGATAACCAAGTATTAAAGTTTTATTTAGAAACTATAAATGATAACTTTTTGCCAGAAAAAAGCGAAAACATAATGCAAACATCAATACAAAAATTACTTGAAATAGTTTTTAATCCTTATATAGAAAACGAAGGATTTAAGCCCCAATATGTAGAACAAGAAAAAAATAATATAAAACAAAGAATAGAAGGAAAAATTGACAACAAAGCCAGATACAGCATGGATAGATGCATAGAAGAAATGTATAAAAACGAGCCATTTGGATTATACAAATTTGGATATATAGAAGATTTAGAAACAATGGACGGCAAAAATTTGTATAGTTACTATCAAGAACTTATTCAATCATGTAAAATTGACATATTTATATCTGGTATTATTCCAGAGCAAATAGAAAAATTAGTTTCAAACAATGAAAACTTGCAAAAGTTAGAAAATAGAGAACCTAACTATGTTATTCCAAAAGAATTAAATAAAAAACTTCCAGAACAAGAAAAAAATATTACAGAATCTATGGAAGTAACACAAGGCAAATTAATTTTAGGACTAGATGTTCATTTAGAAGATGAAGACTTAAGATATGATGTACTTATTTATAACAGCATTTTAGGAGGAAGTGCTAATTCTAAAATGTTCCAAAACGTTAGAGAAAAAGCACATTTAGCATATGTAGCAAGTTCAAGTTATTTAAGATTCAAAAATAATATTTTTATTAATTGTGGAATTGAAATTGGAAATTATGAAAAAGCATTAGAATTAATAAAACAGCAAATTGAAGATATGAAAAACGGTAACTTCACCGAAGAAGACATTCAAAATGCTAAAAAAGGAATAATTGCTACCATAAAAACCATAGATGACGAACAAGATACTGGTATTACTTATTATTTTGGACAAGAATTATCACAATCAAATGTTACTATAGAAGAATACGAAAATAGAATACAAAAAGTCAGCAAAGACAATATTATGAATATTGCAAAAAATGTAGCAATTAACACAATATATTTTTTAAAGGATTAAGGAGGTAAAAAAGTGCAAGTTATTGAAAATTTAAAAGTCAAAGAAAAAGTATATACTGAAAAATTAGAAAATGGCTTAACAGTTATGATAATTCCCAAACATGGAATGGAGAAAAAATACATGATTTGGGGAACATATTATGGCTCAAATGAAAGCAGTTTTGTTGTTCCTGGAGAAGATGAAATAACAACTGTTCCTAATGGAGTTGCACATTTTTTAGAGCATAAAATGTTTGAACAAGAAAATGGACATAATAGTTTAGATGTTTTAACAGCATTAGGAGTAGATGCAAACGCATACACTACAAATGACCATACAGCATATTTATTTGAATGTACAGACAATTTTTATGAAGCAATGGACGAATTAATGGACTATGTTCAACATCCTTATTTTACTGATGAAAATGTAGAAAAGGAAAAAGGAATTATTGGGCAAGAAATAATGATGTATGACGATTACCCAGAATGGCGTGTATACTTAAATGCAATGTCAGCAATGTACCATAATAATCCTGTAAAAATAGACATTGTAGGAACAATAGAAACTATCAGCAAAATCGACAAAGAAATTTTATATAAATGTTATAATACATTTTATAATCCATCAAATATGGCATTAGTAATATGTGGAGATTTTGAGCCAGAACAAATAATAGAAGAAGTCAAAAAAAGGTTATTAGAAACAAAAGCAAATGGAGAAATTAAAAGAATTTATCCGGACGAGCCTGAAGAAATTGTACAAGAAAAAATAGAGCAAAAGTTAGAAGTTAGTCAACCTTTATATACAATTGGAATTAAGGATAACGTAAAAAATTGCAATTCTAGTGCTCAAAAAGAGCTTGTAAAAAAACACATAGCAATGGAAATTTTATTAAACTTAATTATAGGTAGAAGTTCAAATTTATATAAAGAACTATATAATAATGGAATTATTTTTGCTCAACCAAGTGTTGAATACGAATTTACTAACATTTACGCACATGCTTTAATAAATGGACAATCTCCTAATCCAGAAAAAGTATATGAAAAATTCAAACAAGAAGTTTTAAAAATGAAAATGGAAGGCATTAATGAAGATGATTTTAACCGTATCAAAAAAATGATATATGGTGGATATGTAAAGGAATATAATGATGTAGCAGATATAGCAAGAATGTTTTTAGCAGATTATTTTAAAGGTATAAATAGCTTTGACTATTTAGAGGAAATGAAGGGGATTACTGTAGAATATTTAGAACAAATATTAAAAGATGTCTTTAAAGAAGAAAAAATGATTCTTTCAGTTGTAAAAAATTAAAAAAGAAAAATGTAGGAAAAACGGCAATTTTTATACAAAAATAAAGATGCCGTTTTCTGCTGTCGAAGCATGTCGAAAAACACGTTAAAAAGTCGCACGAAAGTTGGCAAAAAGCCTTGAAAATACTTGACTTGAGAAACATCTTGTGGTAATTTATAAATAGGCAAAAGACAAATGAATAAAAAAGGAGAAAAAATATGTTAAATGATGAAATTTGCGAACTAAGAAATAAACTAAATAAAAGTATAGAACAAGGAGACGACTATAATATTATTTATCAACTAAGTATAGAATTAGATGAACTAATTGCAAAGCATTACAAAGAATCAAAAGATAATAATGATTTTATTAAATAAAACCTCTTAAACATTTTTATGTTTGAGGGGTTTTTGTGTAAATAACTTGAAACAAAAAAATATATATAATATAATACAAAAAAGAAGCATTGTTTTAAATTAAATAAAGCTTAGAAAAAATAAAGGTGTGACGAAAATGAACACAGTTGTATTAAAATTCGGAGGAAGCTCCATAGCAGACAACATTAAATTAAATGTTGTAGCAGAAAAAGTAATTAGTATAAAAAAAGAGGTAAAAAATGTAGTTGTAGTTGTATCTGCACAAGGAAAAACAACAGACAACTTAATTAAGGAAGCTCAAGAACTTTCAGCAATTCCAGAAGAACGTGAAATGGATATGTTACTATCAACAGGAGAACAAATAACAGCATCTAAACTCAGCATATTATTAAACAGAAAAGGCTATCCAGCAATATCTTTAACTGGTTGGCAAGCAGGAATAATGACTAATTTAGTTCATAAAACTGCAAAAATTGACCAAATATGTACAGAAAGGCTAGAAAAAGAATTAGAAAAAGGAAAAATTGTAATTGTAGCAGGGTTTCAAGGTATAGACGAAAAACAAGACATTACAACATTAGGAAGAGGTGGATCAGACACAACAGCAGTTGCCTTGCAAGTAGCACTAAATGCAGACAAATGCTATATATTTTCTGATGTAGACGGAATTTATTCAGCAGATCCAAATATGATAACAGTAGCAAAAAGATTAGACGAAATATCATTTGACGAAATGCAAGAAATAGCAGACTCAGGTGCAAAAGTATTGCACAACAGATGTATCCAGCTAGGAAAAAAATTCAACTGTGATATTGTAGCAAAATCGACTTTTTCAGACCAAGGTGGAACAAAAATCTGTAAGAAAATTGAATCAGCAGAAGTAAAAAGTATAACAAAAAATGAAAAATTAGTTACAATAACAATGGAAAAACCAACTCTAATAGAAGAAAAAGAAGTATATACAATATACCAAACTTTACTAGAAAATAACATTATCGCAGAAGCCTTCCGAAAAGAAAAAAATGAGGTCAAATTTAGAACTGACAAAGCTGAACAAAATAAAGTGCGTGAATTATTAGAAAAACAATTTCCATATTGTGAAATGACTCAAGAAATATTATCTAAGCTAACAATAGTTGGATATGGAATTACTCAAGATAATAAAATACTAAATCAAACTATAAATATATTAAAAAAATATGATATTGAAATTATAGATATTCACTTAACACAATCTAAAATAGAAATTTTAGCAAAACAAATATCAAATGATGTAGTAAATGAAATTCATGAAAAATTAATAACAAAATAAAAATAAACTAAAAACTTGCCAAAAAAGATAGTCCCCTTTGGCAAGTTTTTTAAATTTAATTGTAGTGTTCCATTAATTTTTCCACAATTTGAACTGCGTTACTAGCAGCCCCTTTACGAATATTATCAGCAACTACCCAAAGATTTATGCCAGAATCAACACTGAAATCACGACGAATTCTGCCTACAAATACTTCATCATAACCACTTGCATTAATTGGCATAGGATATAAATTGTTAGATGTGTCATCTTCAACAATTATATTAGGGAAATCTTTCAAAGTTTGAACTAATTCTTCTAACTCAAAACTTTTTTCAAATTCCAAATTAATAGACTCAGAATGTGAATTTCTAACTGGAACTCTAACCGTAGTTGCAGTAACTTTTAAATCTGGTTTATGCAAAATTTTTCTTGTTTCATTAATCATTTTCATTTCTTCTTTTGTATATCCATTTTCCATAAAATTATCAATATGTGGCAAACAATTATTGTAAATAGGATATGGGAATTTTTTCAGAGGCTCTTTATTATCAATATTTTCTAAATCATATAAAGCATTTTTACCAGCGCCAGAAACAGCTTGATAAGTAGAATAAACCACTCTTTTAATATTATACTTATCATCTAAAGCTTTCAAAGGCAACATAGCTTGAATAGTAGAACAATTTGGATTAGCAATAATACCATGATGGTTAAAAGCATCTTCCATATTTACTTCAGGAACTACCAAAGGAACACTGGTGTCCATTCTAAAATAACTACTATTATCAACAACTATGCAACCTTTTTCAGCAGCAATAGGTGCGTACTTTTTAGAAGTTTCACCACCTGCAGAAAAAATAGCAAAATCAAAGCCAGAATCAAAAGAATGCTCAGTTAATTCCTCAACTACATATTCTTTACCAAGAATAGAAAAAACAGTACCAGCAGACTTGGCGGTAGCAAATAATCCATAACTTTCAATAGGTAAATTTTTCTCTTCTAACACTTGCATAACGGCTCTACCAACAAGACCTGTTGCACCAACAATAGCAACTTTGAAATTTTTCAATCTTATTACCTCCCTTATTATTGTATTATATTCTATTACAAAAAATAAAAAAAGGAAATAGAAAAATAAAAATTCATGAATCGAGCACTTGATTTTTCTCTCATTTTATAATATAATACTATG
The DNA here is from genome assembly GCA_947626925.1 of uncultured Clostridia bacterium. Lineage (GTDB taxonomy): Bacteria > Bacillota > Clostridia > TANB77 > CAG-508 > CAG-269. The sequence continues at coordinate 6,795 of CANQTU010000001.1, read as the reverse complement.
CCGAGAAGAGGAGAAAAATCATGCCAAACAAACCTAAAAGTGTTGAAAATTATAGAAATTTCAAGCAAATTGTAAACATATTTTATAACGAAGAAATAGATGGAATTAATCAAGAAGAAGAAATAATTCTAAAAAATAAAGGAACTATAAAAATAGAACCTTTTGTTTTATATGACAAATTCACAGGAGACATGAGGGTAGAATTTAAAATTGGTGACAAAAAAATGTATAAAATAAAAGACCTATCAGAATTTTATACAAGAATGATGCAAAAAGAATTCTACAGATATGGTGAAAAATTGCAATTTATTCATACTAGAGAAGTATTTGAAGAAGATAGTAAACCATTATTAGATTTTATAATGCAATATGCAGAAATCATAAAATATGCCAACTCCAATTCAAATAGTAATTATAGATATTATGGAAAAGCATTAAGCGAAACAAGCATACTTTTAGGAAATAGCGGTATTGATGATTTATTTGATGTTTTAAAAGGCAAAAAAGTATCAATTCAAAAAGATTATCATATAGAAGAAATAGAATTCACAGATGAACAGCCAAAAATAGAATTTAAGCTAAAGAAAATAGATGAAAAACAATATATAATAATACCTAATATAGAAATTTTTCAAGTAACAATAATAACAGGAAAACAATATAAATATGTGTTAGATCAACAAAAACTGTACCGTTGTACAAAAGAATTTGAAAATACAAATTTAAAATTATTAGAATTATTCAGGCAAAACTATTTAACAGAAGTGTCTTTAGGAAAAGAAAATTTAACAGATTTATTTTCTGTAATTATTCCAAAAGTAAAAAATGCAATAAAAATAGAAAACATGTCTGAAGAAGAAATAGCAAGTTACAAACCAAAAGAGTTAGAAGTAAAGGTATATCTAGACTTTGACCAAAACGATTATCTAATAGCAGATGTGAAATTTATTTATGAAGATAAGGAATTTAATCCTTTAGATGAAACCTTAAAACTTAATTTTCCACGAAACATAATTCAAGAAACAAAAGCACTAAATATATTTAGGAAAACGGGTTTTATGTTTGACAGTAAAAACCTAAGATTTATTATTGCAAATAATGATAAAATCTATGAATTTTTAACAGAAGATATAAACTACTATACACAAAAATTTGAAATTTTGGCAACTGAAAAATTTAAAGCAAAACAAATTCGTCAGCCTAAAACTGGAAGTTTAGGGGTAAAGGTAGAAAATAATTTACTTTCAATTGATTTAAAAAGTATGGATATTAATTTTGATGAGCTAGAAGAAATCATGGAAAGATATGCTTTAAAGAAAAAATATCATAGATTAAAAGACGGAAGCTTTATTAATTTAGAAGAAAATCAAGAAATAGATTTTATAAATAAATTAATAACAGGAATGGATGTTAGTTATAAAGAAATAAAAAATGGTGAAATAAGTTTACCTGTTAACCGCACTTTATACTTAAATGAATTACTAAAAAAAATAAAAGGTACTCAAATTATTAAAAACACTAAGTACAGAGAAATGGTAAGTGATTTTAATAAAGAACAATTAGAAACAGAATTTCAGGTACCAAAAAACTTAGATAATATTTTAAGATACTACCAAAAAACTGGTTTTAAATGGCTGAAAGTTTTAGATAATTATAAATTTGGTGGCATTTTAGCTGATGACATGGGGCTTGGAAAAACAATCCAAATGTTATCAATTATAGTAGATTATGTACAAAACGTACAAGAAGATACAAACATAATTCCAGGTCAAGAACAAATAGACATGTTAATGAAAAATAAAAAGCGAGCAAGTTTAGTAGTTTCACCTAGTTCATTAACTTTAAATTGGCAAAATGAAGCTAAAAAATTCGCAAAAGACCTTAATACTTTAGTAATAAAGGGAACCTTATCAGAAAGAAAAAGTCAAATTAAAGAAATTGATAAATATGACCTAGTAATTACATCTTATGATTTATTAAAAAGAGATATAGAATTATATTTACAACAAGATTATACATTTAGATATATAATAGCAGATGAAGCACAATACTTAAAAAACAGTAACACACAAAATGCTAAATCTATTAAACAAGTTAAAGCAGAAACTAGATTTGCTTTAACTGGAACACCTATCGAAAATTCTTTGGCAGAATTATGGTCAATTTTTGATTTTATAATGCCAGGTTATCTATTTAGTTATAGAAAATTCAAAAATCTTTACGAAACACCAATTGTAAAAGATGAAGATGAAGATGTAATGAACAAATTAAGAATGTTAATTGCACCATTCATTCTACGTAGAAGCAAAAAAGAAGTATTAACTGAATTACCAGAAAAAACTGTAACTATATTAAATAATGAAATGGGAGAAGAACAAAAAAACATATACTTATCTTATTTATTAGATGCAAAACAAGAAATAGTAGACGAAATTGAATTAAATGGTTATGAGAGAAGTCAAATACAAATATTAGCTGCACTAACAAGGTTAAGACAAATATGTTGCCATCCAGGCTTATTTATAGAAAACTATAAAGACGGAAGTAGTAAATTAGAGCAATGTATGGAAATTGTCCAAGATGCTACAAACGGAGGACACAAAATTCTATTGTTTTCTGGTTATACTTCAATGTTTGAATTTATGGAAAAAGAATTAAAAGAAAGAAAAATACCATATTTTAAACTAACTGGAAGTACTAAGGTAGAAGAAAGAATTCAATTAGTAGAAGAATTTAATGAAAATCCAGAAATTAAAGTATTTTTAATATCATTAAAAGCAGGGGGAACAGGCTTAAACTTAACAGGTGCAGATATGGTAATACATTATGACCCATGGTGGAATTTATCAGCAGAAAATCAAGCAACAGACAGGGCTTATAGAATAGGACAAAAAAATAATGTACAAGTATATAAATTAATAACTAAAAATTCAATAGAAGAAAAAATTTATGAATTGCAACAAAAAAAGGCAGAATTAGTAGAGAATATGTTAAGCACAAAAACATCATTTATAAATAAATTATCAAAAGAAGAAATAATGAATTTGTTTAATTAGAAAAAATGTAGTATAATAATCAAGATTTCTAAATATTTAGAAATTATATAATAAACTAAAAATTCCGAAAGGAGGGTAGACCAGATGAAACATATTAAGACCTTAGGAGCAAACCTCCAAAGAACGGTAAGGACAGGAGGATGTGGCGAATGCCAAACTTCTTGCCAATCTGCATGCAAAACCTCTTGCACTGTAGGAAACCAATCCTGCGAAAAAAAAGAAATTGAGCGTGGAGATTAATAGTTTAAGATGGGCAAGGAATTAAACCTTGCCCATTTATAAAAATAAAGAAAGAGAAAAAAAGATGAAAGATTATATAACAGTAATTGGAGGAGGTTTAGCAGGATGCGAAGCAGCCTACCAAATTGCAAAACAAAAAATAAAAGTGAAACTATATGAAATGAAACCAAAAAAATTCACCCCTGCACATAGTAATAATAACTTAGCGGAAATTGTATGCAGTAATTCTTTTAAATCTAATTTATTAACAAATGCATGTGGCTTGCTAAAAGAAGAATTAAGGAAACTAGATTCATTATTAATTAAAATTGCAGATGAAACTAGTGTGCCAGCAGGACAAGCATTAGCAGTAGATAGAGAAGCATTTGCTAAAAAAGTTACAAAAGCAATAAAAGAAAATCCATATATTGAAATAATAAATGAAGAAGTTACAGATATTAAAGAAATGATAAAAGATGGAATAGTAATAATTGCTACAGGTCCATTAACATCAGAAAAATTGGCAAATCAAATTCAAGAAATAACAGGTCAAGATAAATTATATTTTTATGATGCGGCAGCACCAATTATTGAAAAAAATAGCATTAATTTTAATATAGCTTTCTATGGTAACCGTTATCAGCAAGAAAAGAAAAAAGATGAAACACAAGAACAATGGAAAAAACGACTAGAACAACAAAAAGAAGAACAAAGTTATATTAATCTTCCAATGGATAAAGATGAATATGAAAACTTTTGTAAAGAATTAATAGAAGCGGAAGTTGTAACATTACACAATTTTGAAAAAAAAGAAATTTTTGAAGGTTGTATGCCAGTTGAAATTATGGCAGGTAGAGGAATTGACACATTACGATTTGGACCTTTAAAACCAGTTGGATTTGATGATCCACGAACAGCAAAAAGACCTTATGCAGTTGTGCAATTAAGGCAAGACAACAAGCAAGCTAGCCTTTATAATATGGTAGGTTTCCAAACTAACTTAAAATTTGGAGAACAAAAAAGAGTATTTAGTAAAATACCAGGGCTAGAAAATGCTGAATTCATAAAATATGGTGTTATGCACAGAAATACCTATATTAATTCTAGTCAATTATTAAACGAAACATACCAATTTAAAAAAATGCCTAATCTATATTTTGCCGGACAAATTACAGGAGTAGAAGGCTATGTAGAATCAATATCATCAGGTTTAGTCGCAGGTCTAAATGCAAGTTGTAATTTAAAAACAAAGGTAAATAAGCAAAGACAATTTTCAGAATATACAGTTATAGGGGCACTAGCAAAATATATTTCTACTCCAAACGAAAATTTCCAACCAATGAATGCAAACTTTGGAATTTTACCAGAATTAGAAGGAAAGAAAATTAAAGATAAAAAAGCAAGATACCAAAAATTAGCTGAAAGAAGTTTAAAAAATCTTAAATAACCCTTTTATTATGTTACAAATGTTACTAAAATATAACAATTATATGAAAATTATGTCAATTTCTTGCAATTTTTTATATAATTTGGTATAATTTATAATAGGTGAAAATTGCAAAAGACATATTTTTTAAAATTGAAAGGGGTAAAATATGGAAGAAATATTAGAAAAAATTGAAATCGAAATTGCAAATATAAAAGAACAACAACAAGAAGCACAAATGTTAACAGAAAAAAGTGAAACTATTAGAAAAGAAGAAGAACAACTTAGACAAGAACAAAATTCTATGGAAGACAAAGAAAGTGGTTTTTATAAAGATTTATCAAAAAAAATAGAAGAAAAACATAGCGAATTTATAATGGCTAATAATGATAGAATGAATAAAAATCGCAATATTGAACAAATAATTTTTGGAAAAAAGGCTGAAATTAAGAGTTTATTAGAAGATAAAAAGAAATATATAGATGAAAATAGAAATGTAGACGTAAGTGGTGTTAATTTTGAAGAATTAAAAGCAGAAAAAGAACAAATAGAAAAAGAAATAGCATTAAATAACACGATAAAAGAGGAATTTTTAAAACTATCAGATTCAGAGAAACAAGATGTAAGAAAAGCAAAAGAAAGATATCTAATAAATAAACATAGATTAGCTGAAATTTCTCCTACTGTTGAATTACTTGAAACTTTAGACGGAAAAACACCAAGAGATAGGTATTTAGAAATTGATAGCTATGAAAAAATGATAGATGAAAATTTTAACGAAAAAGGTTTAGACAAAATACTTGAAAGCCTTAACTTACAAAAAGAAAATAAAAAAGAACAGCCAGAAGAAAATAGTAATATTAAAAACCTTAAAAGTAATTGGAAAGAAATTAAAGAAAAAGCAGAAAAACAATTAGAAACAGTAATTTCAAAAGAAAATAGTACTGTTAGACAAGAGCAAGGAACTCAAAAACCAGTAATACCACCATTTTTAAAAGACTATGCAAGTCGTAAAAAAAGTAATAATGTTAAATATGACGAAAAATTGCCAGAATCATTAAAAGTTACTATTAATGCAAGAACAGGTAGATATGAAATTATAGATGAAAACACTGATAAAATAAAAATGTCAATGGATATTAATAAAAGATTCTTAAATAAAAGAAACATGGAAGAACGAGAAATAATGATTCAAAACCAATATAATAAATCAATTAACACAAAAATGTATCCAATTGATATAAATCTATTAAACCTATATGAAAAGTATGATGCAGAATATAATACAAATTTTGCTGAAACATACATAAAAGAGATTGGTGAAACTAATCCAAATATGCCAACAAAAGTTGAATATGATTTAAGAGCAAGAAATGATGAAAGTGAAAAAGAAAAAGGTAATGTAAGAATGGGAATACTTGCTAAATTTAGATTAAAAGGGATTGCAAAATCTCATGAAATGATGAATTTAGCAGAAGTAAAAGAAGACCCAAAAGCAAACATATTTGATAGAATTTTAACAGGTGTTAGTAACATCAAAAATAAATTCAATAAAACAATAGAAGCAAAAAAAGAAGCACCAAAATTAAATGCACCAGAAAAGAAAAATAACTTACGTGATACAATAGAAAAAGTAGATGTATCAGAAGAAAAGGCAATAAAAAGTGCAAATGATAAAGCACAAGAACAAAGAGCAGAAGATGTAAAAGATATTATGTCACAAGATGAACATTAAAGTATATAAAATACAAAAAACTTGGAAATGAAAAAATTTCCAAGTTTTTTATTGACTTATTAGCTTTAACATGATACAATATAACTCGTTATTATAAATTGCATGTAATATGCAATTCCGTAATAATCAACAACATTTTGTAACATAAAAAATAGGAGGTGAAATTTAAGTGCCAACAATTAATCAATTAGTAAGAAAAGGAAGAAAAACTGGAGAAACAAAATCAACAGCACCAGCGCTTCAACATGGCTGGAACTCTAAAAATAAAAGATTAACAAATAATAGAGCACCACAAAAAAGAGGCGTATGTACAGTTGTAAAAACAGTTACACCTAAAAAGCCAAACTCAGCTTTAAGAA